>NZ_JAEUMO010000110.1 GCF_016793285.1 Phenylobacterium sp.
GCCCGACTTCAGGTCGACGGTCAGGTCGGAATTGTGCAGCACGTAGTTGGCGAAATACTCCTTCACCACATAGCCGCGGTAGCCCAGGCAGACGACGAAGTCGTTGAAGCCGTAGGACGAATACAGCTTCATGATGTGCCACAGGATCGGGCGGCCGCCGATCTCGATCATCGGCTTCGGCTTGAACTGGCTCTCCTCGGAGATGCGCGTGCCGAGACCGCCGGCCAGGATCACAGTCTTCATGCGGCCCTCTTAACGGACGCGGCGCGTCGGCCAAAGCCTCTTGCCGGAAAGGTCGCCGCGCGGGATGGGAGGTGATGGCCGCGCCGCGCCCCGCCCCGCTCGTGAACTTCCTGGTCGCCGGCGCGCAGAAGGCCGGCACGACGGCGCTCTTCGACTATCTCGGCGACTACGGCGACATCGCGTTGCCGGCCGAGAAGGAGCTGCATTTCTTCGACGACGAGGCGCAGGACTGGAACCATCCCGACTATGACGGCTACCACGCCCGCTTCCCCCAGGTCGCTCATGGGGTCCGCGGCCCGCCGGCGGGCGAGGCGACGCCGATCTACATCTACTGGCCGCGGAGCCTGGAGCGGATCGCGGCCTACAACCCGGCCATGAAGCTGATCGTCGTCCTGCGCGACCCGGTCGAGCGGGCGTGGTCGGGCTGGCGGATGGAGACGAAGAACGGCGTGGAGACCCGGCCGTTCGCCTGGTGCGTGCGCGAGGGCCGCCAGCGGCTGTTCGAGGCCGCCGGCCCCGGGCGCCCGTGGGGGCATCATCGCGAGTTCTCCTACGTCGAGCGTGGCTTCTACGGCGAGCAGATGGAGCGCCTGTTCGGACTGTTCCCGCGCGAGCAGGTGCTGGTCCTGACCTCGGAAGCGCTGCGCGGCGGTCACGGCCCGGCGCTGGGCCGGGTGCGCGCGTTCCTGGGCCTGCCGCCGGCCCCAGCGCCGGCGCAGCGCGAGAGCCATGTCGGCCGCGACGCCGGGGACCTCGACCCCGAGGACGTCGCGTTCCTGCGCCGGGTCTACGCCGCCGACGCCGAACGGCTCGCGGCGCTGACCGGGATCCGTTTCGGTTAGCTCGACGACGGCGGCCACAGTTTCGACCCGCCGCCGCAGGAGGTTCGGCCGATGCGACGCCTCGCCCTCTCCGCCCTGGCGGCGGTCCCGGCCCTCGGCCTGACCGCCGCGGCGCCTGTCGGCGCGCCGAGGCTCGGCCTGCCGATCGCCTGCGAGCCCGGCCGGACCTGCGAGATCCAGCACTACGTCGATCGCGACGCGGGACCGGGAACACGCGACTACCGTTGCGGCCCCGAGACCTACGACAGGCACACGGGCGTCGACATCCGGCTGCCGGACATGGCCGCCCAGCGCCGCGGCGTGACGGTGCTGGCCGCCGCCGCGGGCAAGGTGCGCTACATCCGCGACGGGGTCCCCGACCAGCCGCCCGGCCACGCGACCGGCCCGGAGAACGGCTGCGGCAACGCCGTGTCGATCGACCACGGCGGCGGCTGGCTGACCGCCTACTGCCACATGGCGAAGGGCAGCGTGACGGTGAGGCCGGGGCAGGACGTGGCGGCGGGCCAACCGCTCGGCCGGGTCGGGATCACCGGCATGAGCGACTTCCCGCATCTGCATTTCGACGTGCGCCAGGGCGAGCGCGTGGTCGATCCGTTCGCGCCGGACGCCGCCGCGGCCTGCGGCGCCCGCCAGACCCCGCTCTGGACCGCCACCGCCGCGGCGAAGCTCGCCTACCGGCAGGGCGTGGTGCTGAACGCCGGCTTCACCGCGGTCCAGCCCAGCAAGGACGACGTCGAGGATGCCGCGGTGCGACCGTTCGCGGGGGCCGCGTCGCCCTGGATGATCTTCTACGTCCGCGCGATCGGCCTGCTGCCCGGGGACGAGGCGGAGCTGACGCTCACGGCCCCGGACGGCGCGACTCTGGCCACGGTGCGCCGGCCGCCTCTGGCGCGCTGGCGGGCCGAGGACTTCAATCTCATCGGCAAGCGGCGTCCGGCCGCAGGGTGGCCCAGGGGGCGCTACGTCGGCGACTACCGGGTCTGGCGGGGCGGCAAGGTGGCCGTCAGCCGGCGGATCGAGGTTTCCCTCTGACGCGCGGCAGACCGCCGTTGAACGACTCGTGATCCGCGGCCGCCTTTGCCGTGGTCCAGCTTTCCGCTAGGGTCCGGCCGTCAGCCTAGCTCTCCATGGCTGTGTCGCTTTGGCCGGATGACGGATCGCGAGATCGGTCGTCCGGCCTTCGCGTTTCTGGCTCCGCGCCATCGGCTCATGCGGCGGGGTGGATCGTCACCACATCGTGGCGGGCCAGCCAGAGCAGGCCCCGCTCCAGGAAGTTGCGCCGGCCCTCGGGGATCAGCTCGCGCAGGCGCGCCACGGGCGCGGGTCCCTGCTCGGCGAGGAACACGATCACCTTCTCGCACTCGGCCGCCGTGGGGCGGTTGAAGCGGCTGTAGGCGGCCAGGGGACCGTCCAGCCGGGCCTTGGCCGCCGGCCAGGTCATTCCGGGGTTGAGGACCAGGACGTCGCTCGGCTGCAGGTGGCGCGTCGGATAGCCCGCGAACAGGACATAGGGGTCCGGGCGGTAGGGGTTGCTGCGCGGGGCGACGTGGGGGCGTGCGCGCCGCCGGGCGTCCTGTTCGGCCCACAGCGCCTGGTACTGGGGGATGATCGCGGCCCAGTCGAACACCTCGCGGGCCTGCCGCCTGGCCTGCGCGCCGAGGGTGCGGCGAAGGTCGGCGTCCTCGAACAGGCGCAGCAGCGCATCCTCGGCCTTCTGCAGGTCGAGCGCCACGTACTGGGCGGTCGCGCCGACGTAGTTGTCGTAGATGAGCCAGGCGTTGTCGAAGTAGTAGGCGAGGTCGCCGCCGAAGTTCGGGCGGGGCGCGGTCGTCGGGATGCGGAAGCCGTCCAAGCCGTCGCGCACCGTGTCCTTGTAGCCGTTCCAGTCGCTGACGACGCACGGGATGCCGGCGGCCATGGCCTCGACCGGCGTGAGGCCGAACGTCTCCTGGATGTTGTCGGAGAAGCTGATGAACAGGTCGGCGACCGACCAGATCGAGAAGCGGACGTCGGGCGGCCGGCCGTCGATGTGGACGTAGCGGACGGACGGACAGAGCTTGGCGGTCTCGCCGTGGAAGACGTCGCCGGTGCCGGCGGGTTCGATCCAGCCGGAATTGACCCACCAGATCTCCTTGTCCGTGCGGCGGGCGGCGCGCTCGAGCGCCATGGCCATCAGGGCGGGGTTCATCTTGGCCTTGGCCTGGAACCGGCCGACGTAGAGCACCACGATGGCGTCGTCGGGGATGCCGAGTTCGTCGCGCCAGCGCTTGCGGTCGGCCGGCGAGGTCTGGAAGTCGTCGCAGTTGACGCCGAGCGGGATGGTGACCCGCTGGAGTTCCGGTGTGCAGCGGGGGCCGTGCAGCTCGTCCAGGTACTCCCGCATCATCTGCATCTGGGTCTCGACGGCCGCGCGGACGGCCGACGACGTGCAGATCAGGGCGTCGTAGTCGTGCAGCGGCGCCAGCAGCAGGTCGCCGACGATGCGCATGACCCGGCCGGTGGCCGTCGTATGGGTGATGCCGGTGAGGGCGTAGAGCTGCTCGCCCACCAGCCGGCGGCGCCAGGCCTCGGTGTCGATGCCGGGCGAGGGGAAGTTGAGGACGCCGGCCTCGGCGAGGCGGCGGCGGTCGGTCTGGGGGATCCAGGAGATCGGGCGCGTCGGCGCCTCGATCCGTTCGACGAGGGCGTCGAGTTCGGCCTGGGGCCGGCCGGCCACGTTCCAGAAGTGAAAGCGCTCGACGTCGGCGTGACGCACGAAGCCGCGCAGGAAGCTCTCGCCGGCGGAATGGCGCCCGAGGAGCACCTGGCCCGACGTGTCGAAGCCGTTGGGGTGGAGGTAGATGGCCGCGTTGGACATGGGTGAGCGCTCATAGCCCGGGCGTCGGCGCGCGCAAAGGGCGGCCGCGCGGATCGGCCGGCGCGGGCGCGGCGGGGCAAAAGAAAAGGGCCGCCCCGAGGGGCGGCCCGATCCTTGTTTCGTCGTTCGTAGGTCGACTTAGACCCCGAGGATGTTCGCCGCCTGGATGTCGGCCAGCGAACGGCCCACCAGGGTGACCGCGTCATCGACGTCGCCGTCGTTGTCGCTGTCGGCGAAGACCACCACGTCCGAACCGACCTGGACGACCACGTAGATGGCCGGACCACCCACCTGGCTCACGGCCAGGCTGTAGGCGGCGTCGTAGGTCGAAGCGGTCAGCTCGATGTAGTTCGTGCCGTCCGCACCGGCCGGCAGAGCGCCGAGGCCGAACGCCAGACCGTCGGTGGCCTGCCAGTCGAGGATCTGGTCGGGCGGCGAGACGGTGCCCGCATCGCCGCTGGCGAAGAGGAACACGTCGTTGCCGTTGCCGCCACGGAGGGCGTCGTTGCCGGCGCCGCCCATGATGGTGTCGTTGCCGTCGCCACCTTGCAGGGTGTCGTTGCCGGCGCCGCCGACGAGGCTGTCGTTGCCGCCGCCCGCGTCGAGGTTGTCGGCTTCCGAGCCACCGTCGAGGGTGTCGTTGCCTTCACCGCCGGTGATGACGTCGTCGTTGGCGTCACCCGTGATGGAGTCGTTGCCGACGCCGCCCGAGATCACGTCGTTCAGAGCGCCACCGGTCGCGCTGTCGTCGCCATCGCCCAGCGTGATGCTGTCGTTGTTGGCGCCGCCGACCACCTGGTCGTTGCCCGTGCCGGCGTCGATGACGTCGTTGCCGCCAGCCGCGTTGCTGATGGTGTCCGACCCGTCGCCGCCCTGGACGTTGTCGTTGCCAGCGCCCGAGATGATCGAGTCGTTGCCCACGCCGCCGTTCACGGTGTCGTTGCCGGCGCCGGCGTCGATGACGTCGTTGCCGTCTTCACCGAACACGGTGTCGTTGCCCGTGCCGGCCGAGATCGTGTCGTTGCCGAGGTTGCCGTTGATCAGGTCGACGCCACCCGCGGCCGCGGTGTTCACGATCGAGTCGTTGCCTTGACCGCCGAGCAGCGTGTTGGCGCCGCCGTTGTTGGTCGAGATCGAGTCGTTGCCGGCGTTGCCCGCGATGTTCGCCACGGTCGAGCCGGTGTTGCCGCCGGTCACGGTCTGGACGATCGAGTCGTTGCCGTCGCCGAGCACGACCACCAGGTTGGCGTCGCCCGCCGTCACGGTGTCGTTTTCCGAACCCGCGTCGATGCTGACGTTCGAACCTTCGGTCGAGGCGTTGGTGATCTGGTCGTCACCGCCTTCACCGAGGATCACGTCGTTGCCGGTGCCGGACACGATCGAGTCGTTGCCCAGGTTGCCGTTCAGCAGGTCGGGGCCGGCGCCGCCCTGGATCGTGTCGGTGCCTTGACCGCCGAGCAGGGTGCCGCTCGTGCCGGTGGAGCCTTCGATCGAGTCGTTGCCGAGGTTGCCCTGAGCGAAGTTGCTGCCCGTGCCGACGTCGATGGTGTCGCCATCAGCGCCGCCGTAGACGGTGTCGTTGCCCGCGCCGGCCGAGATCGTGTCGGTGCCCGCGTTGCCCTGGACCAGGTCGTTGCCGCCGGCCGCCGAGATGCTGTCGTTGCCGGCGCCGCCATAGAGGCCGTCGCCGCCGGCGCCGCCCGCGATCGCGGCTTCGTTGCTCGTGTCGCCGATGCGGAGGATCGAGCTGTCCGGGAAGATCACGTTCTCGTAGCCCGTCACCGTGTCCGCAGTCGGACCCGCGATCGAGGTCGGGAACGTCACCGTCTTGCCGGTCAGGCCCGAGATGATCGTCACCGTCGCAGCCTGCGTCGGCGTCGAGGGGTTGTAGCGAACCGTCGTCAGGTTCGCGCGCTCGCCCGTCTGGCCGAACACCAGGTTGTCAGACACCGCGTTGTACGACGAGGCCTGAGCGTCGGTGATCGTCTCAAAGAAATAAGTCGCCATTAGTCTCTCCAGTCTGTGTCACACGGGACCCCTGGCACGCTTGACCCCCATCCCCGATGGAGCGTCCCAGCGGTCCATTACCCCAACGCCATAGCACACGGCTGCGGCGTCAGGTTAGACGAGCCCGAGGGGAGACGTATCGGAAGCCTGCCAAATACGCAACCTGAAAAAGCCTCGGGAATCCCCCAGGAAATCCCGAGGTGTTCGAGTGTGGCGCCGGCGCCGCTACTCCTCGCGGAACGCGTCTTCCAGCGTGTCGGTAATGGGCGAAATGATGAAGCCCATGACCGAGCGTTTCCCGGTCACGATCAGCGCCATGGCCGGCATGCCGGGGGTCATCTGGACGCCCTTCTTGAGCTTCTTCAGCTCGCTCTGCGGGATCCGCAGGTCGACCCGGTAGAAGGCCAGCCCGCTCTTCTCGTTGGTGATCCGGTCGGCCGAAACCACCGAGACCTTGGCGTCCAGCGAATCGTTGAACCGCTGGTTCAGGCCGGTGAGCTTGACCTTGGCGTCCATGCCCACGTGGACCTCGTCCACGTCCTCGGGCTTGATCATCGCGGTGACCGTGAGCGGCACGCCCGAGGGCACCACGTCCATCATCACCTCGCCCCCGCCGACGACGCCGCCGACGGTGAACTGGGTCAGGTTGAAGATGTAGCCGTCGACCGGCGCGCGCACGACGGTGTTGGCCAGGGTCTGGCGCGCCGTGGTCAGCCGCGGAATCACGTCGGCGAGCTTGGCCTGGCTGTCGCGCAGCCCTTCGGCCGACTGGCTTTCGCGCTCGTCGCGCAGCGAGGCGAGCTGCATGCGCGTCTCGCCCATCTGCTGCCTGATGCGGGCGATCTCGGAGCCGAGCTGGCCCTTGCGGCCCGCCAGCTCGGCCAGGCTGCGCTCGTAGCGCAGGATCAGCGTCTTCGGCGCGAAGCCCTGCTCGTTCAGCTTGCGGTAGCCGGCGAGCTCCTCCTCGGTCAGCCGCTGCTGCTCGTTGTTCGAGTCGAGCTGCGCCTGCATCCCCTCGATCTGGCTCTGCTGCTGGTCGATTCGCTGGGCCAGCACGGACGACTGGCTCTGGAAGAGCTGCTGGCGGCTGGTGAACAGGAACTGCTGGTCGCGGATCAGGGTGGCGACCCGCGGGTCGGTCATCCGCGACATCAGCTCGGCGGGCAGCTCAAGCTGGGTCTTGCCCAGGGCCTCGGCGGAGAACCGCGCGCTCTGGGCGATCAGGGTGTCGTACTGGTTCTGCATCACGTCGACGCCCGCCCGGGCCTCGACGTCGTTGAACAGCAGCAAGGGCTGGCCGGCGCGGACGAACTGGCCCTCCTGGACCATGATCTGCTTGACGATCCCCGCCTCGCGCGGGCGCAGGGTCTTGCGCTGGGCGTCGGCGCGCACCTCGGCCTGCGCGGTGATGCCGGTCGCGAGGCTGGCGACCGAGGCCCACAGGCCCAGGCCGATGACGAACGCGCCGATGACGCCCGCGCCGACCATCATCGGCCGCTTCAGGCGGTGCTCGAGCTCGGGCGGGAGCGGGCCCTTGTCGTCGCCGCCGAACGTGGGGGCGACGTAGTTGGCCCGGGTGGGCGTCAGGTCGAGCTTCATCGGCCGCCCTCCACGGCGCGGACCTCGGTCGGCGGGGGCGCCGCCGCCGGCGCCGGCGTGGCCTGCTGCGGCTGCGCGGCCTTGACGAGGCGGGCCATGACCTGGTCGCGCGGGCCGAACAGCTCGACGCGGCCGTCGCGCATGACCAGCATCTTGTCGGCGGCGCGGAACACGCCGGGCTTGTGGCTGATGATCACCAC
Source organism: Phenylobacterium sp. (assembly GCF_016793285.1). Classification (GTDB taxonomy): domain Bacteria; phylum Pseudomonadota; class Alphaproteobacteria; order Caulobacterales; family Caulobacteraceae; genus Phenylobacterium. The sequence goes on from NZ_JAEUMO010000110.1 coordinate 7,749, forward strand.
GGTCGCGCCGTTGGCCTTCATGGCGTCGATGGCGCGCATCAGGGCGTCCTCGCCCTCGGCGTCGAGATTGGCGTTGGGCTCGTCCAGCACCACGAAGGCGGGCTTGCCCAGCAGCGTGCGCGCAAGGCCGACACGCTGGCGCTGGCCCGCGGAGAGCACCACGCCGCCCTCGCCCACGTCGGTGTCGTAGCCCTTGGGCATGCGCAGGATCAGTTCGTGGACCCCGGCGAGCTGGGCCGCGGCCACGACCTCCTCGTCGGTGACGCCCTCGCGGAAGCGGGCGATGTTGTTGCGCACGGTGCCGGCGAAGAGTTCGGTGTCCTGCGGCAGGTAGCCGACATGCCGGCCGAAGTCGGCGCGGTCCCAGGAGAACACGTCGGCGCCGTCGAGGCGCACGACGCCGTTGAGCGGCCGCCAGATGCCGACCAGCAGGCGCGCCAGCGTCGACTTGCCGGCGCCGGACGGGCCGATGACGCCGAGCACCTCGTTGGGATCGACCGCGAAGTTGACGTTGGCCAGCACCAGCCGCTGCACCCCGGGCGGGGCGAAGTTCACGCCCTCCACCGAGAGCTTGCCGAGCGGACGCGGCAGCGACGTGGCCGAGTTGGGAGGCTCGGCCTTGGCGAGCAGGCCGTTCAGCCGCTCATAGGCGCGGACCATGTTGTTCAGCGGGTCCCACGAGCCCACGATCTTCTCGATGGGCTGCAACGCGCGGCTGGCCAGGATCATGTTGGCGAACAGCATCCCGGAGTGGATCTTGCCCTCGAGGATCAGGTAGGCGCCGATCGCCACGATCAGCACCTGCATGCCCATGCGCACCGCCTTGATGATGTCGGTGTACATGTTGGACGCCTCGGCCGCGGCGGCGCCGCGCTCGATCGTCACCTGGCGGTGGCGCGCCCAGGCCTGGCCCAGGGTCGGCAGCATACCCATGGCGCGGACCACTTCGCCGTTGCGCAGCGCCGCGTCGGTGAAGCCGTAGCTGCGCAGGGCCGCCTCGTTGGCGTCCTTCAGCGCGCCCTGGGTGGCGCGGGCCTGCAGGATCGCCAGCAGGAAGAGCGCGATCGCGCCCACCACCGTGATCACACCGACCAGCGGGTCGATGATGAACAGCACGATGAGGAAGACGGGAATCCACGGCACGTCGAAGAAGGCGGCCGCGGCGATGCCGGTCAGCGACTGGCGGAACTGGTCGAGGTCGCGCAGGGCCTGGGCGCGCGCGCCCGGATCGCCGCGCACCGCCGCGTCGAAGAGCGCCGTGAACACGCGGCCCGACACCCGCTGGTCCAGGGCGACGCCATAGTTGATGAGGATGCGGGCGCGAAAGTCGTCGACGATGCTGGAGATCGCGAACACGAACAGCGTGACCAGCGTCAGCATCCAGAGCGTCGCCTGGTTCTGGCTGACCATCACCCGGCCGTAGACCTGGTAGGTGTAGAGCGGCAGCGCCAGGTAGAGCAGGTTCGAGACCAGGCTGAAGCTGAACGCGACGACGGCGGGGCGATAGCCCTCGCGCAGCGCCCGCCCCAACACGTTGTCGGGGAGCGTGTTCAGGAACGTCAGGAATTTCATGTCGCCTAGGTCGTCCCTTCAGAGCGCAGGGCCTGATACACCAAACTTCGTCAGAAAGGGTGAACGCGAACGCGACCATGCCGTTCGGGCCGTCCGCGTCTTCGAGAGCGCGGGTAGATGCTCAGCCGGCCCGGCCGTGTCAATGGCGTGATTCGTCCGCCCTTCTGGCGTCTTGCGCTATGAGACGGCGTGGAGCACAGCCGCCCCTATGTCACGCATCGCCATCGTCGGTAGCTGCATAACCCGCGATCTGTGGCCGATCCGTGGCGGCGGCTCAGAGCACCTGCTCTATGTCTCGCGCACCAGCTTCCCGAGCCTGTTCTCGGTTCCCGTGAAGGGCTTCTCGCCGGCGAGGCGCCCGCCGGGCGACCTGCACAACCACGAACACGCGGCCCTGGTCGCCGACCTGACGAAGACGGCGCTGGCGCGGCTCCTGGCGTTCCGGCCCACGCACATCATCTTCGACTTCATCGACGACCGCTTCGACCTGCTGGCGGTGGGCGACTCGCTCGTGTCGCGGAGCGGCGAGATCATCCGCAGCGGCTATCTGACGCGGCGCGCGTTCCGCAGGCATCATACCGTGCGGCGGCTGTCGGACGCCTGTACGCGGCTCTGGATGGATTCGGCCGCCGAGTTCGCGGCCTTCGTGGCCAGCTCGCCGCTGAGCCGCGCCCGGCTCATCCTCCACTCCGCCCGCTGGGCGACCCACCATCGCGACGCGGACGGCGCGGCGCAGCCGATCCTCGGGCCCGAGATCCTGGGCGGAGACCCGGCGGACATCTGGTCCTACAACGACCTCCTGGTCCGGCAAGAGGCGCACTTCCAGACGGTCATGCCGCCGCTGGAGCGCGTGGACGCGGGCGAACTGCGGCTGGCCGACGCCGGCCACCGCTGGGGCCTGTCGCCCTTCCACTACGTGCCCGAGTACTATGACGAAGTGCGCCGGCAACTGGCGGCGCTGGGCCTCGGCGACGCCTTCAGCGGCCTGCGCGCCGGGCCCAGTGCTCAAGCGGGGTGACGCCGCTCCGCGCCAGTTCGGGCCGTGAGGCGAGATAGGCGACGGTCGGGAAGCCGGGCCGCGCCTCGGCCACCGCCCACGCGCCGCCGGTGAGGTAGTCCACCAGCGGATTGGCGCCGGCCGCGAGTTCGGCGCCGCGCGCCTCGGCGTAGAAGGCCGCGTCGAACCATGGGCCCGGGCTCATCCGTTCCGCCCCCCCCCTCGCCAGGAAGTGCGTGAACGGCTCCAGCCCCGCCTCGGCCACCTCGGGATGCTGCTCGAGATACCAGCGGGGATCGAACAGCGGATGCGGCGACAGCCCGTCCTTCCAGCCGCCGCCCAGGTAGTGCAGCAGCGCGGGACGCCCGGCCATCGCCTCGCCCGCCTGGCGCTGATACCAGGCCGGGTCGAACGCGGGATGCGGCGACAGCCCCACGAAGCCGCCCTCGCGCATGTAGTGCGAGAGAGGGTCGTCGCCGGGCTCCAGCACCGGCGCCTGCGCCAGGTAGTGGCCGACGTCGAAGGCGGGGTGCGGCGAGAGACCGCGCACGGCGCCGACCCGCAGGTAGTGCTCCAGCGGCGAAAGCCCCGTGGCGCCCAGCTCCGCGCCGGCCTGGCCGGCATACCACTGCGGATCGAACAGCGGCCCGGGCCGCCGGCCCTCGCGGTCGCCCGAGACGAGGTAATGCACCAGCGGCGCGGTTCGCGCGGCGGTCACGTCGGGGTAGGCCTCCAGATACCAGCGCTGGTCGACGGGCGCGAGCGGGGTGACGTCGGCCATCGCCCGGCGGCGCGCGTAGGCGGCCATGTGGCGCAGGTCGTGCAGCCGGCGGCCCGTGCGGCGCCAGACGCCGCTGCGCGCGATCACCAGCGCCTGGCCCACGGAACCGAAGCGCGCCAGCGCCTTGTCGAGCATCCGCGACAGCCGGTTGTGTCGCCGCAGGCGGCGTTCGGGGCGGGCGCGGAAGGCGGCCAGCGCCTGCTCGCGCAGCCGCGCCTGCAGCCCGGCGCGGTCGGCCAGCGTCTCGTGCAGGGCCAGGCTCAGCTCGGTGCGGACGAGCGCCTCTCGCACCTGGGCGTCATGGGCCACGCGGTGCGCGCCTTCGAAGTCGCGCGTCAGGCGCGCCACCTTTTCGGTGACCGCGTGGGCCTTCCGCAGCAGGGCGGCGTAGGTCTCGGCGTCGGACGCGGGGGCCCGCGGCGCCGGAGCGGCCGGCTCGGGCGCGGGGGCCGGCGTCACGCGCCTTCGTGTTCGAGCCATTCTTGGAAGCTGCCGCGGCCGGAGGCGAAGGGGTTGGGGAAGGCGTCTCGGAGATCCTGGCGCTGCCGATAGAGCACGCGCTCGGATTTGGCGATGGGCTTGCCGTCGTCGTAGGTCCCGTAGGCCCACCAGCGTTCGGGGATCGTGGGGTCGGTGACGGCGGCGACCTGGCGCTTGTACCAGGCCCAGACCTCGTAGACCTGGAAGTTCCGGCCCGCATAGCGCTTGGTCATGGTGTCGCCGACCGGCCCCAGCTTGGTGAAGTGCCAGAAGCGCAGCGGATGGCCGTTGACGGTGATGCGCCCGTCCTTCTCCACGGCGACCTTGCGGGTGGAGAGGTTCCAGCTCGCGACGTTGTAGCCCGGGTCGCGGATGACCTTCAGCCTGTCGAAGAGCGCGGGCACATGGTCGCACCAGCGCTGGTCGACGAAGAGGCCGTTCGGGATGTCGTCGTAGCAGTAGCTGAGCAGCCGGTCGTTCCACCACCTGGCGAAGCGCGCGCCCTCCCCGGTCGTGCGGATCGCGACGAAGCCCAGGTTGAAGATGCCGGTCCGGGACGCGGAGATGTCGTTGTCCTGGATCGCCATGTCGTCGTCGTTGGGGTCGATCAGGTGCGGCGTCAGCAGGATGTCGTGGTCCCGGAGCCAGTCGACCAGCGGGTCGAGGCCGGCGAGCAGCGCGGTGTCGGGATCGAGATAGATCACCGCGTCGAAGCCCCAGGAGCAGGCCTGGTGGATGAACGGGCCCTTCACCGCCGTACAGACCTCGACGACGTCATGCTTGAAGAGCCAGCTCTCGAAGTTCGGGATCCCCAGGTCGCTCGCCCAGACCAGCCGGTCGAACGGCTCGGCGGCGGGGTCGAACGCGAACCCCTCCGGCGGCCTGTCCGTGATCAGCGCCGCCAGCTCCCAGTCGGGGTGGAAACGGCGAAGCGTCTGGAACAGAACCCGGGCGCGGTTCAGGTACGAGAAGGTGAAGCTGGAGTAGACGAGGACTTTCATGCGGGGGCTTTGGCGGAGGCGAGATCGGCGGTCATGCCGCTGAAGGCGAGATCGTAGAGCATGGGCCGGCGGACCGCGCGGGAAAGCTGGGCGACCGCGCCGGTGTCGAACGCCTCCGCCAGGCCGGCCTCGGTGACGACGAGGCCCGCGTCGTGCTCGCCCACCAGGGCGGCGACGTTGCCGCTGTCGGGTCCGGTGAGGATGGCGGCGCCCGCGGCGAGCGCCTCGTAGGCCAGGAACGAGAAGGTCTCGCGCCAGAGCGGCCAGAAGACCAGGACGTCGATCTCGAGACGCTCCAGCGCCTCGCGCATGGCGTGGGGCTTCGCGGCGCCGACCCGGACGTCGTGGAACTGCATCGGAAGGCCCGCCTCGGTCGCGGCCCCCAGGTGGAGGAACTGATAGCGGCGGTCGCCTTCGTGCCTGAGCGCCAGGTCGCGGAAGATCGGCCAGCCCTTGTGCGCCGCAGGATGGCCCGCGTAGGCGACCCGCAGCGGACCGGCCTTCGGCGTCGGCGCGGGGCCGCGCGGCGTCAGCCTCGCGTGCGGATGCACCACCGCCGCGGCGGGCTTCAGGCGAGTGTGCGCGCGCCAGAAGTCGAGCGTGCCCTGGGCGGGGCTGACGACGGTGAGTTCCAGGCGGGCGAACAGCGTCGCGTGGGCGTCGGCGTGGCGCGCGCGGGCGGGGCCGTAGACGCAGATCGCGCAGGCGCCGCTGCCGGGCGGCGGGGCCGCGCAGTCCTCGACGCCGTCGCGCAGCAGGTGGAAGCCGGCGCAGAGGCTGGCGTAGTCGTGCAGCCAGAGGAACCCGGCCTTCAGGCCCGCGGCCTCGACGATGGCGGCGGTCTCCGCGGCCTCGTGCCCCAGCAGGCTGTGGATCGCGAAGCTGCCGCCCTTGGCGCCGGCTCTGGGCAGCGCCGCGGCGACGTCGGCCGGCGTGAAGACGCCCAGCGACTGGCCGTTCAGCACCGCCTCCAGCCGGCCCGGGTCGCCGGCCGCGCGGACCACGGGCCAGTGGATCGCCGGGTGAAGCTGCAGGTGGTCGCGCCGCTGCCCGGCCACGGCCGCCGCCTCGATATGCAGGCAGAGCTGCACGCCCCCGACCCTGGCGCGATAGTCGTCATGGCTGAAGGTGATGTGCAGGCCCTTCAGCCCGTGCCGCGCCTTGCCGAGAGCGGCGGCCAGCGCCGCGGCGGTCCCGGCGGCGACGCCGGCGGTGGCGCGCGCCGAGTCCTCGATCTGTGCGTCGATGGGCTTCAGCCGACGGATCACCTGCTGGCGGAATCCCAGGGCGTCGGGCATCGGCCGGCCCTCGTGGCGGCCGTGCTTCAGCCAGTGGACGAAGGGGTTCAGGCCCGCCGCGGCGATGTCGGGGTTGTTCTCCAGGTACTCGTCCACCGAGAAGCGCGGCGTCGGATCGCGGCCCTCGCGCCAGCCGTGGGCGAGGAAGTGATCGAGCGGATCGGCGCGCGTCGCGGCCACGTCCGGGTTGGCCGTCAGATACCAGTCGCGGTCGAAGGCCTGGGCGACCAGGCGGCGCTCGCCGCCGCCGCGACCGAGGGCGCGGACCGCGACGCGGCGCAGGCGATCCATCGCGCTCACGAGGCCCTCGCCGGAGGGGCCTTCGCCAGCAGGTCGCCGGTCATGCCGCTGTAGTCGATGTCGTAGAGCTTCGCCTTGCGGGCCCCGCGGCCGAGCGCCAGCACCTCGCCGGTGGCGAAGGCATGGAAGAGCGCCGCTTCGCCCGGCAGCACGCGGCCGCGCTTCGGATCGGCCGCGAAGGCCGCGACGTTGCCGCTGTCCGGTCCCGTGACGACCGCCGCGCCCGCCGCGGCGGCCTCGTAGGCCGTGAACGAGAAGGTCTCGCGGCAGAGCGGCCAGATCAGCGCGGCGTCTGCCTCCAGGGCCGCCAGCGTCTCCTGCATGGCGCGCGGCCGGTCGGGCGTGACCATCACCTCGTGGAACTCCGCGTAGGCGCCCGGATCGGGCCGCCCGCCCAGGTGCAGGAATTCGTAGCGCGGGTCGCCGGCGAAGGTGGCGGCCAGTTCGCGGAAGATCGGCCAGCCCTTCAGCGGCTGCGGCATGCCCAGGTAGGCCAGCCGGAACGGCCGATGCTTCGGTCCCTTCGCCGCGGGGCGCGGCGCCGAGAGCCTGGCGTGCGGCAGGACCCGTGTGCGCTTCGCCGGCAGGTCGCCGTGCGCCGCCCAGAAGTCGAGGGTGGTCTGCGAGGGCGCCACGACGGTCAGGTCGAGCCGGGCGAACAGCCGCGCGTGAGCGTCGAGGTGGCGGGCCCGCGTCGGCCCGTAGGCGCAGACCGCGCAGGCGGCGCTTCCGGGCGGCGGCGCGCCGCAGTCCTCCAGGTCGTTGCGCTGCAGGTGGAAGCCCGAGCAGAGGCTCGCGAAGTCGTGCAGCCAGAAGAAGCCGCCGGTCGCGCCCAGCGCCTCGACGATGTCGGCCGTCGTGTCGGGCTCGTGGCCCAGGAGGCTGTGGACCGCGAAGCTGCGCCGGCCGGACGGCGCGGCCCGGGCGATGGCGGCGCGCACCGTCTGCGGCTGGAAAGCTCCCAGGCGGCGACCGTTCAGGAGAACGCCCAGGGGGCCGGGCTCGTCGGGCGCGCGCACCGCCGGCCACGGCGCGACGGGGAAGAGGTGCAGGTGGTCGAGGCCCAGCGACACGACCTTCTGCTGCTCGCGCCGCAGGCACTGCTGAAGGCCGCCCGAGTGCTCGATGTAGTCGTCGTGGCTGAAGGTGAGATGCAGGTCGCGCACGTGGGCCAGCGCCGCCTCCAGCAGCGCCGGCGGGTCGAGGCGGGCGTCGGCCGAGGCCTTCGCCGCGGCGGCGATGCGCGCCTCGGGCGCGGTCAGCCGCGTGAGCACGTCGTAGCGGAAGCCGAGGTCGTGCCGCGCCGAACGGCCTTCCGCGCGCCCCGAGATCAGGAAGTGCGCGAAGGGATTGAGGCCCGAGCCCGCCACGTCCGGGTGAAGCTCGAGGTAGTCTCGGATCGAGAACCGCGGCGTCGGATCGCGGCCTTCCAGCCAACCGGTGTCGAGGAAGTGGCGCAGCGGGTCCGTACCCGACCGGGCGATGTCGGGATTGGCGGCGAGGTAGAAGGCGGCGTCGAACTCGGCCGCGACCGCGGCTTCCTGCGCCGTGAGCGGGATCGCCGGCTGGGCGGCGGCGCGCGCGGGGGCGGCGCCGAAGCCCTTGAAGCTCCAGGGGCGCGGGGCCCACGCCTCGGCGGCGAAGTAGCGGGCCGCCCAGTCCGACGGGCGAACCTCGCGGCCCTCCAGCCGACCCAGCGACAGGTAGTGGTGCAGCGGCTCCCACCCCGAGCTCTTCAGGTCCGGGTTGAGCTCCAGGTAGTGGGTGACCGAGAACCAGGGCGCGGGGTCGCGGCCCTCGCGCCAGCCGGTGAGGCGGTAGTGCCAGAGCGGCGACATGTCGGCCGGCAGGTCGTCGTAGACCGCCCGGTAGAAGTCCGCGTCGAACGCCGGCGAGATCACGCGCACGACGTCTTCCGGCTCTGGCCGTTTGCGGGCGTGGGCCCTGTAGGGCATCGGGATCCTGGCTGGTCGTCGTGCGGAGCGGGCCGGTAGTGCAACAGTTGGCCCCCTGGAATCAACCGGGGCGGATCAACCGCTTGCGGCGGCGCCGAAGCGCCCCTACCACGCGGGGACGAATGAGCGACACTTCCGCGACACGCACAGCCTGGCTGGTGCTGGGCATGCACCGCTCGGGCACCTCGGCGGTGACCCGGCTGCTGGCGCTGGCGGGCTGCGACCTGCCGGCCGACGTGATGCCGGGCGACGAGCACAACGCCAAAGGCTACTTCGAGCCCTGGAAGATCGCGATCTTCAACGACGAGCGCCTGCGCGCCGCGGGCTCGGCCTGGGACGACGCCTTCGCCTATCCGTTCCGCCCGCTTCCGCCGCCCGAGGAGAAGGCGTGGCTGAAGCGCGCCGCGGCCCTGTTCGACGACGACTTCGGTCACGCGGCGAACCCGTTGATGAAGGACCCCCGCGCCACGGTGCTGCTGCCGTTCTGGCGCGCCGTGCTGGCCCAGAAGACGTGCGCGGCGAGGTGCGTGATCCCCGTGCGCCACCCGCTGGCGGTGGCGGGCTCGCTGAAGCGCCGCGACGGCTTCACCGACGAGAAGTCGGTGCTGGTCTGGACCTGCTACATGCTGGCGGCCGAGGCCTATACGCGCGACCTGCCGCGCGCCTTCGTGGGCTACGACGCCTTGCTCGCCGACTGGCGGGCGGAGGTGAAGCGGATCGAGGCGGCGCTGGGCGGGCCGCTGCCGAACCTCACCGACGCGGGCGCCCAGGAGATCGACGGCTTCCTCACCAAGGACCTGCGCCACAATGCCGGCGAGGCCGGGCTGGAGGCGCTGGGGTGGGCCGGCGCGATCGCCGCCGACGTCCACGGCTGGTTCGCCGAGACCGCAGCGGGCGGCAGGCCCGACCGCAAGCGGCTGGACCACGCCGCCGCGAAGCTGGCGAGGCGCGCCGAGGACATCGGCGCGCTGGTCAGCCCGCAGGCGCGGGACCTGGCGACGGCGCGCTCCGAGCTCAAGGACGCCCGCGACCAGCTCATCGGCGCGAAGGCCTTCCAGGCCGACCTGCGGGCCGAGATGAAGAAGGAGCGCAAGGCGCTGGAGGCCGGCTGGCGGGCGGACCTGCGCCGCCTCGAGGCCGCGCAGGGCGCGCTGGCGCGCATCAACGCCGAGCTCGACGCCGCGCTCCGGGACTAGGGTCGAGCGCCACGTACAGCAGGCCCGTCAGCGCTGCGACGTCCAGGACGTAGAGATAGCGGTAGTCGCAGGCGATCGAGATCGCGAAGAAGCTGGCCGCAAAGCCCAGCGCGCCGGCCATCAGCCCGGCAACGATCAGGTCCGGCGGTTCGCGGCGCAGCAGCATCAGCAGCATCACCGCGAACGCCGCCGCCGCGTAGGCCACGTGCGACATGGCCGGCGTGTCGAGGAACCAGGTCGTCCAGTTGTAGAGCCGCATGTCTGCGGCGCTGCGCCGCGGCGGGATCCTGAGCGCCTCCAGCGTCGCCGGCGGCCCTTCGACGCCGACCGTGACCGGCAGGCAGCGGTCGATCACGGGCGTCGCGGCGACCTGGCGGAACGCCAGCGTCCGGGCCTGGAGCCACAGCCCGGGGTTCGAGGTCAGGAGGTCGCGCCACTCGGCGAGGATCACATCGCGCGGCACGCGCTTCAGGCCGCTCGCCAGCCACTTGTCGGCGGTGAGCACGTCGACCCGCTCGGGCGCATAGAGACGGTCGGCGTTGGCGCGCAGGTACTGGCCGACGTCGGGCGCCACGGCGTCGATCCGCGGCGTCAGGCGGCCGGGCTGCAGGTGCGCGGCGGCGGCGAGGTCGTAGGTGGCGAGCAGGCGCAGGCCCTTCTCGCCGGCGTTGTCGGGCGCGCCGGCGCCCTGCGGCCGCGCGACGGCGCTGAGCACCAGCGTGAGCGCCGCGACCGCGGCCAGCCAGCCCGCGGCGAGGCCCAGGCTCTTCTTCCAGCCCCGCGCCGAAAGCGCCCAGGCGATGGCGAGCGCGGCGGGCGGGGCGAGGATCAGGCCGTTCTGCCGCAGGAGGCCCGCGGCGGCCAGGAGCAGCGCCGCCAGGCCCAGGCTGATCCACGGCGTCCCGCCTTTCCGCACCCCGAACGCCAGGAGGGCGAAGCCGGCGATCGCGCAGTCGGCGAACAGCACGTCCTTCCAGACGATGGCCGGGTAGATCGCCACCTGCGGCAGGGCGATCAGGCCCAGCGCGAGGATCGGCGCGAGCCACGTCGTCCGCGCCCGGCTGAGCGACAGCAGCAGCCAGCCGCCGAACAGGAGTCCGCCGCTCAGGGCCACGACCAGCGCCGTCCCGGGCGTGATCCGGTCCAGCACGCCCAGGAGCCAGCCGAAGATCGCCGGGTTCCAGGTCGTGCGGACGCCGAAGCGGCCCTCGTGCAGCGCCAGCACCGAGTCGACCGAGAGGTGCCCCGGCAGGTTCAGCCGCAGCATCAGGACGTAGCCGCCGGCCAGCACCAGCCACAGCGCCCAGCGGGCGGGCGACGTCGCCGCCGATCCGCTCACGCCGGACGCACCACGAGGAAGAGGCCGGCCAGCATCAGCGCGTAGCCCGCGACCATCGTCCACGAGCCCTGCTCCTTGAACACCAGCCAACCCGCCAGCGGCACCAGGCACGAGCCGATCAGCGAGAACGCGTAGGCCAGCGACAGCGGCACCCGGGTCAGGACGTAGAACCAGAGCAGCGCGGTCACCGCGTACCAGGCGAAGGCGCCGATCAGGGGCCAGTTCACCATCACGCGGGCCAGGAAGGGCCCGGTCAGGCGCTCGTTGTAGATCGCGCCCCACTTGAACAGCATCTGGCCCAGCGGCAGCGCCACGGCGAAGACGCTGCAGAGCGCCATGTCCTTGACCGTCACGGCGCCGGCTCCGCGTCGGGAGCGGCCGTAACCGCCTCTTCGGTCTCCAGCTCGCGCAGGACCGCCAGATAGGGATGGATCGGCCGGGCGGGCACGTTCAGCACGTCGTAGTTCATCGCCTGCAGCAGGAACTGCACGCCCAGGATCACCGGCAGGGCCGCCAGCATCACCACGCCGGCCGAGGCGGGCACGCCGGGCACGCGGTTGGCGAAGTAGCTCAGCGCGTAGGCCACGCCGAACAGGCTGAAGAACAGCCCGAACATCAGCTCCAGCGAGGCCGCGTTGAAGTCGCGGATGAAGTACTGGCCGATCACCCGTTGGGCGAAGTTGCGCGCGTGGCGCAGCGCGAAGGGCCCGACGATGGCGCTGATCCGGATGTTGGAGACCTCATCGGCGTAGCGGGCCGGCATCGGCACGTCGCGGACCACCGCGCGCAGCGTCCCCAGGTGGTAGAGCAGGTCTGTCTCGAAGAAGAACCGCCGCGCCACCCGCTTCGCCATGACCAGCCGCGCCACGTTGGCCTCGATGGCGGTGTAGCCGTTGGTGGGGTCGAAGAGGTTCCAGTAGCCGGTGGAGAGCTTGGCCGCGAAGCTGAGCATCGCGTTGCCCAGCACCCGCACGGTCGGCATCGTGGTGAGGTGGCTGATCGAGGTGAAGCGGTTGCCCTTCGCGTAGTCCGCCTCGCCGAGCAGGATCGGCGCGACGAGCTGGGCGGCGTAGCCCAGGTCCATCTGGTCGTCGCCGTCGACCTTGACCATGACGCGGGCGCCCCGGCGCGCCGCCTCGGCGTAGCCGGCCAGGGTGGCGCCGCCCACGCCCTGGTTCTTGTGGAGCCGGATCACGTGGACCCGCGCGTCGGTGTTGTTGGCCTCGATGAAGTCGCCCGAGCCCTCGGGACAGGCGTCGTCGACGCAGACGATCCCCTCGAACCACGCCGGCGTCCGCCGGATCACCTGCAGGATGTGGCTCTTGACCCTGTAGCACGGCACGACGAGCCAGACGCCCGCCCCCTCCAGCGACAGCGCCGGCAATCCCGCGGCGAGGCGGGCCGGGATCTCGGGCGGTCTTGCGGTCGCGCTTCGGGCCACGACGCCCGGCTAACATGGAACTCCACGCGCTTGAAAGCGCGCTCGTTTTGAGTGGCGCGCATCCCTCGCGGCAAACCGGCGTCCACTTTGCCGGGCTGCGCGGCGCCGGCGCCATCCTTGCGCCGCGATACCCGCGCTGATACCTCGCGCGCCTGTCGTCGGGACAGCCCCCGTTCGGAGAGTCGATGGACACCGCCACCCACATGCTGCGGACCGGACGGCGCGGCGCGCTGTTCCAGTTGCAGATGGCGGCGCGCGACCTGAGGAACTCGTTCGCCCGGATCGGCCTCGCCTGGTCGCTGGCCACCCACGACGTCGCGTCGCGCTACCGCGGCTCGGTGCTGGGCCCGTTCTGGATCACGCTCTCCATGGGCCTGATGGTAGTGGGGATCGGCTTCCTCTACGCCAGCCTCTTCAACCTGCCGCTCAGCCAGTTCCTGCCCTACGTCGCGCTGGGGATCGTGTTCTTCGGCGTCATGACCGGCACGATCAACGAAGGCTGCGAGACCTTCGTCCAGGCCTCGGGGATGCTGTCGCAGACCGCGCTGCCGATGTTCACCTTCGTCTGGCGCACCGTGTTCCGGAACCTGATCAACCTCGCCCACCACCTGGTCATCGTGGTCGGCGTGCTCGTGTTCTACGGCATGTGGAAGGTCTCGAACCCGTTGCTGGCGCTGATCGGCATCGTGCTGATGCTGCTGAACGCGAGCTGGATCTCGCTCCTCGCCGGCATCGCCTCGGCCCGCTACCGCGACATCCCGCAGATCGTGATCTCGGTGATGCAGTTCGCGATCTTCATGACGCCGGTGTTCTGGCTGCCGGGCCGTTTCGGCGAGCACCAGATCTACCTGGACCTGAACCCGTTCTACCACCTGCTCCAGGCGGTGCGGGCCCCGCTGATGGGCGAGCCCGTGCTTCCCAATACCTACGTCGTGCTGGTCTCGATGGCCGTGATCGGCTGGCTCGCCACGTTCCTCATCTTCGCGCGCACGCGCCGCCGGATCGTCCACTACCTATGACGACAGCCTCGATCCGCTGCGAAAACCTGACGCTCCGCTTCCCGGTCTACGGCGCGGACGCCAAGTCGCTGAAGAAGGCGCTGGCCCGGGCGGTCAGCGTGGGCGGCGCGCTGGGCCGCCACGCCGGCGTCACCGACGTCACCGCGCTGAACGGCGTGAACCTTGAGCTGAAGGCCGGCGACCGCCTCGGCCTCATCGGCCACAACGGCTCGGGCAAGACCACCCTGCTGCGCGCGCTGTCGGGCGCCTACGAGCCGGACGAAGGCACCATCGACGTGCATGGCCGGATCGCCGCCCTGCTCGACCTGTCGCTCGGGATCGACCCCACCGCCACCGGTTACGAGAACATCCGCCTGCGCGGCCGGATCGCCGGCCTCTCCTCGCGCGAGATCGAGGGGAAGATGGACGAGATCGCCGAATTCACGGGGCTGGGACCGTTCCTGGCGATGCCGGTGAAGACCTACTCGGCGGGCATGCAGGGCCGCCTGGCCTTCGCCTCGGCGACGGCGGTCGAGGCCGACGTGCTGCTGATGGACGAGTGGATCGCGGTGGGCGACTCGGATTTCCAGAAGATGGCCCACAAGCGCCTGCTGAAGCTGGTGGAACGCGCCGGCATCCTGGTGCTGGCGACGCACGAGCTTCCGCTGCTCAAGCTCTACTGCAACAAGGTCATGCGCCTGGAAGGCGGCGTCGCCTCCGAGGTGGTCGACATCCGCAAGGTCGAGCAACTGCTGGCCGCTTAGGCCCTGCCTATCCCCGCTCTTCCGGCGGCCGCACGTTGCGGAACTGCCAGAGCAGCAGGAGATCGTAGGTGACCTTCAACCCGCCGCCGATCAGCAGCGGCCAGGGGAAGGCCGCGGCGCCGAACAGCAGGCCCGCGAGCGCCGGACTGGCCGAGGCCGCGAGGCTGCGCGGGACGTTCGTGACGCCCGCCGCGGCGGCGCGCTCGGCCGGGGTCACCACCGCCATGACGTAGGAACTGCGGGCCGGCACGTCCATGTTGGAGAGCGCCGCGCGGACCGTCAGCAGGACGAGCACCGTCGCGAGGTTCGGCGCGAAGGCGCAGGTGGCGACGCACAGGCAAGCCGGCAGGTGGGTGAACACCATCGTCCGCACGAGGCCGACCCGGCGCGCGAGCCGGACGGCCGCGAACTGCGACACCGCGGTCAGCAGGCCCGTCCAGAAGAAGAAGGCCCCCGCCGCCGGCAGGCTCATGCCGAAGCGGTCGAAGAGCCACAGGGCCAGCAGCGACGAGATGATGAAGCCGCTGCCGAACGAATCGAGGCTGAACAGCGCCGCGAGCTGCAGGACCCGCCTGCGGGAGGGCCCGAGCGCGGTCGGCGGCGGGACATCCTGGAGGCGCTCCGACGGCAGGCGGCGGTAGATCATGAGCGTGACCAGGCCGATCAGGCCATAGACGACGAACGCACCCGCCATGACCTCGCGGCGCGAGAACCAGCCCAGCGCCGCGACGGGGTCGATCAGCCCGACCGCGAGCGAGCCGACGGCCACGCCGACCCCGCCCACGAAGCTGTAGAGCGCGAAACGGGCGGTGCGGTCATGGTCGGAACCGGCATGGGCCAGCAGCGCCTGTTCGACGGGTACGAACACGCTGACGTCGCCGCCCGACGGGTTCAGCGTGCCGACGAAGGCGACCAGCACCAGCGGCCAGAAGGCGTGGGCCTGCGAGAACGACAGGCCGGTGAGAAGCATCAGACCGCACGCGCCCAGCAGGACGCTGCGGCTGCGGACCCGATGCCCCGCGAGCCCGACCGCCAGGGTCAGCATCGCAGACCCCAGCATCGCCGCGGTCGCCACCACGCCCACCTGGAAGGCGGAAAGGCCCAGGTCGATCAGGTAGATCGGCAGCAGCAGCGCCGTGAATCCGTCGCCGAAGGCGCGCAGGCCCTTGGCCGTCAGCAGAAGCCGGGTGGTGGACATCGCCGCCATGCTGCCACGGCGGCGGCGTCCGTTGCGAGCCTGCCGATTCCGCGCCGCCCGCTGCGGCGGACGCCGCGCTCAGGCCAGCCAGTCGACGAAGCCGTACTTCGCGAGCCAGGCGAGGCCGAGCTCCACCGCGCGGCGATGCGGAGCCGGGAAGGCGGTGAGCACCTCGCGCACGGTCGCCCCGTCGCGCGCCGCGATCAGGGCCAGCGCCTGGGCGCAGGTCTCGGGCGGGGCGCGGAAGTTGGGGAACCCGGCGTCCAGGGCCACGCCCTTCGTCGCCAGCACGGCGGCCTCGGTCGCGCCGGGGGCGGCCGTGAGCCGGGTGTCCAGGGTCAGGCCGTGGCTCGCGAAGCCCGCGAAGTCGCGGAACGGGTCGCCCTTCACCGGGTCCCCGGCCGGCTGCGGGATCGGATCGGACGCGGCGGCGCGCGCCTCGGCGAGTTCGTCGACCAGCGCGTGGTGCTGTCGCGCCACCACCGGCCAGTCGAAGGCGTCCGCCACGCGCGCGCGGCCCGCGCGGCCCATCCGCCGCCGCAGGCCGGGGTCGCGGATCAGGGCCGCCAGGGCCTCGGCCGCACGGCCGATGTGGACGGCGGTGTGCTGGGCGACGGCGCCCACATAGGCCTGGTACGAGGTGCTCTCGAGGGTGTGGCGCTCGACCATGTTGGCGCCCAGGCCGCCGCCGGTCGGGCCCATCAGCGTCGGGATCAGGAAGCCGTCGACGCCGTCGCGCACGGTGGAGCGATAGCCGTCCCAGTCGCTCGCCACCACGGGCAGGCCGGCGGCCATGGCCTCCAGCGGCGTGATGCCGAACGTCTCCTGGATGTTGTCGACCAGCGACAGGAAGACGTCGCCGGCCGCCCAGAGCTCGCCCAGCAGCGTGGCGTCGTTGCCGTCCAGGAACCGGATGTCGACGTCCGGCGCATGGACGCGGGCGGCCTGCTCGTAGTGGGCGCGGTCGCCGGCGTCGGGGAACCAGCCCGCGAGGCCGAAGACGACCTTCGCGCCGGTGGCGGCGGCGGCGCGCTGCACGGCGGCGAACATCGGCTGCGGGAACGCCTTCTCGTAGTAGGAGAGCCGGCCCACCCACAGCACCAGCACGTCGTCGTCGCCCAGGCCCAGCGCGGCGCGGCGGCGAGCCCGGGCGTCGGGACGGTCGGCCAGCGCCGCGAAGCGGGCGGCGTTCACGCCCAGCGGGATCACCGGCAGGGCCGGCCGCGGCGGCGGACGGCCGCCGGTGCGCCGGGCCAGATGCTCGCCCCAGCCGGCGAACATCGCCTCGAGGTTGTCGCGCACGCTGGGCGAGGTGCAGACCAGCGCGTCCCAGGCGTGCATGGGCGCGAGCTGGGTGTTGGCGATGAACTGCCGCATCGCGGGCGGCGCCAGGGTGTGGATCAGGCCGACGAGGCTGTAGGCGCGGTCGGAATGCCGCCGGCGCCGATGCCAGGCGATGTCGTAGAGCTCGGGCTGCCCGCGCAGCAGCACGCCGGCGTCGACCGCCGCGTTCGACTGGGTGAGCAGGCCCGCGCCGATCTCGGTCGTGTGCGGCCCGCCGGCGAACAGCTCGTCCGCCAGTCCGGCGCCGTCGAACGGCGCGAGCCCCAGCATGTCGATCCGCGCCCAGCCGCCATGCTGCGCCAGCGCCTGCCAGAGCTGCGCGTTGGCCACGTCCTTGCCGAACATGTTCGGCCCCAGCGCCAGTCGCCCCGGAGGATGCAGGATGGCCAGGCGGCCGCGCGGCTCGGAAGCGGTGGTCATTCCGCCTTTCTAGGCGAGGCCGCGCCGCGCGCGAAACTCGGGAGATGACGGCACAAAAGAAGACGGCGCCGTAGCGAGCCACGGCGCCGGCGAGTTAGGGGGTTTGCAAATGCCTAAGCGTCGATCACCTCCTCTCCACAGGCTCGACCTTAAAGATGACGCCCCCGTCATCTTTGACATTGATCAAAAACACGCAGCTTGCTTGGCTTGACCTGGATCAAGGCGCTCGCGTCCGACGCAGCCACGCTCGCGCCCAAACGAGGAGGACGACGGATGGACGGCGCGACGAGCCTGGGCGGGACACAGACGGCGACCAAGCATGTGGACGTGTTGATCGTAGGCGCCGGGATCTCCGGCATCGGCGCCGCGTACCACCTGCAGCATCAGCGCCCCGGGACGACGTTCCTGCTGCTGGACGCCCTCGACGGCTACGGTGGGACGTGGCGGACGCACCGCTACCCCGGCGTGCGGTCCGACAGCGACCTCTACACCTTCGGCTACCGCTTCAAGCCCTGGGTCGGCGCGCCGATCGCCACGGCCGACGAGATCCAGCGCTACCTCGGCGAGGTGATCGACGAGAACGACCTCGCCCAGCACATCCGCTACGGCCGCCGGGTCCTGACGGCGAACTTCGACCGCGCGAGCGCGCTGTGGAACGTGACCGCCGAGCGCCTGGACACCGGCGCGACGGAGACCTTCACCGCCGGCTTCCTGTGGATGTGCCAGGGCTACTACCGCCACGCCGAGGGCTATACGCCCGATTGGCCCGGCATGGCCGACTTCAAAGGCGCCATCGTCCACCCGCAGACGTGGCCCGAGGACCTCGAGTGGCAGGGCAAGCGCATCCTGCTGATCGGGTCCGGCGCGACGGCGGCCACACTCCTGCCCGCGCTCGCGCCCGAGGCGGCGCATGTCACCCTGCTGCAGCGCTCGCCGACCTACTTCATCCCCGGGCGCAACGCCAACGACCTCGCCGACACGCTGAACGCGCTCGACGTGGACCCCGCCTGGACCCACGAGATCGTCCGCCGCAAGATCCTCCTCGACCAGGATGCGTTCACCGAGCGCGCCTTCAGCGAACCGGAGACGGTCAAGGCCGAGTTGCTGGCCGGCGTCAGCGCCTTCGTGGGGCCGGACGTCACCGCCGCCCACTTCACGCCGCGTTACCTGCCCTGGCGCCAGCGCATCGCGTTCGTTCCCGACGGGGACATCTTCCAGGCGGTGCTCAAGGGGCAGGCCAGCGTCGCCGACGGCGAGATCGAGACCTTCACCCCCACGGGCGTCCGGCTGACGGACGGCCGCACGCTGGACGCCGACATCATCGTCACGGCCACCGGCTTCGACATCAGCGTCCTCGGCGACATCGCCTTCCGCCTCGATGGCGAGCCGGTCGATCCGGCGGACACGGTCACCTATCGCGGCATGATGTTCACGGGCCTGCCGAACCTCGCGTGGATCTTCGGATACTTCCGGGCGAGCTGGACCCTGCGCGTCGACCTGGTCGCGGACTTCGTCTGCCGCCTCCTCGCCCACATGGAGGCGCGAGGGGCCGACACGGTCGAAGTGGCGCTGGGCGCGGAGGAGGCCGAGATGCCTCGCCTGTCGTGGGTCGACCGCGACAACTTCAATCCCGGCTACCTGCTGCGTGGCGAGGCGCGCCTGCCCCGCCGCGGCGACAAGGACGAATGGCGCCACACCCAGGACTACTGGGCGGAGCGCAAGGCCCTGCCGCTCATCGACCTCGACGGTCCCGAGTTCCGCTACCGTCGCGAGCCGGCCGAGCCGGTCGCGCAGGCCGCACGGGCGGCGCCGGCGTCCGCCTGAACGGACGTGGCGCGTGCGGGCAAGCCCGCGCGCGCCACGCCCGGGCCGGCCGGCGTCAGTCGGCCTTGCGGCGCCCGAGACCCAGAAGCGTGATGAGCGCCGCGGCGGCCGAAAGGGCGGCCGCGGCCGTGGCCACCGGATGGGCCTTGGCCTCCGACACGACCTTGTCGGCCAGCGCCCGGGCCTCCGCCGGGGCCTTCGCGGCCACCCGCTCGGCCGCCTCGCGCAGCGCCTGCGACGCCTGCGCGAGCGCGGTCTCGGCGTCGTCGCTGAGGTTCTCTGCCGCACGGCGCAGGGCCTTGGCGACATCGTCGCGGGTGTCTTCGAGGTCGTTGCGGATCTGCTTGGTGAGCGACTTGCTCATGGTTGATCTCCTGCCACAGAGGGGCAGGCTCGAGGTTGCGGGTCGGCCCGGCGACCCGCCTTGACCCACGTCAACCGTCCCGCGAGGGGCCTGGTCAGGCGACCGTGTTCTCCCGGCGCCAGGTCCTCGCGCGCGCTTCACGCAGATGGATCCGGAGGGCCTCTGCATCGTCCTCGCGGCGCGCGTGGGCGTCGCTGACGTCGATCCGCGACGCGACGCTGTCCGGGAGGGCCTTGCGAAGCGCGCCCAGCGCGTGCGGCGGCCCCATGAGCGCGAGCCGATCGAACTCGCCCCGGCCGGCCGCGATCATGAGGGCGTTGGCCACGCGCTTCAGGAAGCGCGCCTCGCCGGTGTGGGCGGGATCGTGGCCCCCGCCGGCGTGTCGCTCGGCGTCCGCCGCGGCCATGCGCAACGCCGGCACCTCGCGCAACGGGCCGGTGCGCACGCGCTCGGCGAACACACGGGCCTCCGTCGCGTCCGCGGTGACGATCCAGGTGACGCCGCCTTGGTCCATCCCGGCCTCCTTCAAGCTGCCGGTTCGAGACTCCTGCCGCGTGGACCGGCGGACCGTGATCCAGATCAAGGCTGCGGCGCACGACGCCTCCGTACTGATACTTAGGGGACGCTCCGAAATTTCGCGCGACGCGCCCGAGGCGTAGCGATGGGTCAACGTACTGGAGCCCGTCGATGACCCTGGCCTACCCGATGTCCGACCCGCGCACCGCCCGCCCGGCGAACGCGCTGACCGACGCCTTCGACCGCCTCGGCATGCGCATGAACTTCAGCCGCGAGAGCGAGATCTACGCCCAGGACGAAGACGCCGAGATGTTCTACCGCGTCGTCTCGGGCGTGGTCCGCACCACCCGCGTGACGCTCGACGGCCGCCGTCAGGTGGGCGACTTCTACTACCCCGGCGATCTCTTCGGCCTGGAGTCCGGGCCCGAGCACCGCTTCGCCGCCGAGGCCCTCACCGATTGCGAGATCATGGTCGTGCGCCGCGCCGCCGTGCGCGCCTTCGCCGGAGACGCCGAGCTGGACCGCGCGATGCTGGACGCCACGCACCAGGAGATGGAGCGCCTGCAGGAGCATGTGGTGATGCTGGGCCGCAAGAGCGCGCGCGAGCGCGTGGCCAGCTTCCTCATGTCGATCGCCCAGCGCCAGAGCGACGGCCACGCCGACCTGCCGATGGGTCGGCAGGACATGGCCGACTACCTCGGCCTGACCATCGAGACCGTCTCGCGGATGCTCACCCAGTTGCAGGGCGAGTCGATCGTCGAGTTCCCGAGTTCGCGCCGCTTCCAGGTCCGCAAGTGGACCGCACTGGAAGCCCTCGCGGCGTGACCCGGACCACCTGAGCGGCCGCAGGCGTTCACCGGCCGCGCCCCGCCATGGAGCCCGCCATGCACGAGACCGAGGACCGCAAAGCCATTCCCGTCGTGGTTCGTCACGACACGTTCTCCACGCTGCTCGTCCACGCCGAGCCCGGGCAGGCGTCGACCCACCGCGTCGAAGCGGCGGCCCGCCTCGCGCGCGACCTGGGCGCCCACCTGATCGGCGTCGGCGCCGAGACCTTCGAGCCCATGCTGATGGCGGGGCCCTTCCTGGGCTACGCGGGCGGCGAGTGGGCGGGCCTCGTGCAGGACGGCATCCGCAAGAACATCGCCGCGGCCGAGGCCGCCTTTCAGCGCGACGCCGCAGGCGCCGATGTCGAATGGCGCACCCTGGAGGACTATCCGCACACGGCGCTGCGCCTGCTGGCGCGAGCCGCGGATCTCGTGGTCGTCGGCCCGCGCGGGCGCGGCGGCGACGTTCGCACCGCCGACCCGGCGGACGTGCTGTTGAACGCCGGCCGGCCGATCCTCGTGGTTCCGGAAGGCCGCCATCACCTGCGGGCCCAGTCCGTCGTCGTGGCCTGGAAGGACACCCGCGAATGCCGCCGCGCGATCGCCGACGCCCTGCCCTTCCTGCAGCGCGCGGACGATGTCGTGGTCCTGGCGGTCGTCAAGCCGGACGCCGTCGAGTCGGCCGCGTTCGAGGTCGCCGACGTGGTCCAGAACCTCAAGCGTCACGGCGTCGAGGCGCGCCCCCTGGTGACGGCCGTTCCGCGGGAAGGCGTGACGGCCGAGATCGAGCGCGTCGCGCGCGCGAACACCGCGGATCTGGTCGTGTGCGGCGGGTACGGCCACAGCCGGACGCGCGAATGGGCCTTCGGCGGCGTCACCGACGAACTGCTGCATCGCCCCGCGTGTTTCGTGCTGATGAGCCACTAGTAGTGTGCTGGATCTGAAGTTCGCCTGCTTCCGGGTCGGAGCGCCGAGCGAACTTCAGCGCTCGCGGGCGGCCCCTTCGGCCGAGGAGACGATCATGCGCCGGCTTCCCCTCCTCCACGCGGCCCTCGCCCTGGGCCTGCTCGCCGGATGCGCGAGCGCGCCCATGCCCACGGCGGGGGGACCTGACTGGTCGAAGGTCCCGCCGCTCCCCAAGCTCGACGCGGCGCAGCAGCGTGGCCAGGACTTCGCCCTGCGGCGCTGCTCGGGTTGCCATACCGTGGGACTCGACGACGGCGGCGCGCGGGAGGGGCCGGCCTTCTCCCAGCTCGCGCGCCGCTACAACCCGATCTCGCTGGAACGCCGGTTCGCCGAGGTCTCCGCACACGGCTTCGACCGGATGCCGCCGGTGTCGTTCACGCGTTCGCAGTCGCAGGACCTGATCGCCTACCTGGATGTGTTGCGGGGCAACTGATCGCAGACGCGGCCATGCCCTTCGCCACCCGGACGCCGCGCCCCGCGCCAGGCGAGGCGACGCAAAAGCCGCCTTGCCACGGCCGGGTTCGCCGCCTACCCCGTTCCGCATGAGCCTGGCGCCGCATATCCGCGCCGGCGGCCCTCACGGCCGGACCGCCGGGTACGTGATCGCTCTCGCCGTCACGGGAGTCTGCGCCGCCGTCCGCGTCCTCCTGGACCCGATCTTCCACGACGATCTGGTCTTCCTGATGTTCGTGCCGGCGCTGCTGGCGAGCGCGGCGGTCGGCGGGCTGGGGCCCACGGTGGTCGCCGGCGTGCTGTCGACGGCCATCAGCGTGGCGATCGTCGGCTGGCGCGCGGACGACGGCGAGCTGTGGGTCAGGGCCGGGGTGTTCGTCGCCCTCACGCTGGCCGTCGGCGCCTTCGGGTCGCGCGCGCTGCGCGACAGCCGCGAAATCAATCAATATGTGGACGATCTGCGCGCGCGCGAGGCGCACCTCCAGTCGATCCTCGACACCGTGCCGGACGCCATGATCGTCATCGACGAGCGTGGGATCATGCAGTCGTTCTCGACGGCGGCGGAACGGCAGTTCGGCTGGACCGCCGCCGAGGTGGTGGGGAAGAACGTGAGCCTGCTCATGCCCGAGCCGTACCGCAGCGCGCACGACGGCTACATGGAGCGCTACAAGGTGACCGGCGAGCGCCGGATCATCGGCATCGGCCGGGTCGTGGTGGGCGAGCGCAAGGACGGCACGACGTTCCCCATGGAGCTGTCGGTGGGCGAGATGCAGTCCGGGGACCGGCGCTTCTTCACGGGTTTCGTCCGCGACCTCACCGAACGCCAGGCGGCCGAACGCCGGCTGCAGGACCTGCAGGGCGAGTTGGTCCATGTCTCGCGCCTGACCGCCCTCGGCGAGATGGCGTCGGCGCTGGCCCACGAACTCAACCAGCCGCTCACCGCCGCCAGCAACTTCATGAAGGGCTGCCTGGTGCTGCTGAAGCGCGTGCCGCTCGACGAGCCCCGGCTGGAGCAGATGATCTCGCAGGGCTCCGCCCAGGCCCTGCGCGCCGGCCAGATCATCCGCCGCCTCAGGGACTTCGTGGCCAAGGGCGAGGCCGAACGGCGCATCGAGAATCTGCCGCAACTGCTCGAGGAGGCCGGCGCGCTGGCGATGGTCGGCGCGCGCGAGCGCAACGTCCGCCTCCGGTACGAGATCGACCCGACCGTGGATCTGGTGCTGGCCGACAAGGTGCAGGTGCAGCAGGTCGCGCTCAACCTCATCCGAAACGGTATCGAGGCGATGGACGAGTCGCCGCACAAGGAGTTGGTGGTCGGTGCGCGGCCGGTGGAAGACGACATGATCGAGGTCTGGGTCAGCGACACGGGACACGGCTTGAGCGCCGACGCCGCCGGGCAGCTCTTTCAGCCGTTCATGACCACCAAGGCGCAGGGCATGGGCATCGGCCTTTCCATCTCTCGCACCATCATCGAGGCCCACGGCGGCCGCATCTGGGCCGAGCCGAACCCCGGGGGCGGAGCGGTTTTCCGGTTCACCCTGCCCGGGGTCCGGGCGGAGGAGCTGACTGGAGATGAGTGAGCCGATCGTCCACCTGATCGACGACGACGAAGCCATCCGGACCTCGTTGGCCTTCCTCCTCGAGATGCACGACCTGCCGGTTGCGACCTACGCCTCGGCGCTGGCGTTCCTGGAGGTCGCGGAAGGCCTGACGGACGGTTGCGTCGTCACCGACGTGCGGATGCCGGAAATGAGCGGGCTCGAGCTGGTGCGCCGCCTCAAGGAGCGGGGAGTCGCGCTTCCGGTGATCGTGATCACCGGGCACGGCGACGTGCCGCTCGCCGTCGAGGCCATGCGCGCCGGGGTCGCCGACTTCATCGAGAAGCCGTTCGACGACGAGGTGCTGCTGTCGTCGATCCGCATGGCGCTCGACCTGCGCGCCGAGACCGACGCCCAGGCGGCCGAGCGGAGACGCTTCGAGGAGATGCTGGCCACGCTCTCCGGCCGCGAGAAGGACGTCCTGCGCGGCGTCATCGCGGGCAAGATGAACAAGGTCATCGCCCACGAACTCGGCATCAGCCCCCGCACGGTGGAGGTCTACCGCGCCAATGTGATGAGCAAGACCCAGGCGAACGGCCTCTCCGAACTCGTGCGCATCGCGCTGCTGGCCGGGTTCTAGAACATCGTTCCGGGCCGCCGATCTTCGTCGATAGCGATGCGAGATCAAAGACCTGGAGCCCGCCGCCCGCTTCCCGGGTCACGCGGCGCGCAGCGGGACGCTTGCGCGAGATCAAACCGCCGTTTTCCGGCCGGGACGATACTCGCACCATGGACCAGCGCACCATCCGCCAGCCCCTTGTCTACGTCGTGGACGACGACGCGGCTGTGCGGCAAGCGCTCGAGTTCGCCCTGGACCTCGAAGGCTTCTCCGTCGAGACGTTCGAGTCCGGGGAAGCCCTCCTGCTGCGCGACACGCCGGCGGGGCCGGGTTGCCTGGTGCTGGACGAGCGGCTGCCGGGCATTTCCGGGCTCGACACGCTTCGTCAGTTGCGCGCCCGCGCGGTCGATCTCCCCGCGATCCTGATCACGACGCATCCCGGCCCCGTGCTCCGGGCCGCCGCGCAGCGCGCCGGCGTGCGCATCCTGGAAAAGCCGCTGCTGGGCGAGACCCTGGCCGTCGCGATCTACGAGGCCGTGAGTTCGTCCGAACCCAACACCTGAGCCGGCAGGGTTTACGCCGCGACGGCGGGCCGCCGTTCGAGCTGGCACATCGTCCACAGTTTTTCGAGCACCTCGACGAGTTCGTCCATCATGCGGTCGTCGTGGGCGGGGGACGGGGTGAAGCGCAGGCGTTCCGTGCCGCGGGGGACGGTGGGGTAGTTGATCGGCTGGACGTAGATGCCGTGGTCTTCCAGCAGC
>NZ_JAEUMO010000150.1 GCF_016793285.1 Phenylobacterium sp.
GCCGATCCCCGTCCCCGTCGCCTACCACACCTTCGGCGGCTGGAAGCGCTCGGCCTTCGGCGACGCCAACCAGCACGGCATGGAGGGCGTCCGCTTCTGGACCAAGGTCAAGACCATCACCGCCCGATGGCCCGAAGGCGCAACCGAAGACTCCGCTTTCGTCATCCCCACCATGAAGTAGCCGACGTCTCTTCTATGACCCGACGGCATACTATGCGCCGACACTATGATTTCCGATCAAGGCTGGCGACGCCTAGGTTCGACCGTCACCCGTAATGGCGCGGGTCCGAATCCATCTGTCGGAGCTGAGCCTCCGCGTCCGGAGGCCGCCGTCTTGCCACTCTATCCCGACACCCAGCTCTATATCGGCGGCGCCTGGCGCGCGGCGCGCGACAGCCTTCCCGTCCTCAATCCCGCCACGGCGCAGCAGGTCGGCGCCGTGCCCGTCGCTTCGCGCGCCGATCTGGACGACGCCCTCGCGGCCGCCGCCGATGGCTTCCGTATCTGGAGCCGGACGGCGCCCGCGCGGCGCGCCGACGTCATCCTGCGGGCGGCGCGGCTCCTGCGCGAGCGCAGCGAGGAGATCGCGGAGACCATCACGCTGGAGCACGGAAAGCCGCTGACGGAAGCGCGCGCCGAAGTGATCCGCGGCTGCGAGTTCTTCGAGTGGGACGCCGGAGAGGCGCTGCGCACCTACGGCCGGGTCATCCCCAGCGCGCCCGGGATCAGGTACGTCGTGATCCACCAGCCGGTCGGGACGGTGGCCGCGTTCTCGCCCTGGAACTTCCCGATGAGCCAGCCGGCGCGCAAGGTCGCAGGCGCGTTGGCGTCGGGCTGCTCGATCATCCTGAAGGCGGCCGAGGAGACCCCCGGCGGCGCCGTCCACATCGCCCGCGCGTTCCATGACGCCGGCCTCCCGCCCGGCGTGCTGAACCTGGTCTTCGGCGTTCCCGCCGACATCTCCGGACACCTCATTCCGCAGCCGCAGGTGCGGCTCGTCGCGTTCACCGGCTCGACCGCCGTCGGCAAGCACCTGTCCGAACTGGCGGCCCGCCACATGACCCCCGTGCTGATGGAACTCGGCGGCCACGCGCCGGTCGTCGTCTGCGACGACTTCGATCCGGTGGCCGCCGGCGTCACGTCTGCGACGCGGAAGATGCGGAACGCCGGCCAGGTCTGCACCTCGCCAACCCGCTTCTACGTCCACGAGTCCATCTACGGCCCCTTCGCCAAGGCCTTCGCCGACAAGGCCGCATCGATCCCGGTGGGTGACGGGCTGGACGCCGGGACGCAGATGGGTCCGCTCGCCAACCCCCGGCGGGTCGATGCGCTCGAAGCTCTCGTCGCCGACGCCCGCCGCCGTGGCGCCAAGGTGCTCACCGGCGGCGAACGGCTCGACCGGCCGGGCTACTTCTTCCAGCCCACGGTCCTGGCCGAGGCGCCGGACGACGCGCGGGTCATGCGCGAGGAGCCTTTCGGGCCGCTGGCGATCATCAATCCCGTCGCGTCCCTAGACGAGGCCATTGCGAAGGCCAACGCGCTCCCGTTCGGGCTCGCCGCCTACGGCTTCACGCATTCGGCCCGCAACGCCGACCGCCTTGCCGAGGAACTGGAAGCGGGCAACGTCTCGATCAACACCCTGGAAGCCTCCGTCGCCGAGACGCCGTTCGGCGGCGTGAAGGACAGCGGCTACGGCCGCGAAGGTGGCGTGGAGGGGCTCTCGCACTACACGATCGTGAAGAACATCTCGCACCTGCTCGCCTGATGTCCCGTCCGACGCCCGGCGAGCCTCGTACTCGACCCGAACGCCCCCGGAAGCGCGGGTCGGGAACGCCGACGGACGAGGCGAGCCGCCGGACGATCCTGCGCGGCGGCGGCGCCTTCGTGCTTTCGACGTGGGCGCCGCTGCGCGCGATCGCCGACGAGGCGCGACCGGCGCCCGGCAAGGATGTGCCGGCGCCCAACGCGTTCATCTCGATCGGCCGGGACCACACGGTCACCGTGCAGATCAAGCATCTGGAGATGGGGCAGGGGATCGCCACCGGCCTCTGCACGATCGTCGCCGAGGAACTGGGCGCCGACTGGACTCAGATGCGCTACGCCTTCGCGCCAGCGAACACCAAGCTCTACAGCAACCTGTTCTTCGGGCCGATGCAGGGCACCGGCACCTCGACCTCGACCTCCAACAGTTGGATGCAACTGCGGCGCGCGGCGGCGGCGATGCGCGAGATGATGGTCGCCGCGGCCGCCTCGCGCTGGGCGGCGCCCGCCGATGAGGTCGAGGTGGCGGACGGCATGATGGTCCACCGCCCCTCGGGCCGCCGGCTTCGGTTCGGGGACATCGCGGACGCCGCGTCGCGCCAACCCGTTCCCGCCGATCCCCGCCTGAAGGCGCAGGCGGCCTTCGGGTTGATCGGCCGACCGCTGCGCCGGCTGGACGTGCCGGACAAGACGACGGGCGACACGCTCTACACCGTCGATGTGCGGCGACCGGGGCAACTCTACGCCACGATCCTCCGCCCGCCCCGGTTCGGGGCGAAACTCGCCGGCTACGATGCGACCCGGGCCCGCGAGATTCCCGGCGTCGTCGCGGTGATCGAAGCCCCGCCGGGCGTGGCGGTGATCGCGCGCGACACATGGTCGGCCATGCAGGGCAAGAAGGCCCTGGTCGCGCGCTGGGACGAGGCGGCCGCCGAGACGCGCTCCACCGACGAGATCATGGCGCACTTCAAGGCGCTCGCCGCGGGCCCGGGGCGTCCCGCGGTCGCCCGGGGCGACATGGACGCCGGCTTCGCCTCCGCGGTCAGGACCTTGGAGCTCGAGTTCGAGTTCCCCTACCTGGCCCACGCCCCGCTCGAGCCGCTCGCCGCGGTGATCCAGCGCCATGCTGACGGACGGGTCGATCTCTGGACGGCTTCGCAATCGCAGACGCTGGACCAGGCCGCGGTCGCCCGGATCCTCGGCATCGAAGCCGACCGGGTCGCAATCCACACCCTGCAGGCCGGGGGCTCGTTCGGGCGGCGCTCGGATCCCCGGTCCGACTACGTCGCGGAGGCGGCCGAGGTCCTCAAGGCCTTCGGCGGAAGCCGGCCGATCCAGGTGTTCCGCACCCGCGAGGACGACTTTCAGGCGGGCCTGTTCCGACCCATGGCATACCACCGGGCCCGTGTGGGGGTGACCGCCAGCGGCGACATCGCGGCCTGGGATCACGTCGTCGTCGGAAAGTCGATCACCGCGGGCACGGTCTACGAACCCCACACCATCCACGACGGGGTCGACGTCACGACCGCCGACGGGCTCACCAACCACCCCTACGCCGCGCCGAACTTCCGGGTGAAGGTCGTGCCGTCCCGCGAGGGCGTGAGCGTCACCTGGTGGCGCGCCGTCAGCCACACCCATACCGCCCACGCGGTGGAAGTGATCGTCGACGCCCTCGCCGAACTCGCGGGCGAGGATCCGGTGGCGTATCGGATGCGGCTCCTGGCCAAGGACCCGCGCCGCGTCGCCGCCCTCAGGCTGGCCGCGGACAAGGCCGGGTGGGGCGCGCGCCTCGCCCCGGGGCGGGGCCGAGGCGTCGCCGTTCACAGTTCACACGGGTCGTCGTTCGCCGCCGTCGCCGAGGTGTCCGTGACGCCGGGCGCGATCAGGGTCGATCGCGTGGTGGTGGCCGTCGACTGTGGCGTCGCGATCAACCCCGACAACATCCGCGCCCAGTTCGAAGGCGGGACCGGATTCATGCTCTCGTCCATCCTGAGCAACCGCATCACGCTTACGGCCGGCGAGGTCCAGGAACGCAATTTCGACAGCTATCAGCCCACGCGCCTCAGCGAGATGCCCAGGGTCGAAGTCCACATCGTGCCGTCGACGTTGAGCCCGGGCGGGGTCGGGGAACCTGCCGTCATCTGCGTTGGTCCGGCCATCGTGAACGCTGTTCACGACGCCACCGGCGAATGGCGGACGTCGCTTCCGCTGCAGGCCTGAGTCCCGCCTGCGGGTCAGGCGGACGGCGCCGTCGCGACCGGAAGACCTCGCGCTGCGGTCGGCGGAGTCAGACCTCGATCTCCCCGAGCGCGATCAGGCTCTCGGCGGACGCCACGATGGCCTCCTCCGCCGGCCGTGGAGACCAGCCGAGCACGCGGATGGCCTTCTCGCCGGTGGCGTTCAGGTTGACGCCGAGGATCGGAAGGATCCCCTTCATCGAGGGGTTCGAGGCCGCCGCGATGCGCACGAGGGTGTTCGGCAGCTCGCGGGTCGGGACCTTGTTCGCCGCCGGGCCCAGTCGCCGGCGCAGGATCCTGGCGACCTCGATCATCCAGAGGCTTTCGCCCGAGGTGGCCAGGAAGCGCTCGCCGTTTGCGGCCGGGTTGGTCATGGCGCGCAGATGCAGGTCGGCCACGTCGCGCACGTCCACGAAGCCGGAGTTGATCTTCGGCACGCCTGGAACGCCGTTGAAGAGGTTCTTGATCAGCGCAAGCGAGTGCGACGTGTCCGGACCGAGCGCCGGACCGAGGATTCCCGTGGGATTGATGGCGGCCAGTTCGAGACCGCGCCCCTCGGCCGCGACGTAATCCCAGGCGGCCCGCTCCGAGAGCGTCTTGGACTTCTGGTACGGCGGAACCTTCGCGCGCAGGTTCGTCCAGTCGGTCTCATCGAAGGGGCGCTTCATCGGCTGGTGGCCCATGCCCACCGCGCCGAAGGCCGAGGTGAGGACCACGCGCCTGACGCCGGCGTCGCGCGCGGCTCTCAGCACCCGAAGGTTGCCTTCGACCGCCGGCTTCACCCACTCGTCTTCGGTGACCTGGCTGCCCGAGGGCGTGGGCGACGCGCCGTGCATCACGAACGCGCAGCCGTGGGTCGCGTCGGCCCAGCCGTGGTCGGCGCTGAGGTCCGCCGTCGCAAACGAGAGCCGCTCGCCGGGGTCCGCGCCGCCCGTCTTGAGATAGGAGCGGACCTCTCCTTCGCGCGACGGCGTGCGGATGGTCGTCCGAACCCGGTAGCCCGCGTTCAGCAGGGCCAGAATACAATGCTGGGCGACAAACCCTGTGCCGCCGGTCACCAGCACCAGTCGTTGGTCTTCCAAGAATTCCTCCCCCGCCGTCAGGCCTTGCTGACGGGCATCCCGTGCCGAATTGCGCGGCTGCCGGTGCGCCACGGCAGCCGGATGTTACAGGCCGTCCTGAAATCTGATCGTCGCATGACTGCCGTCGCAGAACGGCTTGTTCGAGGACGCCCCACAGCGACACAGTGTTTGGCGATTGCGGATTTCGTAGCTCTCGCCGCTCGCGCTCTCGACGCGGATGCCGCCGCGCAGCACCAGCGGTCCGCTGGCCCCGGCTCCAGGGTCCTCGATCAGTGAAAGACTGACGGGCGACGGCTCCTCCGCCAGTTCGCCGGTCGCGCGATCCCACACCAGGAGCCGTCCCGAGGGACAATGGTGCGCCATGTACATCGTCAGTCTGGCGTGCTGCTCGCCCGGCTGCCGGACCTCGTTCCAGATGCCTTCGCCATTGTCGCAAAATCGCGCGAAGGCGCAGTACCGTTCATTGTCGGTCAGCGCGTAGCGAGGGCCGTCGATTTCCTGCGCGCTATCGAGCATGGGCTCGAAGGTCGCAGTTTCAGTCAGATCGACGTCAGCTCTGGCGTGACTGCCGTCGCAGTAAGGCTTGTTCTGCGAATGGCCGCATCGGCAAAGCCTTGTTCCGTCCTTGACGGCGAATTGACGGCCCTGCCGAAACTGCCAGGACTGTCCCTGCTCGTTGCGTTCGATCGTCTGCGTATGCAGCGGCGGAGCGCCTCTGATCAGGTATGGGCCGTCCTTCAGGATCACCACACTCACCGCGGGGTCGGCTTCCACCGATCCCTGCTGAACCTGCACAGCATCTCGTCTTTCCATGGCGGCCTCCACTTGTGGCTGTTCTCGGATGCAGAGCGGCGGCGCGCGCCGTGTATCGTTGGTCGCAAGCTTCCGGATGGTCTGCGCAGCTTCAGCGCGATGTTCGAACGCGGCGATCGCCACCTATGGGACCATCGTGCGTGACCGACGCGCTGGGCGAAGGATCGCCTTCCATTTCGGTCCCGCCGCAACCGGACGACATCGCGCGCCCGGCTCGCCGAGATCGAGGCGTCAGAGCCTGGCCAGTCCGCGAAGCTTCAGAGCCGCGACCGAAAGCAATACGCCGCGGAACACGAATGCGATCCCGACCACGCCGGCCAGCGCGATCAACGCAGCTCCCGGGCCCATGAAGATCGTCATCCAAAGGCCGAGGGCTATGTCCACGACCCCCAGAAGTATGAGCGAGATCCTGTTGCTCCCGATCCGAAAGGCCGCCGCGAGTTCGTAGAAGCCGGTGATCAGGAATATGATGCCGATGACCCAGGCGAGGCTGATGGCGCCGCTGAACGGGTCGGCCAGGCAGATGAACGCTGCGATCAGGATCAGCACGCCGAAAAGCAGATCGACCGTCTTGGCCCGCCATCCTGCGTCTCTGAACGCAGCGATCAGCGACGCTGCGCCGCCAAAGGCAAGGCTTGTGCCGAGCAGGAGGCCGGCCGCCAATGCGGTCGCGAAGGGGTGTGCGAGCGCAAAGAAGCCTATGAGCACCAGCAGCACGCCGTAAGCAAGCATCCACCCCCAACGATGACTTGCGGTAGAAATATCGGCCGTCGTCGCATTCATTTACGTTTCCCCCACGTACACGCACGGTATTGGCTACTAGATACTCGGTATTGGCGAGTAGAGTAGCGCCGGAATACGCCTATCGTTGAAACATCAGATCGAAATCCCCTGGCCGTCAAGGGGCCATATCAGGTCATGCGAACTTGACGCTGGAGGCTCAAATCTGTGTTCCGAAGCGGAACGCATTGCGCTGTTCTGCGTTCCGCGCGCGACACCTCACAGGCCCCGCCGCTGCGAGGATCGAGGCCGGATCCGGCATGTCGGTCGCGCTTTTTTGGGTGGGCTCCGGCGCGAAGGCGCGCAACTATGGAGCTCCAGGCTCGGCGTCGGGCCTTCGGGAGGGGCTTACTGTATGCGCAAATCCACCATCATCACCCTGGCGGCGCTTGGCTTGGCTCTCGGGGCCTGCTCGAAGGCCGCTGAGGACTCTGTGAAGGCGACGACCGATCACGCCGTGGCCGACGCCGAGGTGGCGACGGACAAGGTCGCGGCGGATGCCGGGGCGGCGGCGGCGGCCGCTGCGACCGATGTAAAGGGCGCCGCAGCCGATGCGAGCGCCGCGGCGAAGGGCGTTGCGGCCGATGCCGGCGCTGCAGCAAAGGATGTTGGCTCCGATGCAAAGGCGGCGGCTACGCGTGCGGTGACGGACGCCAAGGCTGTCGTGCATGAGGCGACCGCGCCGAAGAAGCCCTGAGTGTCCGATCTTCTTGCGTGGGCGACCCGGTTCGACGGAGTGCTCCGCCCGGAGACGGGGATCTTGGCCTAGATGATCCATGTGGAAGGTCTGGTCGCCTATGTCGTGGTGATCGGCGCGTGCTGCGCGCGCATATTGCTGAGGCGGCACCGGCAACCGGAGTCCCGGGTCGCCTGGCTGGCGGTAACCCTGGCGCTGCCCTACGTGGGCGTCGTGGCCTACCTGCTGTTCGGCGAGACCAATATCGGGCGAAAGCGCGCCGCCAGGCTGAAGCAGGTCTTCGCCGGCCTTCCGGCGCCGGGCCTGGTGGCGGGATCGGATGCGTCGGCCCTCAGCCCGCACGACCGCGCGCGCTTCGGCCATCTGTTCAGGCTGGGGGAGACCATCAGCGGGTACGCGCCGACCGGCGGCAACCGCGCGCGCCTGACCGAGGACTCGGAGGCGGCCATATCGGACCTGGTCGCCGATATCGACCGGGCCGTCGGCAGCGTGCATCTGCTGTTCTACAT
Organism: Phenylobacterium sp.; assembly: GCF_016793285.1. GTDB lineage: Bacteria > Pseudomonadota > Alphaproteobacteria > Caulobacterales > Caulobacteraceae > Phenylobacterium. Next base: position 7,880 of record NZ_JAEUMO010000150.1, read on the forward strand.
CTGGCTGGACGACGGCAGCGGGCGGAAGGTCGCCGAGGCCCTGAAGCACGCCGCCGCGCGGGGCGTGAACTGCCGGGTGCTGGTCGACGACGTCGGCTCGAGGGCCCTGACCAGGAGCGATCTCTGGCGGTCGCTGCCGGCCGCCGGCGTGCAGGTCGCCAGGGCGTTGCCGGTCGGCAACCCGCTCCTGCGGGTCATCGGGAGCCGCATCGACCTGCGGAACCACCGCAAGATCGTCGTGATCGACAACCGCGTCACCTATTGCGGCAGTCAGAACTGCGCGGACGCGGCTTTCCTGCCCAAGGCCAGGTTCGCGCCCTGGGTCGATATCCTGGCCAGGTTCGAAGGCCCGGTCGTGCGCCAGAACCAGCACCTGTTCGCGAGCGACTGGATGGGCGCCGGCGGCGACGACATCTCGCACATGCTGCGAGAACCCATGCCCGAGACCCAGGCCGGCGGTTTCACCGCGCAGGTCGTCGGCACCGGTCCGACGGTCCGCAATTCGGCCATGTCGGAAATGTTCGAAACCCTGATCTACGGCGCCCGGGAGAACCTCTTCATCACCACGCCCTACTACGCGCCGAGCGCGGCGTTGCAGGCGGCCATTCGCGCGGCCGCCAACCGGGGCATCGAGACGACGATCATCTTCCCGGCCCGGAACGACGACTTCGCGATCGCGGCGACGAGCCGAAGCTACTATCGGGAGCTACTCGAGGCCGGGGTCAGGATCTACGAGTACCAGGCGGGTCTCCTGCATTCGAAATCGCTCACGATCGACGGCGAGATCACCCTGATCGGCTCGGCCAACATGGACCGACGCAGCCTCGACCTGAACTACGAGAACAATATCCTGGTGTGCGACCATGAATTCACTCGTGCCGTCCGCGCGCGACAGCAGGATTATGTGGGCGACTGTCGCGAGATCACCCTCGCGGAAGTCGTGTCCTGGGGCGTGGCGAGGCAGTTGTTGCAGAACACGCTCGCGATCGTCGGGCCGCTTCTGTAGCCGGTCCGGCCACCGGCCGCGCCTGGGCGGGCCGCCCCCTCGTCCCATCGCTTCCAACGGCGCGGATGCGGAGCTTGCCGCGGGATGAACCTGCTGACGTGGAATATCCAGGCCTGCATCGGAACGAGCCGCTACCGCGACTACCTCCTGCGGGCCTATCGCCAGGTCATGCACACGCCGGCCAAGGCGGTGGTGCTGGAGCAGATCGCCCGGACGATCGCCGCCTATGACGTCGTCTGTCTCCAGGAGGTCGATCTCGGGGGGAGGCGCGCGGCCTTCCGCTCGCAGGTCGGGGATATCGCGGCGATGTCCGGACACGCTCATGTGGCGGTTCAGGAGAACCGGATCGTCCCGGCGATATCGCGTCACGGCAACGCCATCCTCAGCCGCGCGCCGCTGCGGGCCGTGCGCGACGTCAAGCTGCCCGGCAGGCTGGCGGGGCGCGGCTGCCTCGTGGCCGACGTGGAGGGAGAGACGCCCGTGCGGATCGTCTGCCTGCATCTGAGCCTCGGTCGCGCGGACCAGGAGATCCAGCTCGCGGCGGTGGCCGAAACTCTGAACGGCTCCGGAGCCTGGGCCGTGGCCGGAGACTTCAACTGCACGACGCGCAGCGCGCCGCTTCTGGCGTTCTGCGAGGCCACGGACGGCCGTATCCCGACTGTCTCTCCCCCGACGTTCCCCGCCTGGCGTCCGCGTCACGACTTCGATCATATCGTGGCGGGGGGCGCGCTGGAGCTCGAGGACTATCGCAGCGGGGACGCCGATCTCTCCGATCATCTTCCGGTGGCCGCGAGGGGCGTCCTCGGCCGGACCGCCGGCATCGTCCGACCTTAGAAGTTCCGGCCCACGGCAAGCCCGACCGTGCGGGGCCGCTGGGGCGTGGACAGCACCTGGCGGCGCAGCAGGAACGGGTTGCCGTACGCCAGCGTGTCGCCCCGGCGGTCGAGCAGATTTTCGGCGAACAGGCCGACGCTCATGGCCGGGGACGTCAGGGTCAAGGACAGGCGCAGATCGCCGTAGCCCCCCATGCGCGGCGCCGTTACGGCGTCGAACACCAGGCGCGAGGCGCCCACGTAGGCGTAGCTGGCTCGCGTCGAGAAGCGCCAGTCCGCGTCGAGGTCCTGGGCGTAGGCGGCGAACGCCACGAAGCTGACGCGAGGCACGCCGGGCAGGCCGCTGTCCGCGCGCGCGGGCAGGCCGGGCGCGGGCCGTCGCAACTCGGGCTCCTGAGCAGTCAGGTTGCCCCCCAACTCGAGCCCGCCCCGCGACCACTTCGCCTCCGCCTCGATCCCCCGGCTGCGACCCACGCCGAGGTCGGCGGTGAAGGGCAGGCCTGAAGGCAGCAGCAGGTCGGCCTGGATGTCGTTGCAGTCGGCCTGGAAGGCCGCAAGCCGCGCCGTCAGGCCGAGGCGGGGGGATTGCCACCGCGCGCCGGCCTCGTAGCTCCAGAGTTCGTCCCCGCCATAGCGCCGCAGGGGCTGCACGCCGCCGTCGCTCGCGAACGCCTGCCCGGGGGCCTCCCGTATTGAAGCCGGACGTCCTGTAGCCCTCCGCCGCCTGGGCATAGATCGTCAGGCGCGGCGCCGGTCGATAGGCGAGCACGAACCGCGGGGCCAGGCCCCGGCTGTGCGTCTGATCTGCGAACGCCCGAGGCGAGGCGATCGCCGACACGTCGGAGCGGGTCCGCAGGCGGGCCGCAAACAGGCGGCCGCCCAGTGCGAGGGTCCAGTTCGGCGTCAGGTCGTACGCGGCCTCGCCGAACGCCGCGGCCTCGTGCAGGCGGTCGCGCCGACGCTCGGCATAGCCGTCAGCGCCTTGCACTGTGCCGAGGGTCGCCGCCAGGCGCTGGTCGCCCTCCGACGCGAAGAGGCCGGCCTTCCACCGAAACGGGCCGCTTCCCGTCGATGCGGCGCGAATCTCACCCACCACGGCGCGGATCTCGTTGCGGTCGTCGAAGGCGCGTGGGCGGGTCCCTGCCGGGGCCAGGTCGGCGGGCGCGGCGGCGGCGTCGTAGGTCGTGCCGACATCGTGGTCGAGCGCGCCCAGGCTGGCGGTGACGCTGCCCCACGCCGGCGTCCAGTGGGCGCTCAGCGAGGCTGCGAGGAAGTCGTTGTCGTGCGGTTGGGCGATCGCTGACGCCCGCGCCAGCGGCCCGACTGCCGGATCGGCGTAGTGTGCGTCGCGCGTGGCGATGTTCTGCGCCACGACCATCGCGTCCAGGCCGAGGTCCGGCGCCGGACGCCATGACAGCGACGCGCGAGCCCCGCGGCGGCGGGAGCGGTCGATGTCGCTCAGCGATCGGGCCCGGTCGTCGATCGTCCCGCCTGCGGTCTCGGTCCATGCGACGACGCGCAGGGCGGCAGTCCCGTTCGCGAGGGGCGTGTTGAAGATGCCCTGGGCGCTGTACGACGGGGCTCCGTGGATCGTCGACGACACCGTGGCTTCAAGCCGGCCCGATCCGCCGGACGGATCGGGGGCGTTGGGTACGACGTGGAGGATCCCGCCGATCGATCCCGCCCCCCAGAGCGAGCCCTGCGGTCCCCGCAGCACCTCCACGCGCGCCACGTCCGCCAGGGGCAGATCGGGGTCGGGGGCGTTGTAGGTGAGGCGAAGATCGCCGAGGTAGAGGCCGACCGTCGACTGCGTGTGGCCGGTGAGCGGCCCGTCGGAAAGGCCGCGGAGGATCACCTTGTCGCGGCCGGGTGCCGAGGTTGGTGACCGTGACCCCGGCGGCCAGCAGCGGGAGGTCGCGGACGTCGGTGACCCCGGCCCTGGAGAGCGCGGGACCATCCGCAGCGGTGAGCGCGGAAGGCGTCTGCGAGAGGAGTTGCTCGGTCTTGTCGGCGGTCACGACAGTTTCGGCGAGGTCGGTCGGCGGGCGGGGCGCAGCCGGAGCGGGGGCGGCCTCGCGCGGGGCCGGCCGCGCCGACAGGATGACGATCGTGCGCGCGTTCGGCCGCCGCGCCTCGCAGGAGGAGCCGGCCAGGAGGCGCGCCAGGGCGGCCTCGACGCTCATGTGTCCCGCCAGGCCGGCCTGGCCGCCGCAACGGGCGCCAGGCGCGAACCCCAGCGAAAGGCCGGCTTGCGCCGCGAGCGCCATGAGGGCGGCTTCCCGGGGCTGCTCGGGGATCGAGAGGGGGACGTCGGCTGCCTCGGCGGCGACCGGGATGGACAGGATCGTCGCCGCGGTCAGCGCGGTGAGCGGCCCGCGCAACGGCGCGTCTCGCATGGACGATCCCAGTCTACCGCGCCTCTAGCGACGCATGCTGAGTCGCACCCTATCGGGTTGGCGCTCGACCCGCACGGGCAGGAATGCCGCCAGGCTGTCCAGCATCGCCTCCTGCGTTCCGATGCTCAGGGTGGCGGTGACCGGAAGCGCGGCGGCGTCGGCGGCCACCTCGATCCGGCGTCCCGGATAGCGCGAAAGGACGCGGGCCACCTCGTCCAGGCGTTGCCCCTGGAAGACGAGTCGCCCCGTGGTCCAGGCCAGCGCAGCGTCCGGATCGACGCGGGCCGTCGTGTCTGCCGCGACGCCGTGACGGTGGGTCAGGGCCTGACCCTTCGTGAGGCGCGCGACCGGCCGGACCTCGTGGGTCGGCCGCACCTCGACGACGCCACGGCGGACGGCGACGGTGACGTCGTCGCCCTGGCGCAGGACGTTGAACTCGGTGCCGACTACCCGGATCTCGCGTTCCCCGGCGTCGATCAGGAAGGGACGGCCTGGGTCCTTGGCCACGTCGAAGACGGCCTCGGCGTCGGCCATCACCACCCGCCGCTCGCGCCGTCCCAGCGTGGCCGAGAGGTGCGAACCGCCGTTGACCGTGATCCTGGTGCCGTCGGCCAGCGCCACCACCTGTCGCTCGCCCGGCGCGGTGTCGATGACCCGGGTCCGCCCGGTCCCGCCCTCGAGGCCCGGCCAGACGGCGATCGCGGCTGCGGCGAGGCTCGCGGCGACCGCGCCGCCGCCGGCCCAGAGGACCGCGCGCCGCCCGGTCCGTGACCGAAGCCGTGCGACGTTGGTCGCCGCCGAGGCCGGCGCCGCGTCGAGATCGCCCCAGACCTGCTCCACGGCCTCGTAGGCCCGCGGGTGGGAGGGGTGCTCCCCAAGCCAGGATTCGAACGCCAGCCAGTCGGCGTCGATGGCGTCTTCCGCGGCGAGCCGCACATGCCAATAGGCGGCGCGATCGCGCACGGCCTCGGGGTTCGGCGACTTGTCGGGCGCGCTCATGGCGAGACGGCAACCTCCTGGCGCATAGACGACGCCGGGGGCGGCGGACCGCAAGTCATCGGCCGACCTCCGCGGCGAGCGTCTTCAGCGCCGTCATGATGTACTTCTCGACCGAGCTGCGGGACACGCCCATCCGCGCCGCGACTTCGGCGTGGCCCAGGCCGTCGAACTTGTGGAGGCGGAACGCCGCAGCCACTTGCGGAGGCAGGCCGTCGAGCGCGGCCAGCAGGCGCCGCAGGCGCTGGCGCGCGGCCACGGCCTCGTCGGCAGGCGGTTCCTGGGCGATCGGCTCCGGCCCGTCGCCGCCGGCGGCCTGGCCCCAGGCGTCGTCGCGCGCGGCGGCCCGGCGGCTCGCCTTGGCGCGATCGAGCATCAGGTTCGAGCCCATGCGGTACAGGAAGGCCTCGGCGCTGCGCAGGTCGGCCGGGGCCTCGATCTCGACCAGCTTCACATAGAGGTCCTGCACGATGTCTTCGGCGGCCGCGCCCGATCCCGTGCGCAGCGTGAAGAAGCGGACGAGGTCTGCACGCTTTCGCAGGTAGGCGGCGATCAGCGGTGGCGGATCGGCCATTGGGCGGGCGCACTCCGGAGCGGACAGGGCACGACTGTTCCGGAATTCACCCCTGCCGCGCAACCCGCACGTCACTCACCCGGCGATGAAAACGTCGCAGCCGGTTGAGGAGGGCCCGCGATCGCGTCGTCTGAGGGTCGAGGGGCGCCAATCGGAGGTGCGAATTTGAGTGAGCCAGCCCGCGCGACCAGTGACGGCGACAACGTCCTGCATCTGCCGTTACCCGCGCCACGGGTCGTCGTCGTCGGACGTTCCCACCCCGACCGCCATGAGATCGAGGCCTTCGCGAGCGCCCGTTTCGCCGCGGCCTACGACGCCAGGGTCACTGCGGACCATCCCATGATCGCGGCGCTCCGGGCGCCGGACGGGACCCTGCTCGCCTCCGCCGGCCTGCGACTGGCCGAGACCGGGCCGCTGTTCCTGGAACGCTACCTGGACGCCGCCGTCGAGCACGAGGTCGAACGCGGGCTGGGCGTCGTGGCGCCGCGGGAGTCGATCGTCGAGATCGGCGCCTTCGCCTCGACGCATCCTGCCTGGTCGTTGCAGCTCTTTGAGGCCCTGCCGCCCTGGCTCGCCGGTGTCGCCGGGCGCCGGTTCGCCGTCGCGACGCTTCGTCCCGAACTCGCCCGGGCCCTGGGGCGCGCCGGCTTCGGCCTGCGCCGGCTCGCCGACGCTGATCCCGAGCGGCTGGGCGCCGAGGCGGCGGCCTGGGGCAGCTACTACGCCGGCGCGCCGAAGGTCTACGCGGGGCGCGTGACGGCGGGGGCCGCGCTGGCGGGACTGCGCGACCGCCTTCGGACGAAGGCGATGGAGCGCCAGGCGCGCCGCCGGACGAGGGCCTGCGCATGAGCCTGGTGCTGGAGGCCCTGGCGCGGCGCGCCCGCGAGACGCCGACCGTTCCCATCCTCACCGATGGCGACAGAACCTGGGACTGCGCTGGTCTCGAGCGGGAGATCGAAGCGGTCGCCCTGCGGCTGGGCGAACTCCTCGGCGCCGCGCCGAGCCCGCGTCCGGTGGCGCTCGCACTCGACAACGGGCCGGCATGGGTGGTGCTCGACCTGGCGCTCATGGCGCTCGGCCGGCCCTGCTTGCCCCTGCCGCCGTTCTTCACGCCGGAGCAGCGCAGCCACGCGATCGCCGATGCCGGCGCGGTGCTGCTCCTGAGCGCACCCGCCGCGCCGGCGTCGCCTGTGCTCGACGTCGCCGGACAGGTCGTGGCGGCCCAGCGGCTCGGCGTGCCGCCCCGGACGCTGCATGCCGGGACGGCCAAGATCACCTATACGTCGGGATCGACCGGCACGCCGAAGGGTGTGTGCCTTTCGCAGGCGCAGATGGAGGCGGTTGCGGCCTCCCTGGTCCACGCGATAGGCGCCGACTACGCCGGTCGCCACTTGGCGGTGCTGCCCCTCGGGGTCCTGCTGGAGAACGTCGCAGGTCTCTATCCGACCCTGCTGGCGGGCGGGTGCTATGATGTCCGGCCGCTCGCCGGCCTGGGCTTCGGGACGGACGGGCGCGCAGACCTCATCCGTCTGGCCGACGCCGTCGACGCGGCTGCGATCACCAGCTTGATCCTGGTCCCGGAGCTGCTGCGCGGCCTGATGGCGGTGCTCGACGGCAGCCGTCGCCGCCTCCCGTCGCTGCGGCTGGTGGCGGTGGGCGGGGCCAAGGTCGCGCCACAACTGATCGTCGCCGCCCGCGCCCTCGGTCTCCCGGCCTACGAGGGCTACGGATTGAGCGAGTGCGGCTCCGTCGTGGCCCTCAACACGCCCCGCGCGGACCGCCCCAAGAGCGTGGGCCGGATCCTGCCGCATCTCTCGGTCGTCATCGCCGACGACGGCGAGATCGTCGTCGGCCCCCGGCCGTTCCTGGGATACGTCGGAGGACCGCCGCAGACCGCCGCGTGGCGCACGGGCGACCTCGGCGGGCTGGACGATGGATGGCTCGCCATAACGGGCCGAAAGTCCAGCGTCCTGATCACGGCCTACGGCCGGAACGTCTCGCCCGAGTGGGTCGAGAGCGAACTCCTGGCCGAGCCGGAGATCGCCCAGGCGGCGGTGTTCGGCGAAGCGGCGCCCACCCTCTGCGCCTTGCTGGTTCCGAGCCGCGCCGATCTGCCGCCGGGCGCCGTCGCAGGGGCGGTCGAGCGTGTGAACGCACGGCTGCCGGACTACGCACGCATCGGCCGATGGGCGGGAACGTCGCCCTTCGCCGCGGCGCGCGGCGAGGTCACGGCCAACGGCCGCCCGCGCCGCAAGGTCCTGCGCGCAGCGCACCACGCCTTCATCGAACCCTCACTCTGAGAGCCGATCCCATGTCCTTCTTCGCAGAGCTCGAGCGGGTCACGGCCCCCGAGCGCACCGCCCTCTACGGCGTCCGGCAACTGGTCGACGGCGTGCAGGGACACATCACCCGGGACACCTACCTGGCCTATCTCGCCCAGGCCTACCACCATGTGAGCCACACCGTGCCGTTGCTGCGCCGCGCGCGGGACGGGATGGACCGCGCGCATGCGCCCTTCCGTGCGGCGCTCAGCGAATACATCTCCGAGGAGACGGGCCACGAGCAGTGGATCCTCAACGACATCGCCCGCGCCGGCGGCGACGCCGAGGCGGTCCGGACCGGCGCGCCCGCGCCCGCCACCGAACTGATGGTGGCCTACGCCTACGACTACGTCGGGCGGGTCAATCCGATGGGGATGTTCGGGATGGTCTACGTGCTTGAGGGCACGAGCATCGCGCTCGCCACCGCCGGCGCATCGGCCGTGGCCAGGGCGCTGGGCCTCGGCCCCGAATGCTTCTCGTACCTGTCCTCGCACGGGGCCCTCGACCAGGACCACATGGCCTTCTTCGCCAGCCTGATGGACCGCGTGGAAGACCCCGCCGATCGGGCCGCGATCGTGCATGTGGCGCGGCGGGTGTTCGTTCTCTTCGCCGACATGTTCCGCGCCATTCCTCACACGCAGGAGCTCGCCCATGCGGTTTGACGGCGAGAGCATCGCGATCACCGGCGGCGCCGGCGAACTGGGCGGCCGCATCGCCAGGCGGCTGTCGGCGGCCGGCGCCGACGTCACCGTGCTGGACCGCCAGCCGCCGACGCAGTCGGGCCTGCGGTTCCTGGCGTGCGACCTGTCGACGTCCCTGGGCGCCGACCTGGCGGCGGAAGAGCTGGCCCGCTTGCCGTGCGATCGGCTGATCCACCTGGCGGGCGTCCAGTACTTCGGGCCAGCCGAGGCCGAGCCGGCGGACCATCTGGTCCGGACCGTCAACATCAACCTCCTCGCGCCCATGCGGCTCTCGCAGGCCGTGCTTCCCGCCATGCGCCGCAGAGGGCGTGGCCAGATCGCGTTCGTGGGCTCGATCTTCGGATCGATCAACTTCGCGCACTTCGCCAGCTACTCCAGCTCGAAGGGCGGCTTGCGGGCCTACAGCCAGGCCCTGCGGCGCGAGCTGTCGGGATCGGGCGTCGACGTCACCTACGTTGCGCCGCGCGCCGTCAGGACGGCGTTCAACTCGCCCAAGGTGCTCGAGTTCGCCGCGCTCACCCGGATGGCCATGGACGATCCCGACCGGGTGGCGGCGCGGATCGTCGAGGCTGTCGGCGCGCGGCGGCGCGACCTCTACTTCGGCTTCCCGGAGGCCCTGTTCGTGCGCCTCAACGCCATGGCGCCGCGGCTCGTGGACCGCGCGCTTGCCCCAAGCGACCGCCGCGTGGCGGCGCTCTTCGAGTGAAGGATCTGCCCATGAAGACGTTCAAGGCCTTCGCCGCGCCCCTTCTCGCAGCCTCCGTCCTTGCCGCCGGCGTCCCCGCCCCCGCGGCCGCCGCCGGGGCGGGCGCCGCGACGGCTCAGCCTGTCGACCTGGAGGACCGCCTCGACCTGCTGGCGCACGGGTGGGATCACGTGAACTACGAGGTGCATGGCGCCGCCAGGGCAGATGCCGCCGCCGCGCTCGCCGCCCAGGCCGACGCCGTGGCGCGCCGGTATCCCGGCCGCGCCGAGCCGCTGGTCTGGAAGGCGATTGCGCTCAGCACCGAGGCGGGCGCCAAGGGCGGCCTAGGCGGTCTCTCGCTCGCCAAGGACGCCAGGGCCGTGCTCGAGCAGGCGGAACGGCTGAACCCAAACGCCCTCGGCGACGGCTCGGTTTATACGAGCCTGGGCTCGCTCTACTATCAGGTCCCGGGGTTCCCGGTCGGCTTCGGCGACAGGAACAAGGCGCAGGCCTACCTCAGGAAGGCTCTGGCGCAGAACCCGGCCGGCCTCGATCCCAACTATTTTTACGGCGACTTCCTGTTCCGGCAGGGCCAATATGCCGAGGCCGAGAAGGCGCTGCAGCGGGCTCTGGCCGCTCCCGCCCGCCCGGGTCGCGAGATTGCGGATCGCGGACGGCGCGCAGAGGCGGCCGCCCTGCTGGCCCAGGTCCGCGCGAAGCGCGGCTGAACCCGGCGCCGATGCCGACTTGGCGTGCAGAGGGCTGACCGGCGGTCCGGTCGAGCCGCTGGTGGTCGGAATCGCCAAGGGATGGGCGTTGGCTGCTCAGCCGATGAGCGGAAGGATCCTCGATCCGACGTGGTCCTGGTGGCGTCCGACAGCCCCGACCGCGACACGATCGAGAGCCCGAGGGAAGCGACCGAGGCGGCGCCCGGCCGCGATGTTCGTCGATCGCTCCGAGTCGGGCCTGGCCGAGGCCGCGGCGCTGGCAGGGGTGTCGGCCTCTCGGCGGCGCGGGTGCCGACTCGCGGAGTCGCCGCGCCCCGCAAACTCCATCACGGTTCTGCCTGAGTGGTCGCTAGGATGCGGTGCGGGCGGGTTTGATGACACCCGTGTCCAGCCGGGCGTCGGTCTAGGTGAGAAAGAAGACGGAGAGTCTGTCGCGAAGGAGTGGCCTTGGATGGCGTGGGCTGCGCGGGGACATCGCGTACCCGTCGCCTGGATCAGGGACGGCGGCCCTCCGACTGACGTTCGTGCCATGCTGGGGGGCAACTATGCACCTGGCCCTGGCCTCCCACTCAAGTGGAGCCGTCCTGAGCGCCCGGGGGACCGCGGCTGTGGGCGCTAAGCGGGCAACGGGTCGGACCTGGGCTGTTGGCTCCCTACAAGCCAAACGCCACCGGCCTCTGCGTGACGAAGCAATACCCTGGCGGAGCGAGCCTTGCGCTGCGCCTGAACCCGGCCAGTTTCGTGTCCGAGGAAGACCCGGCAGGCAGGAACACGAGAAAAACTGTTGCGAAGTCAGTTGGATAACGCGCTACCGCGTGGTCGACAAAGCGCCGGTCACGGCATGATCGATCCTGCCAATCTCGAAGGCCTCGGCCTGGAAGACCTCAGGACGGCCTACTGAGAGCTCACAGCTAGGTCGCCAAGGCAACCCGATGTGGAAGCTCTAACCCGGCTTCCAGTAGCAGCCCCCTGAACCAGGCGTGCGCAGGATCACGTTCGACGGCGCGCGCCCAGTAGGCGGTTAGGTTGATCGGGGAGAGCGGGAAGGGAGCGTCCAAGATGTCTATCTCGTGGCTTCGTTGGAAGCGCTCGGCGAGCCGGCGCTGAACCAACGCCAAGGTCGGCGATGCCTCGACGATGCCAGGCAGGCTGAGAAATTGCTGGACCATCACCAGGTCGAGCTGATGGACGCCGATCTGGCGGAAATTCACGTCCTGATGGGTTGCTGTGTTTTTCGGCGACATCCGGAAGCGCGCGTGCCTGCTGGCCTCATAGACTTCACGGGTCAGAGGCCCCTCGAATGTGCGGTGCTTGCGCGAAGCGATCACCACCATGTCGTCTTCGAACAGAAGCGCTGAGGAGATGTCGCGGCTCAGGCCTGTGGCGGTGCCGTCGGGGATGGCCACGACGTCGACTGTGCCGCGGACGATCTGGGATTGGAGGTCTGTCGGCACATCGACGAAATGGACCGAAGCGCTGGGCGCTTGTTCAGCGAACAGCCGGGCGAGGGCGGGGGCCAGCAGGAAGGTCACATAGTCGGCGGTGGCCACCACGAAACGGCGCGTCTCCGTCGAGGGATCGAACTCAGGGGGGCGCAGCAGGCTCTCGACCTCGAGGCAGGCCCGCTCGGTTTGCTCGATCAGCTGGGCGCCCTTCTCGGTCAGTTCCAGCCTGCGGCCGACCATCACCAACAGGTCGTCGTTGTAGGTCTCGCGTAAGCGCGCCAGAGCGGCGCTGACGGCCGACTGGCTGAGGCCAACGATCTCCGCGGTCTTGCCGACGCTTCGCGTACGCAGAAGCTCCCGCAGAATCGGCAGGAGGTTCAGGTTGTGGCGGCGTAGCAGCAAATCGGATTTCCCAAGGCCATGTCGGCCGGCGGCGCGGTCAGCTTGAGGAAGCTTGCGCCAGTTGTCGACCTTGCGCGCCAAGACGCGCGGGGCCCACGAAGGCGGGCGGCAATGTCCTGCGGTTGCGGCGCGCG
>NZ_JAEUMO010000212.1 GCF_016793285.1 Phenylobacterium sp.
TGCGTGGCGCGACGTGGCGAAGGGCGAGTGGCCGCCGAACTTCCCGCCCGAGGCGCGAAACGCCTACGATCTGGCGACCATCAAGCGCTGGCTGGGCGTCTTCCTCTTCCGCTTCTTCGAGATCAGCCAGTTCAAGCGCTCGGCCGTCCCCAACGGCCCCAAGGTCATCTCCGGCGGCGCCCTCTCGCCCCGCGGCGACTGGCGCGCGCCGTCCGACGGCAACGCGCGGGTGTGGCTGGACGAGCTGGAAGCGAACGTCCCGTAGACGGGTCCTCGCATCTCCCCAAGAACGTCATGGCCGGGCCTGTCCCGGCCATCCATAGACGCCGACCAAGGTGGAAGCGCCGCAGCTCAGCCGCCGCGACTCCGCTAGACAGGCCTGCGCGTCTGGATGGCCGGGACAGGCCCGGCCATGACGTACAAGGGGATTGCTAGACCGCCGATCTCGGCACACGGGCGTCGCCGGTGCGGTTGAAGATTTCCGTCCCCTTCTCCGTGGCTTGGATCGTCCAGCTCACGTTGAACGCCTTCGGCTCCGACCGCACGACGAGGCGGGTGTTCACGCGGATGGACCAGCCCGGGCGCTCCAGGGCGGCGCGGTACATCTTGGCCGCCGCGGCTTCGCGGCCGCCGTCGGTGAGCAGGAGTTCGAAGCGGGAGGCGAGGCGGTAGTCGGTCCCCGTCGCCGGCAGGTGGTAGGCGAAGGCGGGCGGGGCGACCGCGGCGGCGCCGGTCAGGCCGCTGGGCAGGAAGGTCTCCTTCGACGCATCGAGCCACTTCGCGGCGCCCATCGCCGGCCCGGGCGCGGTCACGGGCGGCTCGAACGGGCGGACGTCCGCGCCATCGGCTCGCGGCAGGCTGAGCTCCAGGCGATCCATGTCGAGCGTCAGCGTCGCGCCCGCGCGGCCGGGCCAGAGCGTCGGCCAGCCGTCCGCGGAGAGCAGCAACCCGACGCGATGCCCCTTCTTCAGCGTCCAGGCGATGGCCTGGAAGGGCAGGGTGACGTCGAGCCACTCGCCGGCCTTCGGCGGGTCGAAGCGGCCGGAGCCGTCGTGGAAGCCCAGGTTCAGCGCCGCCGTGCTCATCCGCACCGCCTGACCGTCGGGGGCCACGTCGAGGAGGCGGGCTACTAGGAGGCCGCCCGCCCGGTCCGACCTCACGCGACCGCGCAGCACCGGCAGGACAACCTCACGGTCGACCTCGGCCGGCGGCGTCAGCAAGGCGCCCCCAGACGACCATGGGCCGGGCGCATCCTCATAGAGGTCGTCGGGCAGCGTCGCGGGCGTGACCGGCGTCGGCGCCAGCACGCGCGGCGGGCCCGGCCAGCTCTGGGGCGCGGCCTGCAGGCTCGCGGCGGGCCAGTCGACGCCCCGCCACACACCGTGCTCCAGCCCGCCCTTGCCGTCGGGCTCGCCCAGCCAGTAGCGGAGCGGCGGGTCGGCCATGACGCCGGTCTCGCGGCCCTTCAGCCACCTGTCCCACCAGCGCAGCGCCTCTTGCAGGAAGCCGATGCGCGGGCCGCGCGTAGCGGTGGTCGGCGTCACATGTTCCCAGGGGCCGATGATGGTCCGTGCCGGGCCCTTCCAGCCGGCCGCGATGCGCAGGACCGAGGTGGCGTACTTGTCGGCCCAGCCCGAGTAGAACAGCGTCGGCGTCTCGCCCATCGGCGCCGACTTGCGCTGCCAGTAGGCGTCGCGCTCGGGATGGCTGAGCCACGGCAGGATGAAGGGCCGGTTCGCCTCCAGCCGCTTCAGCCACGTCGCGCGCCAGCCGTCGCCCGCCTGCTGAGGGTCCGGGGGGAGGGCGTTGAACATCAGCATCACGCCGGCCCAGTCGATGCGCGCCGAGTACATCTGCCCGCCCAGGCTCTGGACGTCGGTGGTCCAGCCGTCCTCGGAGACGCCGCCCAGCACCATGGCCTTCAGCGCGGGCGGCTTGCGCGCGGCGGTCCGGATGGCGGTGAAGGCGGCCCAGGAGAGCCCGCTCATGCCCACCGCGCCGTCGCACCAGGGCTGCGCGGCGGCCCAGGCCACCACGGCCTCGGCGTCGTCGATCTCGGGCTTGAGGTACTCGTCGAGGAGCAGGCCGCTGGAGCCCCCGGCGCCGCCGGTGTCCACCGCCAGGACGGCGTAGCCCTGCGCCGCCCACCAGGGCAGCAGCGGGTCCATCACCGGCCGGAAGACGTCGTGGGGGCGGTAGGGGCAGAGGTCGAGGATGGCGGGGACGCGGGGGCCGTCCTTCGGCCGCCAGAGCCGCGCCGACAGCACCCGGCCGCCAGCCGCGGGAATGCGGACCTGCGCCTCGACGATGTCCAGCGGTTCCGCCATCGGCCCTCCGGACCCTAGTAGGCGGCACGCCGCGCCTCGTGGGAAGGGGTCAGACGCCGGCCCGCAGACAGCAGAAGGCCCTCCACGGCCTGCGCCGGGAGGGCCCGAGGCGGCGCTGTGCGCCCCGCCGAAGCTGCTCGGCCTAGAAGCGCCAGGAAACGGTGGCGCGGAAGCTGTTGTATTCGATGTCGTCGTCCGTCCGCAGGAAGCCGGTGCCCTGGGTGTTGGCCAGCAGGAACGGGTTCGTGGCGGCGGTCGCGCCGTTGTTCGTGGCGCGGACGCCGAAGTCGTCATCCTTCAGGCTGGTGCGCAGGAATTCCACGCCGAGCGCGATGTTCTGCGTGAACTTGTGCTCGACGCCGGCGCCGAGTTGGTAGCCCTTGGCGTTGCCCCCGCCGCTGCGCGGGAAGGCGTTCACGGTGTTCGTCGTGTTGAAGCTGTGACGCACCGAGCCTTCGGCGTAGCCGCCGGTGAGGTAGAACAGGTTGTCGCCCATGGCGTAGCCGCCGCGGGCGCGCGCCGCCCAGGTGTCCTTCAGCTTGCGGGTGAAGGTGTAGGCCGCCGGCGTGGTCGAGAACGCGGTGACCGCGTCGGAGAGCTGGGTCTGGCTGTACTCGATCACGCCGCCGACGACCCAGCCGCTCGGGAACTGGTAGTCGTAGCCGGCGCGGATCGACATCTCGACGTCCGAGTTGTCGTCCTTCTTGCAGCCGCCGGGGGCGGCGTTGGTGATGTTGGAGCCGCCGCAGAAGCCGGGCGAGAATGCGTTCGCGCCGGCCGCGGTGTTGACCGTGTCGGTGTAGCGGCCGTCCAGGTTGGTGTCGAAACCGATCGTCTCGCCGCTGCTCTCGGAGCGGTCCGCGAGCCCGAGCGCGCCGCCCACGTAGAAGCCGGTCCAGTCCTGGGCCTGAGCCGCGCCCGCGGCGGCCAGGAGGGTCGTGGTGGCGGTGGCGAGGAGGAGGTTTCGCATCGTGTTTTCCATCTGCAGTTGAGAGACGTGATCCCAACTACGCGATCTGCACCTTAAAAAGATGCAGTGGGTTCGCCGACCGCCCGGCCAAAACCGGCGCGCGGCCGCCATTTGCCGGAACAGTGGCTTTCGGGCCACGCCGCGTGGTTAGGATTGCCTGAAATCCGGGCCGACTTCGGAGGGATTCCTATCCGCGCCGGCCGACGGCGGCCTCGGAGGGATAGGCCTCGCGGCCCTGGCTCAGGAGGGCGGGGACGATCTGGCCGACGGTGTCGACGGCCACCCAGGCCCGCATGAAGTCGGGCGGCGTCAGGTTCTCGTCCACCGTGTGCTGGAAGAGCTTGAACAGCGGCTCCCAGAACCCGCGCGGGTTGTAGAACACCACCGGCTTGGCATGCAGGTCGAGGCGGCGCCACGAGAGGAGCTCGACCACTTCCTCCAGCGTGCCGATGCCGCCCGGCAGGATCACGAAGCTGTCCGAGCGCTGGAACATGAGCATTTTCCGCTCGTGCATGTTGTCGACGATGATGTGCTCGACCTCGCCGAGGGCGCGCTCGACGCCCACCAGGAAGGTCGGGATGATGCCCAGCACCTCGCCGCCGGCCTCGTGCGCGGCGCGCGCCACGGCGCCCATCAGGCCCACGCCGCCGCCGCCGTAGACCAGCTTGATCCTGGCGTCGGCCAGCGCCTTGCCCACGCCGCGCGCGGCGCCCAGGAACTCCGGATCCGCCGCATCGGAGGATCCGCAGAACACGCAGGCCGATTCCAGGCGCTGGCTGTGACGCCGCATTACGCTTACTCCAGGGGATGTTTCAGGGTCGCTTGCCGTCGCGGCGCGCGGGTCCAACTCTCAATTGTTCGTCATTAGGAGTCGCAAGCTCGCCGTGAGTCCAGCGCCGTCCAGTTTCCAGGAGCCGCGCGCATGAGCCACGCGGACATGATGCGCGCGCGCTTCTCCGGGCCGGGCGCGATCGCGCCAGCCGAGACGAGGTTCGCCTTCTGGGCCTCGATGGCCGACCTCCTGGCGCTGGTGATGCGTTCGGGCGCGCCGCAACTGCGGCTCCGGATCGCCGCGGCCCTCGCCCTGGTCTTCGTCGGCAAGCTCTCGGGCGTCATCGCGCCGGTGATGCTGGGCGACGCCATCAACACCCTGACCCCGGCCGTGCAGGGCGGCGTGATCCTGGGGACGCAGTTCGTCAGCCTGGCGGTCGCGTTCGCGGCCCTGCGGTTCGTGGCGGCCTGCGCGCCGTTCGCCCGCGATGCGATCTTCACCCGTGTCTCGCAGTCGACCATGGCGCGGGCCGCGGTGGAGACCTTCGGCCACGCGCTGTCGCTCTCGCTCGACTTCCACCAGACCAAGCAGACCGGCACGCTGTCGCGCGTCATCGACCGCGGCGCGCGCGCCACCGACTTCCTGATCCGCAGCCTGATCTTCAGTCTCGGCCCCACCTTCGTGGAACTGATCCTGGCGATGATCGTGATGGTGGTTCGCCTCGACTGGCGCTTCGCCGTCACTGCCTTCGTGACCCTGGTCCTCTACGCGGTCATCACCTTCAAGATCACCGACTGGCGGCTGTCGCACCGGCGCGACCTGAACGAGGCCGAGAACCGCGCCGCCGGCCTGTCGAACGACGCCCTCATGAACTACGAGACGCTGAAGGCGTTCGGGGCCGAGCAGCGCCTGGTCGGGA
>NZ_JAEUMO010000248.1 GCF_016793285.1 Phenylobacterium sp.
CCATGCGGTCGACAGCTCGGAAATGGCGTTCCGCACCGTGGGACGCCTGGCGATCGAGGAGGCGATGGAGCAGACCGGCACCATCCTGCTGGAGCCGATCGAGAAGCTGACGGTCTACTCGCCCTCGCCCAGCGCCAGCCATGTGACCTCGGCCCTGACGGCCCGGCGCGGCCAGATCCTGGGACTCGCCCCGCGCGAAGACTGGCGCGGCTGGGAGCAGATCGAAGCCTACCTGCCGCAGAGCGAGCGGCAGGGCCTGATCGCGGAACTGCGGGGCCTCACCCAGGGTCTCGGCGCCTTCGAGGCCGACTTCGACCACATGAGCGAGCTCCACGGCAAGGCGGCCGAAGAAGCGGCGCAAGGCGCGCGGCCGGGCGCGTAGAGGCGAGGGCGCGACGTTCCTCGAGCCGGACGACTTCGGCCGCGACCCAGGGGAGGATGGCCGCGGCCGGAGTCCGGTTCCTGGAGGCCCCGCGCCACGAGCCCTACGGCCGCGTTGGGGAAGGACCTCTACGGGAACAGGTGGGACCTCATTCGGCCGGTTCGGTAGCCGGCTGCTGGGCGGCCGCGATCAAGCCGTCGTCGATCGAGGTGGCGCGCTGCGAGGCCGGCCGCGCCGTGTGCCTGGCGACGTAGGCCTGGAAGGCCGGACGCGCCTCGATCGTGCCGAACTGCATGCCCCAGGCGAGGTGCGAGGCGATGTAGAGGTCCGCGGCCGTGAAGTGGCCGCCGGCCAGATGGTCACGGCCCTCGAGCGCGCCTTCGAGCGTGTTCAGCACATCGGCGGGGCAGCCGAAGCCGACCATGCCGCGCTGGTCCTGCGGCACCTCGATCCCGAGCGCGCGGAACGACGCCATCTGCTCGATCGGCCCGGCGCCGAAGAAGAGCCAGCGGTAGTAGGGTCCGCGGTCCTTGCTGCCGTGCGGCGGGGCCAGGTTCGCCTGCGGGAAGGCGTCGGCGAGATAGGCGCAGATGGCGGCGCACTCGGTCACCACGGTCCCGCCGTGGACTACCGTCGGCACCTTGCCCATCGGGTTGATCGCGAGGTACTCGGGCGACTTCGCTGCTCCGGTCTCCCACGTCATGATCTTCGTGTCGTAGGGCTGGCCTACCTCCTCCAGCATCCAGCGGACGATGCGGCCACGCGACATGGGGTTGGTGTAGAAGACGAGGTCGGACATGGGGGGCTCCTTCTGACCCGCACTAAACGCCCGGCCTGCTGACAGGGCCATGTCAGCAGCGTGGCGTCAGGCAGCGGCGGGCGCCCGAAAGACCGCGCGCCGGCGCATCCAGAGTTCGACGACGATCAGGTTCGGGATCCACGAGACCCAGGCGGTCAGCCGGTAGCCGTCCATGAAATCGAAGCCCAGCATCGGCGCGACCGGCAGGTAGAGCCGCAGCGTCACGGCCGCGAATGTCATGGCGAACGAGCGGATCATCCAGCGGCGGTGTTCGTCGAACCGCCGCGCGCGGGCGAAGCGCCAGGCCTGCGTCGTCGCGTAGATCCAGCAGACCGCCAGGAGGCCGAAGCCGAGGCCGGCGATGGGGCCGGCCGTCGAGCCGAACGACATCACCAGACCGGCCGCTCCGCCCACGATGCAGCCGGCCGCGTAGATGCGGCCCAGCCACCGGTGGAGGCCCCTGGCGCGCCGCACGGCGGGCAGGAACTGGAACATGCCGACGAGCAGCGCGGTCGCGGAGCCGAGCGCATGCACGGCCAGCCAGGGCCGCGCGAACAGGTTCCCCAGGATGTCGGGCGACACGATCGGTTGGCCCGGCAGCAGCAGGCGGTACGAGAAGATCGCGACCCCCACGCTGAGGAAGGCGGCGAGGCCCCAGGCGTTGGCGAGGGCGGTGCGGCGGGTCATGGCGGGCTCCATCGACTGTCGCGCCCACGATGCCCGGAGCCCGCGTCCGGCCAAGGGGCGGATGCGCGAACGGCGCCGTCCGCGCGCGAACGGTTCCGCCCGTTTCGCCATTCGTGGCAGAGTTCACGCGAACGAATCTTCGCACGAGACGCGATGACGACGACACCTGCCCCGTTCCGGGCCCGCCTCTGGACGCGCCTGGCCGCCGACGTCGGCCTCTGGGCCGCCATCGGTATCGTGATGGCGTTGCTCGGGCCGTTCGGTTCGTCCGAGCGGTCGCTGTTCGAGCGGGTGGTCTACTGGCAGCTCTGCATGGTGGGCGGCGGGGCGATCGGCATCGCGATCGACACGCCCGTGAGACGCCTCCTGCCGGGCTTCTGGCCGCGGTTGCTGGCCTCCAGCGCCCTGATGACCCCGCCCGTGACCATGCTGGTGGCCCTGGCCAACAACATCCTGGCCGGGATGCGGCTGACGCCGCGCCATATCGCAGAGCCGTGGTTCCAGGTGTTCGTCGTCTGCTTCGCGGCCATGTGCCTGCGCCAGCTCGTGTGGGCGGAAGCGCCGGCCGGCGCCATGGCCGCGCCCGAGGAGCCGCCGGCCGACCCGCTGGCCGCCTTCCGCCAGCGGCTCTCGGCGAAGCGACGCGAGGCCACCCTGATCGCGGTCGAGGCCGAGGACCACTACCTGCGTGTCCACACCGACGCCGGCGACGAACTCATCACCGCCCGCTTCGGCGACGCCGTGACCGAACTGGCTGGCGCGAAGGGCTTCCAGACCCATCGGTCGTGGTGGATCGCCGCCGACGCCATCGAGGACGTGAAGTGGCTCCGCGGCCGCGGCGAGGCGACGCTTAAGTGCGGGCTGAAGGCGCCGATCAGCCGGGGCAACGCCGCGGCGCTGAAGGCGGCCGGCTGGTTCTGAGCGCGGCGCGCGCCGTGTGGCCTGAACCTCGCACGACGCAGAAGGGAGCCCCGGCCGGACGCGCCACGCCTGGACGCCCGTTCGCGCTTCGTCGCTGGACAAACGCGGGCCCACCCCTTTCTCTGCGCGGATTCAGCGCTGGGGAGTGCTTCGATGCGGTTGGCTGTTCTGGTGGGCGCGGCGTTTCTGGCGGCCGCGGGCGGGGCGTATGCGCAGGTCGCCGACGGGCCGACGCGGACCTTCGGGTCGCGCGACCTCTTCGGGCTGCAGCAGGCCAGCGACCCGCAGGTCCGGCCGGACGGCGGCGCGGTCGCCTACGTCCGGGTCGCCAACGACATCATGACCGACCGGGCCGGGCGCTCGATCTGGCTGGTCGACGCGGCGAGCGGCGTGCAGACGCCGCTGGTCGTCGACGGGAACGCCAACCTCTCGCCGCGCTGGTCGCCTGACGGCTCGCGGCTGGCCTATGTCGCGGCGGGCCCGGACGGCGCGCAGCTCTACGTCCGCTGGGTGGCCTCGGGCCGCTCGGCCAAGGTCGCGACCCTGGAGCAGGCGCCGAACGACATCGCCTGGTCCGGCGACGGCAAGACGCTGGCCTTCACCATGCTGACCCTCGACGAGGGCAAGCCGCTGGGCGCGCCGATCCGCAAGCCCGAGGGCGCCAGGTGGGCCGAGCCCCTGCGCGTCATCGACCGGATGATCTACCGCGCCGACGGCGAGGGGCTGCTGAAGCCCGGCTACCGGCAGGTGTTCGCCGTCTCGGCCGACGGCGGCCAGCCGCGTCAGCTCACCTTCGGCAAGTTCGACGCCGGCGGCCCGATCGCCTTCGGCCACGACGGCCGGCAGGTCTACTTCTCGACCAACCGCGCCGAGAACTGGGAGCGCGATCCGGGCGAGGCCGAGATCTACGCGGTCGGCGTGGCCGACGGCGCGCTGGCCCGCCTCACCCACCGCGTCGGCCCGGACGGCGCGCCCGCCGTGTCCCCCGACGGCTCCAGGATCGCCTACGTGGGCTACGACGACACCCGAAAGCGTGGCTACGAGAACGTGCGCCTCTACGTCATGGACAGCGACGGGAAGAACAGCCGCGTCCTGACCGGCGGCCTCGACCGCAGCGTCGGCTCGCCCCAGTGGGCCGCCGACGGCCGGAGCGTCTACGTGCAGGTGGAGGACCAGGGTGCGACCCAGGTGGCGCGCGTCGGCCTGGACGGCAAGGTCGAGACGGTGGTGCGGGGTCTGGGCGGCGACAGCCTCGACCGGCCCTACGCCGGCGGCGCCTACTCCGTCGGCCGGGGCGGCGTTGTCGCCTTCACGCAGGGGGCGAGCGACCGTCCCGCCGACCTCGCGGTCTGGCGCGGCGGCAAGACCACCCGCCTCACCGACCTCAACGCCGACCTGCTCGCCGGCCGCGCGCTGGGCAAGGTCGAGCCTCTGGCGGTGACCTCCAGCTACGACAAGAGGCCGATCGGGACCTGGATCGTCACGCCGCCCGACTTCGACCCGTCGAAGAAGTACCCGCTGATCCTCGAGATCCACGGCGGCCCGTTCAGCGCCTACGGCCCGACCTTCGCCACCGACATGCAGCTCTACGCGGCGGCCGGCTACGTCGTGGTCTACGCCAATCCGCGCGGCTCCACCTCTTACGGCGACGAGTTCGCCAACACGATCGACCGCAACTACCCGAGCCACGACTACGACGACCTGATGAGCGCAGTGGACGCCGCCGTCGCGAAGGGCTTCGTCGATCCGAACCGCCTCTATGTGACCGGCGGCTCGGGCGGCGGCGCGCTCACCGCCTGGATCGTCGGCAAGACCGACCGCTTCCGCGCGGCCGCCACGCAGAAGCCGGTGATCAACTGGACCAGCCAGGTGCTCACCACCGACGGCTACACCTTCATGGCCGACTACTGGTTCGGGAAGATGCCGTGGGAGGACCCGCAGGGGTATTGGGCCCGCTCGCCCCTCAGCCTCGTCGGCAACGTCAAGACGCCGACCCTGGTGGTCGTCGGCACGGACGACAACCGCACCCCGCCATCCGAGGCCGAGCAGTACTTCACGGCGCTGAAGCTCCGGGGCGTGCCGACCTCGCTGGTGCGCGTGCCCGACGCCAGCCACGGCGGCATCGCGGCCCGGCCGTCGCAGTCGGCGGCCAAGGCGCAGGCGATCGTCGCCTGGTTCGAACGCTACAGGTAGCCCCGCCGCATCGCGGCGCCGGCGGGATGCCAAGGCTCCGCGAACATGGTCTATATCGAGTCAGACACGCCTGTTGTTGGGGCAGACGAGCATGACCCGGGCCTCCACGCCCCACAGTTCGATCCGCGCGGCGGGGCGCCTGGCGAACGGCTTCGCGCTCGATCTCGTGAAGCTGGGCGGGTTCGGCCGCGACGTGATCGACGGCCTGCTGCTGTGCGCCATCGCCCAGGCCAACGTGGCCCAGATTTCGCGCAGTCCCGAACTCCAGCGCCGCTACGCCGCCCTGGACCAGCCGCCGCCCGACGACCTCCGCCGCCCGGTCAGCATCAGCGCGGTCGCCAATTCGCTGCGCCTCCCGTTCGAGACGGTGCGCCGGCGGATCGCGACCCTCGTCGGGCTGGGCGTGGTGATCAGCGTCCCCAAGGGCGTCATCCTGCCGGCCGCGCCCCTCTCCTCTCCGTTCTACCGGATGAGCGCCGAGGCGCAGTACGGCCTGGTGCGCAACCTCTACGTCCGCTTGCGCGGCATCGGTCTCTGCGAAGACCTGCCCGAACCCAGCGCCCCGAGCTTCGACGCCGAGAACCCGCCACTCCGGCTGGTGATGCGCCTGTCGGCCGACTACCTCCTGCGGCTCGCCGACCCGATCACCCTCCACGTCGGCGACCTGGTCACCGGCCTGGTGCTGATGGACGTCATCCACGCCAACACCGAGCACCTGGCCGACAGCGAGGGCGGCGACGCCGACGCCGGCTGGTCGCCCGAGGCCTTCGTTCCGGACGACCGGCGCAGCCCCATCCGGCCGACCGCGCTGGCGGAACGCCTGGGCATTCCGCAGGAGACCGTCCGGCGCCATATCCAGCGCCTGCTGGACGCCGACCGATGCGAACGCAGGGAGAACGGAATCGTGGTCCCTGGCCGCATTCTGGCCCGCGAACCGTTCATCCAGTACATGATGGACAATCAGTCGCACCTGCACCGTTTGTACGCCGGATTGGCAGATTTTGGCGTTCTGACCGAGTGGAACCGCGAGATATTGTCCCTCAGGGGCGCAGCCTGACCGAAACGAGAACGCGGCTACCCCCCAAAATGGGTAGCCCTCAATTTTCCAACCGCTCCGCCATGCCTCAACCTATCGGCGTACCTCGGGGGAGGTACAGGCGCGGGGGCCGCCCATCGGGGGGTGGCGCGGTCCCCGCATCACCTGGTCGGGGCAAATGACGAGACCTCTGGAACGCGAGCTTCGTGGCGCGCCCATGACCGGGCCAGCCGAATCCGGGCGCGGTGACGGGCCGCATCCGGTCGACCGGCACGTCGGCCTGCGCATCCGCATGCGCCGCAAGGAAATGGGCGTCAGCCAGGAAAGGCTGGCCGAGTCGCTCGGCATCACCTTCCAGCAGGTGCAGAAGTACGAGCGCGGCGCCAACCGCGTGTCGGCCTCGAAGCTCTGGGAGATCGCCGCGGCCCTGAAGACGCCGGTGGCCTACTTCTACGACGGCCTGGGCGACCAGGAAGCCGCCGCCGCCCAGCGCAACGCCGCGCAGGAGTTCATGTGCTCCAGCGAAGGCATCGAGCTGATGGCCGCCTTCCCGCGCATCGCCGAGCCGGCCATCCGCCGCAAGATCGTCGAACTCGTCCGCGTCGTCGCCGACGAGGTCTGATCGCGCCGGGGCGAAATTCGAACGGCCGTTGTCGGGAACGGACTGGCGTCCGCGTCCTTGAGGGGACAGATGAACCTGCCTCCCGGAGCTTCCCGATGCGCCTCGTGACCATCCTCGTCGCCGCCACCGCCCTGGCCGCCTGCTCGCAGGCTCCGAGCGCGAAGAAGACCGACGCCGCGCCCGCGGCCGCGCCGGCCGCGCCGGCCTCGGACGCGCTGCCCGGCGACTACCGGATGGACCTCGCCCACACGAGCGTGAACTTCCGGGTCAGCCACCTGGGCTTCTCGAAGTGGACCGCCCGTTTCACGAAGATGGACGGGACGCTGAAGTTCGATCCGGCGAACCCGGCGGCGCAGAGCGTCGCGGTCACGATCGACGCCACGTCGCTGCAGACCAACTACCCGAAGCCCGCCGAGCTCGACTTCGACGCCGAGGTCGAGACGTCGTTCCTGGACGCCGCCAGGTATCCGACCATCACGTTCAGGTCGACGAAAGTGACGCCGACCGGCCCGAACACCGCCGACCTGACCGGCGACCTGACGCTGCACGGCGTCACGCGGCCGGTGACGCTGAAGGCCACCTTCAACGGCGGCTACAAGCCCAACGCCATGGATCCGGGCGGTCGCATCGGCTTCTCGGCCCAGGGCGTCTTCAAGCGCTCGGACTTCGGCATCAGCTACGGCATCCCCGCGCCCGGGACCAACCTGGGCGTCGGCGACGACGTCGAGGTGATCGTCGAGACCGAGTTCCAGATGGCCGACCCGCCGCCGGTGCAGTCCGCGCCGGCCACGCCGCCGAAAGGCTAGTAGCGGGCGGCGTTCCTGGCCACCACCGCCTCGTAGGCCGCCTGCAGCTCCGCGAGAACCGACCGGCCTCCGCCGGGCGCGCCCAGGTGCAGCACGCGCAGCTCGTCCATGAACGCCTCCCACATCGCCGGGCCGCCCGCCTCCAGCAGCTCGGCGCGGATCGAGAGTTCCTCGCTCACCGGGAGGTGGCGGCGGCCCCAGCCGCCCACCATGGCCATGATCGGCACGAGCTGGATGGCGCGCTCGGTCAGGCTGTAGATGGCCTTCTGCTTGTGGGTCGGATCGTCCGCGCGGCTGATCATCCCCTGCGCCATCAGCTTCTTCAGCCGGTCGGCCAGGATGTTCGAGGCGATCCCCTCCTCCGACTTCCCGAGCAGCTCGCGGAAGTGGCGGCGGTTGCCGAACATCAGGTCGCGCAGGACCAGCAGGCTCCACCGGTCGCCCAGGATCTCCAGCGTGAGGTTGATCGGGCACCCGGAGCGAAGCGCGTGGGACTCGGCCATGACTGATTGCATATTCGCACTGGTTGCTGCGAACGCAACTTCGTTCGTTTCGGGCGGAGCGTCCGGGGACGCCCCTCTCCTTACGCCAGCTTGCCCGTCGCCGACGCCGGCTCGCCCTCGGCGACGAGGTCGGCGGCGGCGGCCAGCCTGCGCAGCGTCTCGGCGTGGCTGGCGCGGCTGATGCCATAGCCCAGCAGCAGCGCCGTGGCCGTGCCGTAGAGCACGATCTGCGTCGGCACATAGACGTGGCCCAGCGCCGAGAGGATGGAGGCGTCGACGGTCCCCGGCTTCGCGCCCGTCGGGAAGTTGATCGTCGAGATGATCAGGCCCGAGGCGAAGATGCCGAAGCCGGTCGTGGACTTCGAGGCGAACGCGATGGCGGCGAAGAACACGCCCTCCTGCCGCCGTCCGGTCTTGAGCTCGGAATCCTCCACCACGTCGGCGATCATAGAGGAGAAGAGGATGTTGGCGACGATCCCCAGGCCCACCGCGAAGATGTTGGTGATGAAGGTCGTGACGAAGAGCGTCTGCGTGCCGTTCTCCGGCCAGAGGCCCATCAGCCGCAGCACGATCGGTCCGATGGCGAAGGCGAGCCCCACGGGCAACAGCACCATGGCGACGGTGCGCTTCTCGAAGCGGGCCGCGAGGCGCGGCGCGAGCAGGAAGGCCAGGATCGCGGCGGTCAGGCTGGAGAAGGTGAAGAGACCGATCTGCAGCGCGCTGAATTCCCAGAAGTAGGTCGAGAAGTAGAGGTTGATCGCGAAGCCCAGGCCGATGCCCGCGTAGAGGAAGAAGGCCGAGAGCAGGATGAAGGCGAAGTTCCGGTTGGCCATGGTGCCCACGAACTCGCGGGCCAGCCGGCCCAGGGTCACCCGCTGCTGCGGCGGATCGCGCAGGTAGGGGATCTGCCGGTGCGTCCCGATGGACGTGACCAGGATCGCGAACAGCATGAGGCCGCCGGCGAAGAGGCCGTAGTTGGCGTAGCCCTGCGGGTTGAGCTGGCCCACGGAGTACTCCGACGTCGGCTTCAGGAAGACGAACAGCGCCAGGCCGTACATCGCCAGCCCGCCCACCCAGCCGAACAGGTAGCGGTAGGCCAGGATGCGCGTGCGCTCGTCGTACTCGGTGGTCAGCTCGGCGGCGAGCGCGGCGGACGGGATCTCGTAGCAACTGATGAAGCTGCGGATCAGCACGGCGGCCGCGAACAGGAAGATCAGGAGCTGTGCGTGCCCGAGCCCCGCGGGCGGGTTCCAGAGCAGCGCGTAGGAGACGGCCACCGGGATCGCCGCGCCGTACATCCACGGGTGCCGGCGGCCCCACTTCGAGCGGGTGTTGTCCGAGAGCTGGCCCACGATCGGGTCGACGAAGGCGTCGAGGATCAGCGCCAGCATGATCGCGAAACCCACTTCCTTCGCCGGCAGCCCCAGCACCTGGGCGAAGAAGAAGGCGAGGAAATAGGAGAAGCCGTTGTCCTTGACCCCGAAGGCCACGCTGCCGAAGCCGTAGAAGATGCGGGTGGGCAGGCTGAGGCGTCGCGCATGGGCGGGCGCCGCGAGGTCGGTGGGCAAGGGGCGATCCTCCGGATTTCGCGGCTTTCCGCCGTCTGGCCGTTGGTGCAACGTGGACGGGGCGCCGGGCGGCGTCAATCCGGTTTGAATGTCCGGTACGACACACGGATATCAGGCGCCTCGGCTATACGTTTGAGTATCTGGTATCATCCACACGACGACGAGGCGGGAGGCGAGCGATGAGGTTTTTCAGCAAACGGATGAGCCTGGGCCTGATCCTGGGGCTCATCGTGACGACGGCGGCCGCGGCGCAGGCGCCGACCGTCCCGAAGCGCAACCCGGCCGATCCGGCCACCTGGCCCACCGGCCGCGCGGCCCAGTACCAGGCGCCGGACGACGTCGCGTTCAGAAGCGTGAGCATCCTCAGCGAAGGCGTGCGCCTGCACGGCGAGATGTTCACGCCCAAGGCCAGGGTGGGCCAGAGGCTGCCGACGATCGTGATGGCGCACGGCTGGGGCGGCACCGCCTCGGGCTTCCGCGCCGACGCCGTGCAGCTCGCCCGGGCGGGCTACCAGGTGCTGACCTTCGACTACCGGGGCTGGGGCGAGAGCGACAGCCGGGTGATCCTGACCAGGCCACAGCCGACCCTGCCGCCCGGCCGCCGCTTCACCGCCGAGGTCGAGGCCGTGCGCGGCTACGTCGACCCGTCCGAGCAGACCCAGGACTGGTTCAACGTCCTGGACTGGGCGGCCGCCGACCCGGGCGTCGATCCCGACCGCATCGGCATCCGCGGCTCCAGCTTCTCGGGCGGCATCGTAGTCTATGTGGCCGCGCGCGACGAGCGCGTGAAGGCGCTGGTCAGCCAGGTGGGGTCGGTGCCCTCCAGCCCGCCGCCCGGCGCGCCGAACCCGACGGCCGCCGGCGCCCGCGCCCAGGCCGCCAGGATGGCCCGCGGCGAGGTCGGCTATCCCGAACCCGGCGCGCAGGTCGTCGGCGCCCTGATCGGCGCGCCCATCGGCGACAAGTTCCTGCGCTGGACCCCGGGCGACGACGCCCAGGATGTGCGCGCCGCCAGCCTCTTCATCATCGCCGAGAAGGAGGAGCTGTTCGACAACCGCCCGAACGCCATCCTGGCGAGCACGCGCGTGAAGGGCCCGGTGAAGCTGGTCACGCTCCCCGGCATCGCCCACTATGGCGTCTATGGCGAGAAGCGCGAGGAGGCGGTGAACCTCGCGATCCAGTGGTTCGACCAGTACCTGAAGTAAGTCGCGGCCCGTTCAGGAACGTCATCCCCGCCCCCGCCATGGCGTTCGGTTGGCTCAGGTCGCGGCGGGCGAGGCCAGGCCCTCGAACAGCGGCCGGACGTAGTGGGCCACCACCGCGTCCGCCGCCATGCCGGGCGTCCAGTAGTGCAGTTCCGCCGCGGCGTTGATCGCCGAGCTGATCACCTGCGAGGCGATGTTGACGTCCACCGGCGCGACCGAGCCGTCGGCGATCCCGTCGCAAAGGATCGAGGCCAGCCGGTACGACAGCCGGTCGAACCGCTGCAGCAGGCCGAGCCGGATCGGCTCCGGCACCGCCGTCAGCGCCGAGGTGCGCAGCAGCGGCGCCGCGCCGCTCATCTGGTGCTCGATCAGCGCCGAGACCGCCGAGACCAGCACCTCCAGGCCCGATCCGCCGGCCCGCTCCGCCGCGTGGATCGCGCGCCACATCAGGTCGAAGGTGCGCTGGAAGCAGGCGACCACCAGCTCGTCCTTGGTCTCGTTGTGGTGGTAGAACGCGCCCTTGCTGACGTTCAGCCGGGCGGAAATCCGCTCGACCGAGGCGCCGTGATAGCCCTCATCGTTGATCAGGTGGGTGGCGGCGCGCAGGAACTGCTCTGACGACGAGGTGGCGATCGGCGCGTCGGCGCGCGACAGGTCCAGCGGCTTCGGCTGCGGCCACGCCGCCCCCTTCGCCATCAGGCCGCGGGTCAGGATCGCGGCCATCCGGTCGGCGGTTCGCGGGAAGTCGGCGCACTCGGCCTGGTGCTGCCAGGCGCAGATCCAGAACACCTGGCTCAGCAGCGCGTGCGCGCGGGCGTTGCGGTGCAGCCGTGGCAGGTCGCCCTTGCCGGCCAGGAGGCCGCGGAAGGCGCGGTACATCCCGACATAGGCGTCGTTGACCGGCTCGCAGTTGAGCGCGCGCACGTCGTTGAACACAGGCAGGCGATCGGCCTCGCCCAGGTCGACCCGCCGGGCATGGGCGAAGTAGCCGCGGATGAAGGCGGAGAGGCGCGCCTCGGGCGTCGGCTCGCCCGCAGCGGCAGCGATCAGGTCGCCATACGCCTCGACGCCCTTCAGGAAGGCGGCGGCGGCCAGGTCTTCCTTGTTCCTGAAGTAGTAGATGACGCCGGTGGGCACGAGGTCGAGACGGGCGGCCACGTCGCCGAGCGTCATGCCGCGCACGCCCTTTCGGTTCATCTCCTCGACGGCGGAGCGGACGATGGCGCCGCGCCTGGCCTCGTAGCGGCGCGTCGGCCGCCGCGCTGCGGGTTCGTCGCCGCCGGCCTCGCCGTCGCCGCCCGCGTCATGGCCCGTCATTGACATGTCACGCTTCTACCGAAAAAGCGCTGCGGTCTCCATCACCCCCTGCCGCAGGGTCATCCGGCGGCGCGTCGAGTTGTCGGCGGCCCCGGCGCGCGGTTAGGTGGCGCGTGCGTCGCGTCGGAGGTTCGTATGCTGCTGGAAGGCCTGAAGGTCGTGGAGATGTCCACCTGGGTGGCGGGGCCCAGTTGCGCCGCGGTGATGGCCGACTGGGGCGCCGAGGTCATCAAGGTCGAGAGCCCGATGGGCGACGTCACCCGCACCTTCTTCCCCAACCCCGCGAACGGCCAGAGCCCGATCTACGCTAACGAGAACCGCGGCAAGAAGGGCGTCGTGCTCGACACGACGAAGCCCGAGGGCCGTGCGGCCCTGAAGCGGCTGCTCGAGGACGCCGACGTCTTCGTCACCAACACGCGGCCGGGCTCGCTGACGAAGATCGGCCTCGACTACGACAGTCTCAAGGGCGCCTTCCCCAGACTGATCTACGCCGCCGTCACCGGCTTCGGCCTGACCGGCCCCTGGGCCAACGAGGGCGGCTTCGACATCACCGCCTTCTGGGCCCGCAGCGGGGTCGCGCGCGCCACCATCCCGACCGACCAGGAGCCCTTCCCGTCCCGCCCGGGTTTCGGCGACCACGTGACGGCGATCACGACCGTGGCCGGCATCCTGGCGGCGCTGCATGAGCGGCACTCGACCGGCAAGGGCCGCCTCGTGGAGACCAGCCTGCTGCGCGCCGGCAGCTACGCGATCAGTTGGGACCTGGCGCTGCAGCTCTACTACGGCGAGGTGCAGACCGCGGGCCCGCGCGACGACCGTCCCGTGGCGATTTCGGGCTTCTTCCGCACCAAGGACGACCGCCACCTGGTGATCGTACCCAAGAACGTGAACTGCTTCACCAATGTGATGATCGCCATCGACCGCCCCGAAGTGGTGGCCGATCCGCGCTTCGAGATCCCGATGCTCGACATGGACATCGTCCGCGAGGCGCGCGCGATCTGCGACGAAGGCTTCGCCCGGTTCACGCTGGAGGAGATCGGCGAGCGGCTGAACGAACTCGACGTGGCCTGGGGCCCGCTGGGCACGCTGGCCGAACACGCCGCGTCCGAGCGCGCCGAACTCGCCGGCTGCTTCGTGGAGCTGGAGGACGGCCTCGGCGGCAGGTTCCGCGGCGCCGCGACGCCGGTGCGGTTCCCGGAGGGCGCGCCGGCCGTGGGCCGCCACGCGCCGGCGCTCGGCGAACATACGCGCGAGGTTCTGGAGGCCGCGGGCCTCACCCCCGACGAGATCGCCGCGATCCTGTAGGGCACACGCCTGGCCGCAATGCGCTCCGCCGCCGGACAGAACGGGCCGCGCAGGGTCAGCCGCGCGGCCCGAGGTCGAGGAAGGAGAACGCCCCGGAAGGGCTGAACCCATTGGCGCCCCCTCGTGGCGGGCCGGCAACGACGGTGGCGTCAGGCGGTCGAACTTCCCGCCGATCGCCCAGGATCGCGGCAGCACCGCGCCGCGGCGCCCGGTTTTGCGGCTAGCGGGTGCCGTACATGCGGTCGCCCGCGTCGCCCAGCCCCGGCAGGATGTAGCCGTGGTCGTTCAGCCGCTCGTCGACCGCCGCCGTCCAGACCTTCACCGCGGCGTGGTGGCCCTGGAACTTCGACAGTCCCTCCGGAGAGGCCAGCAGGCAGGCCATGCGGATATCCTTCGCGCCGGCCTCCAGCAGGCGGTCGACCGCGGCGATGGCGGTGTTTCCGGTGGCGAGCATCGGGTCGATCACGATCACGCTGCGGTCGGCGAGATCGGCCGGCGCCTTGAAATAGTATTCCACGCAATTGAGCGTCGCCGGGTCGCGGTAGAGGCCGATGTGGGCCACGCGAGCCGCCGGGACCAGGTCGAGCATGCCGTCCAGCATGCCCATGCCCGAGCGCAGGATCGGCGCGAACACCAGCTTCTTGCCCGCCAGCATCGGGGCCCGCATCGCGGTCAGCGGCGTCTCGATCTCCACCTGCTCCAGCGGCAGGTCGCGGGTGACCTCGTAGGCCAGCAGCGAGCCGATCTCCTTCAGGAGCTGGCGGAAGCTCTTGGTCGAGGTGTCCTTCTTCCGCATCAGGGTCAGCTTGTGCTGCACCAGCGGGTGGTCGACGACGGTGACGCCCTTGATGGCCCGAGCCATGCGCAAGTCCCTCTAGAAAACCGTGCCGTCGGAGATGACGGCGATGGGCGGGCCCGCGTCGGCCCGCTTCTCCCGGGCGATGCGCCGGCCCGCGGCCCACGACCCGCCCTCCAGCACCCGCGCCAGCGGGAACGCTGCGGCGCTGACCCCCAGCCGCGCGCGGACCAGCGGCGCGAGCCTGTCGAGCAGCGCCACGGTCAGGGACCGCCAGCCCACGACCAACGGCCCGTCGACGGGATGCGCGCGGCCGGCGTCGGCCGGATCGGCCAGTTGCAGGACGCCGGTGTCCACGAAGAGGCCCCCGTTGCGGTATTCCGCGAGGCCCGTCAGCCCGTCGACGTCGACGACCTCGATCCCCGCCGCCTCCAGCGGCTCGATCAGCGAATAGCTCATCCACTGGCTGAGCTTGTGCAGCGGCACGTAGCCGTCGACGGCCGGGTGGGTCCAGCAGTCGCCGAGCGGCCGCCCGCCCAGGCTCAGGCGGCCCGGCCAGATCGGCCCCAGCGCCTGGAGCAGCACCTCCAGGATCACCGGGGCGCGCAACCGCCCGCCCTCGGCGTGCTTGCTCATGACATCGAACAGCGCGCCCGGCCGGCCCACCGCGTCGCCCAGCCGGCGCAGCAGTTCGGCGCGGCCTTCGAGGCCTACCAGCGGGTTGTCGTCGCGGACCTGGAACGCCTGCGCGATCATCGCGGCGTCCACCTTCGCCAGTCCGTCGGCGCGCAGCGGATCGGCCGGATCGGCCGACAGCGCCCCCGACTGAAAGAGCCGCAGCGACGCCACGCCCAGACCCTCGGATCGCCCCAGCACCGCGCCGGTGGCCGCGTCGCAATAGCGCCACGCCGCGCCTGCGCCGGCGTCCAGCAGCACCGAGGGGATCACCAGGTCGAAGGCGGCGCGGCCGAGCTCCTTCGGGTCTGCCGGCTTCTCCGCCTCGGCCCACAGGTCGCGGCCCTCCACGACGAAGTGCCGCCAGCGGGCGTGGAACGGCACGTCGAGGTCCGGATAGTTGGTCCGCACCGTCTCGACGGTGAGGTCG
Source organism: Phenylobacterium sp. (assembly GCF_016793285.1). Taxonomy (GTDB): domain Bacteria; phylum Pseudomonadota; class Alphaproteobacteria; order Caulobacterales; family Caulobacteraceae; genus Phenylobacterium. The sequence goes on from NZ_JAEUMO010000248.1 coordinate 15,246, forward strand.
GCGGCGATCTCCAGCCGGTCGAGGTCCAGCCGCCACTCGGCGAGCCTCCCCGCCTCGGCCAACGCCAGCATCTCATGCGCCCGCTCGCGCACGGCCGCCGCGGTGAGCAGGCGGCGGGCTTCAGCAGCTTCCGACAACTAGAATTCCTTGAGGTCGCGGCCGACGGTCTTCCGGAGGTCGTCCTCGCTCGGCGCGCCCTCCGGCGTGAAGTAGCCCGCGGCCTTCTTGGCCTCCATCTCCACCGAGGCGTCGGGCGGGACCAGGTCGTCGGGGATCGGCACGCGCTCGCCGATCTCGACGCCGCCGTTCACCAGCGCGTCGTACTTCATGTTGGACATCGACACGAACCGGTCGATCCGGCGGATGCCCAGCCAGTGGATCACGTCGGGCATCAGTTGCTGGAAGCGCGCGTCCTGCACGCCCGCCACGCACTCGGTCCGCTCGAAGTAGGTGGCCGCCTGGTCGCCGCCCGGCTGGCGCTTCCTGGCGTTGTAGACGAGGAACTTCGTCACCTCGCCCAGCGCCCGGCCTTCCTTGCGGTTGTAGGCGATCAGCCCTGTGCCGCCGGCCTGGGCCTGCCGCGTCGCCTCCTCGATGCCGTGGGTGAGGTAGGGCCGGCAGGTGCAGATGTCGGAGCCGAAGACGTCCGAGCCGTTGCACTCGTCGTGGACGCGGCAGGTGAGCGGAACGCGCGTGTCGCCCAGCTTCGTCGCGTCGCCGAAGATGTAGAGCGTGATGCCCCCGATCGGCGGCAGGAACACCTGCATGTCGGGCCGGGTGACCAGCTCGGGATACATGCCGCCGGTCTGCTCGAAGAGGGTGCGGCGCAGCGTCTGCTCGTCCACGCCGAAGCGGGCGGCCACGCCGGGGAGATGCCAGACCGGGTCGATGGCCGCCTTGGTCACGGCGACGTCGCCGCTGTCGTGCAGCACCTTGCCGTCGGGCTTCAGCCGGCCCTTGCGGACGGCCTCGTGGATCTCGGGCAGGTCGATGCGCGCGCGGGTGACCGCGATGGTCGGGCGGATGTCGACGCCCTCGGCGATCTCGGGCGCGAAGTCCTCGGCGATCCGGGCGCCCCAGGGGTCGATCGAGACGATCTTGCCGGGCTCGCGCCATTGCGGATGCGGGCCCAGCGCCACCACCGGATGGGTGTTCACCAGCTCGGGCCGGACCATCGGGTCCATAGCGCCCGAGGCCACCGCGAGCGCGCGGTAGACGGAATAGGCGCCGCCGTGCGCGCCGATGGCGTTGCGGTCGGACCCGGCGTTGGCGGTGGCGACCACGGGGCCGCGCTCACGGGCGGTCGCGGCGTCCCAGTGCAGCGGAAAGCGGCTCGCGGTCCCGGCGCCCGGGTGCGAGGTCAGACGGATGTGGGATGTCCTGTTGCCGGACATGCGTGGCGTGACCTCCAGAGTCGAAAAGGCCCTGCCCGGTTTTCGCCGGCGCAGGGCCTTTGAGAGCGAACAGTGATCCTAGTGCGCGGAATTGGCAACAAATCCTCTATGCGGTGTCGGAACGACCCGCGCCCGCGCGTCTTCAAGAGGCCGGGCCGACCGGGCATCACATCGGAGACACTGACATGACCTACGTCGACGGCTTCGTCCTGGCGATCCCCAAGGCCAACAAGGCGAAGTATCTCGAGATGGCGCAGAAGGCCTGGCCGCTCTTCAGGGAGTTCGGCGCGATCCGCCATGTGGAGTGCTGGGGCGACGATGTGCCCGACGGCAAGGTCACCGACTTCAAGGGCGCGGTGAAGGCCAAGGACGACGAGGTCGTGGTCTTCGCATGGGTCGAATACCCCTCCAGGGCGGTCCGCGACGCGGCCAACAAGCGGATGATGGAGGACGAGCGCATGTCGGGCATGGAGATGCCGTTCGACGGCGCCCGCATGATCTTCGGCGGCTTCACGCCGATTCACGACGAAAGCGCCTGACGCGGCCGACGCTAGCGCACGACCGTCCCGTTCAGCCGCAGGCGGCTGACGCCGCCGTCGGGGTAGATGTTCAGGCGGACGAAGCGGACCGCGCCGAGGTCCGCGAGTTCGTCGCGGAACGTGTGGACGGTGTCGGCCTGAAGCTTCACCTCGGGCAGCAGAACCGGCCAGGCTTCGGCCTGCGCGGCGATCTCGTCGGGCGCGCCGTGGGCGCGGCGCGTGGCCTGGATCGAGCAGCGGTCGGGATAGTTGCCCTTGAAGTGCGCGGTGTCGACCACGACCTCGCCCACCCGGCCGAAGGTCCCGAGTTCGAGGATCGCCCAGTCGTGGCCGGGTTCGCGGCGCCGCCGCGTCTCCCAGCCGTCGCCCATGTTCACGCCGCGGCCGGGCGCGGTCAGGTTGCCCACAGCGCCGTAGTGCTCGTCGTTGGCGATGATGCCGCGCCCGCCGTTGGCGACGGCCAGCAGGTCGACGACGGCGCCGTCGGCCACCTCGCCCCAGTCGGGTTCGACCCGGCCCCAGACGCGCAGGCGCGCCACGCCGCCATCGGGATAGATGTGAAGGCGGACATGGGTGATCGGCTCGGCGTGGTCGACCGGTACGTAGATGCGGTCGTCGCCGTGGAGGTCGACGCGCGGCGTCACCTTCACCCAACCCGCCGCCGGATTCGGCTCGTCCGACCGGCAGACCTCGACCTCGGCGCCGGGCGGGTAGTTGCCGGTGAAATGGCTGGTGTCGATCTCGAAGCCGGCGACGCGGCCCGCGACGCCGAGCCGGATCACGCACCAGTCGTGGCCGGGGCCGCGCTTGCGGCGGCTCTCCCAGCCGTCCATCCACTTGCCGTTGTCGTCGTACTTGCCGGCGATGAAGACCGGTGGCTCGGGCGCGATCAGCCGGGCCTTGTCGGCGAAGAAGTCGTCGGTGGCGAACACCACCTCCGAGCCCAGGCGAGGCTGGGCGAGGTCCACGTACCGGCGGCGCAGGTCGTCGAACATCGGCGGGCTCACATCAGGTCGGCGAGGCGCAGGCTTGCGATCCGATGGATCTGGGCGATGGCCGTCGCGAATTCGGTCTCGAGGTCGTTGGCGAGGCGCGCCTCGAAGGCGGCCAGAATCTCCGCTCGTTCTGCACCCTTCACCACGTAGACAAAAGGGAACTGAAAGCGCGCATTGTAGGCCGCATTCAGGCGGCGGAAGGCGGCGAACTCCTCGGCGCTGCACCGGTCGAGGCCGGCGCCGGCCTGCTCCTTCACGGACGCTTCGGCCATCGCGGTGCGGCTGGCGAGTTCCGGGTGCGCCCGGATCAGCGCCAGCTTCTTCTCCCGCGGCGCGGCGTCGACCACGGCGGCCATGGCGGCGGCGAGCTGCTCGCGGTCGTGCGGCGGGTCGGGCCAGACGCCCTCGGCGACCCAGGGCGAGGCCTCGTAGACCGCGCCGAACCGGGCCAGGAACTCCGCGCGCGAGAGCTTGCGGCTCATCCGGCGAAGGCCCGTTCGAGGAACGCCACCAGGTTCGCGCGCGCCGCAGCGGCGGCCTGCGGATGGAACTCGAACGGCACCGGTCCGCCCTTGCCCTTGTGCGCGTAGGGATCGGTGATGACCTTCGCCGGCAGGTCGCGGTCGAAGGCGTGGGTCGCGCCCTCGTGGACGACGAGTTCCACGCGCGCCCGGTCGGCCGGCGCGAGGGAGGCGAGGAAGCCCGCGCAGACCTCGGGGTCGTCGTAGGCGTCGGCTCCGCCCGCCTGGATCAGCACGGGCGCTCCGGCGAGGTCGGCGAAGTCGTGGCCGGGCGCGCGGTTGTAGCTCCAGAGCGCGGGATAGAAGGCGGCGTGGGCGGCGAAGGCGGTCCCGGGCTCGGCATGCGCCGCCACGTTGGCCCGCGTGGCGCTCAGCAGGCTCACGACGCCGCCCCAGGAGAACCCGGCGACGGCGATGCGCCTGGGGTCCACCTCGGGCTGCCGGGCCAGGAAGGCGAGCGCGGCGAAGGCGTCCGGCAGGGTCGAGGGCACGGACGACGGCCTGCCGGCCGCGCCGCGGACCGTCCCGCGCGCGGCCCACATGTCGACCTCAAGGGTTGCGATCCCCGCGGCGTTCAATGCTGAGATGTGGAAGCCGCCGCGGCCGTCGACGCCGTCCGAGCCATGGCAGACGACCACCGCGCCGACCTGCGGCGGCGCCGCGCCCGGCTCGACCAGCGGCACGCGAAGCTGACCCGCCACGGTCAGGCCGTCGCGGGTGGGGAACGCCACGTAGGACGTCCGGAAGGCCATCGGTTCAGCCGCCATGGGGATACGTCTCCCGCCAGTGCCGGGCGATCTCGACGCGCCGGGCAAACCAGACATCCTCGTGTTCGAGCGCATAGCGGATGAACCGCTCCAGCCCCGCGATCCGGCCCGGCCGCCCGACGATGCGGCCATGCAGGCCGACGCTCATCATCTTCGGCCGCTCGGCGCCCTCCGCGTAGAGCACGTCGAACGCGTCCTTCAGGTAGCCGAAGAACTGCTCGCCCGTGGCAAGCCCGCCGCCCGAGAAGCGCATGTCGTTGGCCTCCAGCGTGTAGGGCACGATCAGGTGCGGCCGTCGGTTGACCTCGGTCCAGAACGGCAGGTCGTCCGAGTAGTCGTCGGCGTCGTAGAGGAATCCCCCGTCGTCGGCGATCAGCTTGCGCGTGTTGGGGCTGGTGCGGCCGGCGTACCAGCCCAGCGGATGCTCGCCCGTCAGCCGCCTGTGGATCTCGATGGCGCGGTGCAGGTGCTCGCGCTCCACCCGCTCGGGCACGTCCTGGTAGCTGATCCAGCGCCAGCCGTGGCTGGCGATCTCGTGGCCGGCCTCCAGCATCGCCTCCACGACGGCCGGGTTGCGCTCCATCGCCATGGCCACGCCGAACACCGTCACCGGCGTCCCGTAACGCTCGAAGAGGCGCAGCAGCCGCCACACGCCCGCGCGGGCGCCGTACTCGTAGATCTGCTCCATCGACATGTGCCGCGCGCCCAGGACCGGCGCGGGGGCGATCAAGTCGGAGAGGAAGGTCTCCGCGCCCGGGTCGCCGTGCAGGACCGAGTTCTCGCCGCCCTCCTCGTAGTTCAGCACCATCTGGATCGCGATGCGCGCGCCCCCGGGCCAGCGGGCGTGCGGCGGGTCCCTGCCGTAGCCGATCAGGTCGCGCGGATAGGACGTCTCGGGCATGGATCGACCGCTTAGCAGGGGTTCGGGCGGCATGCAGCGTCGCAATCCTGCGCGACGGTTGCAATTCGCGGCCCGAGCGCGGAATCTGGACGGCCGACTGCTGGACTTCGAATGAGCGGCCTCACCACCCACGTCCTCGACACCATGCATGGCCGGCCCGCCGCGGGCATGTCGCTGCGCCTGCTGCGCGGCGCCGAGACCCTGGTGGCGACGGTGACCAACCTCGACGGCCGGCTGGACAGGCCGTTGCTCGCCGGATCGGCGCTGAGGGCGGGCGGCTACCGGCTGGAGTTCGACGTCGGCGAATACTTCCGCGACATGGGCGTGCCGCTGTCGCAGCCGTCGTTCCTGGAGACCGTGGTCGTCGATTTCAGCGTCGACGAGCCGGAGAGCCACTATCACGTACCGCTGCTGGTCAGCCCGTTCGCCTACTCGACCTACCGGGGCAGTTGAGGATGGCCCGCCCGATCCGCTTCCTGCTCGACGGCGTGGTCCGCGAGTCGCCGGCCGACACCGACCCGACGCTGACGGTGCTGAACCTGCTCCGCTACCATCTGCGCCGGACGGGCACGAAGGAAGGCTGCGCGGAGGGCGACTGCGGCGCCTGCACCGTCGTGCTGGGGGAGCTGGAGGGAGAGCGGGTTCGGTTCCGCGCGGTCAACGCCTGCATCCTGTTCGCGCCGATGCTGGACGGCCGGGCGCTGTTCACGGTCGAGAGCCTGGGGCGCGAAGGCGCGCTGCATCCCGTCCAGCAGGCGATGGTCGACCTGCACGCCAGCCAGTGCGGCTTCTGCACGCCGGGGTTCGTGATGAGCCTCTACGCGCACCAGCGCGAGGGCGCGCCGAGCGACCCGCAGAGCCTGAAGGACGCGCTCGCCGGCAACCTCTGCCGCTGCACGGGCTACGGTCCGATCCTGGCGGCCGGGCAGGCGATGGGCGCGGCCCCCGAGGCGGACATCGCCGCGGCGCTGAAGGCGATCCAGCCCGCCGAGGGCCTCGCGATCGAGCACAAGGGCCGCCGCTTCGTCGCGCCGCGGTCGGCCGACGAGCTGGCCGCGACGCTGGAGGCGAACCCGGACGCGACGGTGCTGGCGGGCGGAACCGACATCGGCCTGTGGGTGACCAAGCAGCGGCGGGTGCTGCGGACGATCGTGTCGCTGAACGACTGCGCGGACCTGAAGGCCGTCGAGGACCTCGGCCCTGCGATCCGGATCGGCGCGGCCGTGCGCTACGCCGACGCCCACGCGGCGCTGGCCGCGCTGCACCCCGACTTCGGCGAGCTGCTGCGCCGGCTGGGCGGGCAGCAGGTGCGGAACCTCGGCACGGTCTGCGGCAACATCGCCAACGGCTCTCCCATCGGCGACATGCCGCCGGCGCTGATCGCCGCGGACGCGACCCTGGTGCTGCGCAGGGGCGCCGCGCGGCGGGAGCTGCCGCTGGAGGCCTACTTCCTGGCCTACGGCAGGCAGGACCGCGCGCCCGGCGAGTTCGTCGAGGCCGTGATCGTGCCGAAGCCGGCGGCCGGTCGGATCTTCAGGATCGCCAAGCTTTCCAAGCGCTTCGACCAGGATATCTCAGCGGTCTGCCTGGGCCTGTCGGTGGGCGTCGAGGCCGGTCGGGTCACCGACGCGCGCATCGCCTTCGGCGGCATGGCGGCGACGCCGAAGCGCGCGGTTGCCTGCGAGGCGGCGCTCGCCGGCCGACCCTGGACGCCCGCGACGGTGGAGACCGCGGTCGGGACCCTCGCCGACGACTTCGCGCCGATCACCGACATGCGGGCCTCCGCAGGCTACCGGCTCGAAGCCGCCGGCAACCTGATCCGCCGCGCCGTCCTGGAGAGCCAGGGCGCCGCGGCGCGCCTGCTCGACGCCGAGGCGGTCGCCCATGGCTGACTCCGGGGCCGCCCGCGGCCGGCCGGTCCTGCACGCGCCGATCGGCCACGACAGCGCCCCGCGCCACGTCTCGGGCGAGGCGCTCTACATCGACGACATCCCCGAGCCGCCCGGTCTCCTGCACCTCCACGCCGGCCTGAGCCAGCGGGCGCACGCCAGGGTGACGAAGCTCGACCTCTCCGCGGTCCGCGCCGCGCCCGGCGTCGTCGCGGTGCTCACCCCCGCCGATGTGCCCGGCGGGAACGACATCAGCCCCTTCGCCGGCGACGAGCCGCTGTTCGCGACGGACGAGGTGCAGTTCCTGGGGCAGCCGCTCTTCTGCGTCGCCGCCGAGACCCTGCCCAAGGCGCGCGCGGCCGCCGCCCTGGCCGTGGTCGAGTACGAAGACCTGCCGCGCCTTCTCACCGCCGACGCCGCGCTGGCCGCCGGCGCGTTCATCGAGCCCAGCCAGACCATGGTCCTGGGCGACGCCCGGGCGGCGATCGCCGCCGCTCCGCACACGGTCCGCGGCCACCTTCAGGTCGGCGGCCAGGAGCATTTCTACCTCGAGGGCCAGGTGGCCCTGGCGATCCCCGGCGAAGGCGCGGACCTCCACGTCTGGACCTCGACGCAGCACCCGACCGAGACCCAGCACATCCTGGCCCGCGTGCTCGGCTGCGCCGACGCGGCCGTCACCGTCGAGGTGCGCCGGATGGGCGGCGGCTTCGGCGGCAAGGAGACCCAATCCGTGCAGTGGGCCGCGATGGCGGCGCTGGCGGCGCGCGTCGCCCGCCGGCCGGCCAAGATCCGCCTCGACCGCGACGACGACATGACCGCCACCGGCAAGCGGCACGACTTCGAGATCGACTGGACGCTGGGCTTCGACGGCGACGGCAAGCTGCACGGCGCGCAGTTCGAGTTCGCCTCCCGCTGCGGCTTCTCGGCCGACCTCAGCCACGCCATCAACGACCGGGCGATGTTCCACGCGGACAACGCCTATGCGCTGCAGACCGCCGAGATCGTCTCGCACCGCACGCGCACCCACACGGTCTCCAACACCGCCTTCCGCGGCTTCGGCGGGCCGCAGGGGATGATGGCGGTCGAGCGGGCCATGGACGCCGCCGCGCTGGCCCTGGGCAAGGACCCGCTCGACGTGCGCCTCGCCAACCTCTACGGCGTCGCGGGCGACGCCACGCCCTACGGCCAGACCGTCGAGGACGCCGTCATCCGCGAGATCGTCGAGGCGCTGGCGGCCGACTGCGACTACCGCGCGCGCCGCAAGGCGGTCGCCGCCTGGAACGCCGGCGAGGGCCACCTGAAGCGGGGGCTGGCGCTGACGCCGGTGAAGTTCGGCATCTCGTTCACGACCACCCACCTGAACCAGGCCGCCGCCCTGGTGCATGTCTACACGGACGGCTCGATACACCTGAACCACGGCGGGACCGAGATGGGCCAGGGCCTGAACGTGAAGGTCGCGCAGGTCGTCGCCGACGCCTTCCAGGTCCCGCTGGCGTCCGTCCGCATCACCTCGACGCGCACCGACAAGGCGCCGAACACCTCCGCCACCGCCGCCTCGTCCGGCAGCGACCTCAACGGCATGGCGGCGCTGCACGCCTGCGAGCAGATCAAGCAGCGGCTCGCCGAGTGGGCCCGTGCGGACCACGGCCACGAACCGCGCTTCACCCCCGACGGCGTGCAGGTGGGGGCCGAGTTGTTCCCGTTCCGCGACTTCGTGAACCGGGCCTACCTGGCCCGCGTCTCGCTCTCGGCGGCGGGGTTCTACAAGACTCCCGACATCCACTACGACCGGACGACCCACAAGGGCCGCCCCTTCTACTACTTCGCCTACGGCGCGGCCTGCTCGGAGGTGGCGATCGACACCCTGACCGGCGAGAACAGGGTCACCCGCGTCGACATCCTCCACGACGTCGGCCGCTCGCTGAACCCGGCCATCGACCTGGGCCAGATCGAAGGCGGCTTCATCCAGGGCATGGGGTGGCTGACCACCGAGGAACTGGTGTTCGACGACACCGGCCGCCTGCGCACCCACGCGCCGTCGACCTACAAGATCCCCACCGCGGGCGACCGGCCGGCCGTGTTCAACATGGCGCTCTGGAAGGGCGAGAACCGCGAACCGACGATCCATCGCTCGAAGGCCGTCGGCGAGCCGCCGCTGATGCTCGCGATCTCGGTGTTCTCGGCGCTGACCGACGCGGTCGCCAGCGTCGGCGGCCACAAGGCGATGCCCAACCTCGACGCGCCGGCCACGCCGGAACGCATCCTGGCCGCGGTCAACGACGTGCGGAGGCGGGCGCATGGGTAGGTCGCCCCCGAAGGCCCTCCCCCTCGAGGGCGGAGGATCGGGCGGCGCCGCCGCCGACGCGGCCCGGATCGCGCATCTGGCCACGACGCCGAGTGCGCCCGACGTCGACGGACCGGCGAACACCACCATCCCCGGCCCTTCCTCCGTCGAGGCGGAAGGGCGAACATCCGCCGGCTGGATCCGCGAGGCGCTGGAGTCCGTCCGCAGCGGCGAGACGCTGGCGATGGCGACCGTCGTCGGCGCGCGGGGGTCCACGCCGCGCGAGGCCGGCGCGCGGATGCTGGTGTGGCCCGACCGCTTCAGCGGCACCATCGGCGGCGGCGCGCTGGAGAAGCAGGCGCTGGACCAGGCGCGCCGGCTGCTGGCGCAGGACGTGCGTCGTCACGCCCTGCAGGACTATCCGCTCGGGCCGCTTCTGCGGCAGTGCTGCGGCGGCCACGTCCGGCTGCTGCTGGAGCGCCTGGACGGCGAGAGCCTGGCGTGGCTGACGCCGGCGGCCGCGGCGCGCGGCCCCTTCGCCTTGACCGCGAGGTTCGCCGGGGGCCGCATGAGCCGTTCGCTGGACGGGCCGGGACCGCACGGCTCGGACGGTCCGACGACCCCGATCATGGAGGTGCGCTGCTTGTCCGAAACGATCCGCCCCGCGCTGCCGCGCGTGGTCATCTTCGGCGCGGGCCACGTCGGCCAGGCCGTGGCGCGGGCGTTCGCGCCCCTGCCCTTCCACCTCGACTGGCTGGCCAGCCGCGAGGATCTGCGGCCGGAAGCCAGCGGCACGCGGGCCGAGATCTTCCCGGAGGACGAACTGGTGGAGGCCGTCGAGGCGGCCCCGGCCGGCACGCTGGTGGCGATCTTCACGCACAGCCACGATCTCGACTACCGGCTGACGCTGGCGGCGCTGCGGCGGGACGACCTGGCCTACGTCGGCCTGATCGGCTCGCGCACCAAACGGGCGCGCTTCGACCGGCGCCTGCGCGACGACGGCGTGACCGAAGCCGAACTCGCCCGCCTCACCTGCCCCATCGGCATCGCCGACCTGAGGTCGAAGGAGCCGGCGGTGATCGCGATCGCGCTCGCGGCCCAATTGCTGAAGCTGACCGAAGCCGCCGGGGACGCGGACGCCTGATGGTGGCGGCGCTGGAGATCTGGGCCAATCTGGCGATCCGCTGGCTGCACCTGATCGCGGGCATCTCCTGGATCGGATCGTCCTTCTATTTCATGTGGCTGGACAGCCATCTGAAGAAGCCCGACGACGCGCCGGCCGATGTTCCGGAGGGGGGCGTCGCCGGCGAACTCTGGAGCGTCCACTCGGGCGGCTTCTACCGGCAGATGAAGTTCATGGTGGCCCCGGCCGGGATGCCGCAGGACCTGCACTGGTTCAAGTGGGAGGCCTACACCACCTGGATCTCGGGCTTCCTGCTGCTCGGTCTGATCTTCTACGTGGGCGCCGACCTCAACCTTATCGACAGGAGCAGGGCCGACCTCGCCGGCTGGCAGGCCATCGCCCTGGGCCTCGGCAGCCTGGTCGCCGGGTGGGCGGTCTACGACGGCCTCTGCCGCTCGCCCGTCGGGCAGAACCTGAGGCTTTTCAGCGTCGTGTGGTTCGCCGTTCTCGTGGCCGCCGGGTGGGGCCTGACGCGCGTCTTCTCCGACCTCGGCGCCTTCATGCATGTGGGCGCGATCATCGGCACGGTGATGGCCGCCAACGTGCTGATGATCATCATCCCGAACCAGCGCAAGGTGGTGGCCCAGGTGCTGGCGGGCGAGACGCCCGACCCGGCCCTCGGCAAGCAGGCCAAGCAGCGTTCGGTCCACAACAACTACATGACGCTGCCGGTGCTGTTCATCATGATCAGCAACCACTACCCGATGATCTTCGCCGCCCCGCTGAACTGGCTGTGGCTGGCGGGGCTGGGGATCGCCGGCTGGACGATCCGCCACTTCTTCAACCTGCGGAACGCCGGGCGCACGGAGCCGCAGGTGCTGGTGTTCGGCGCCCTGGCCTTCCTGACCGTGGCGGTGCTCAACGAGACCGCGCGGCCGAAGCCGGCGGCGGTCGCCGGGGTTCCCGCCTACGCCGAGGTCCGCGCCATCGTCGACCGGCATTGCGTCACCTGCCACGCGGCGCATCCGACGCACCGCGGCGTTCCCGTCGCCCCGAACGGGGCGATGTTCGACACGGCCGAGGGGCTGCGGAAGCACGCCCAGCGCATCTACGAGCGCGCGGTGGCCACCACCTCGATGCCGCAGGGCAACGAGACCGGCATGACGGCGGAGGAGCGCGGCAAGCTGGGGGCGTGGATCAGGTCGGGGGCCAGGACATGAGGCGGATCGTTCCCGAGCCCCTGACCGCCGACGCCTTCGCCCCGTTCGGCGATGTGATCGAGGCCACCGACGAGGCGGAGGTCATGCCGATCAACCAAGGCTGGACCACCCGCTTCAATGCGCTGGCCGACGTCGCGGTGGGCGACGGGCGCGCGATCATCAGCATCTTCCGCTCGAGGCCGCTGACGCCGCCCGTACTGAAGGTCTTCGAGCGCCACCCGCTGGGCAGCCAGGCCTTCATGCCGCTGGACGGCCGGCCGTTCCTGGTGGCGGTCGCGCCGGGCGGCGGCGACTTCGACCCGGCCGCCGTGCGCGTGTTCCGCGCCGCCGCGACGCAAGGAGTGAACTACGCCAGGGGGACGTGGCACCACTTCCTGCTGGCCCTGGAGGCCGAGAGCGACTTCCTGGTGGTCGACCGCGACGGCGGCGCGGGCGAGAACCTCGACGAGGCCGAGCTCGCGGAAGCCGACTGGATCGCCGTCGCGCCATGAGCCCGCCTTCGCCAGGGCCTCGGAGCGAAGCACGATGAGCCGCCAGGCCTACCGCGCCGCCCTGCTCCACATGCTGGACGATCCGGCGCGCACGCCGGCGGCCGACGCCTGGGCCTACCACCCCGACGGCCTCCTGGTCGTGGAGGACGGCCACGTCGCGGCCTTCGGCGCCCATGCCGACCTGGCCCCGACGCTGGGCGCCGACGTCGCGGTCACCGAGCTGCCCGGCCGCCTCATCACCCCCGGCTTCGTCGACGCGCACGTCCACTACCCGCAGGTCGACGTCATCGCCGCGTGGGGAACGCAGCTCCTCGACTGGCTCGCCACCCACACCTTCCCGGCCGAGCAGGCCTTCGCCGACCGGGCCCACGCCGACGCGGTCGCCCAGGTGTTCCTGGACCAGCTCCTGGCCAACGGGACCACCTCGGCGCTGGCGTTCTGCACCGTCCACAGGACCTCGGCCGACGCGCTCTTCGAGGCGGCGCTCGCGCGCAACATGCGCCTGATCGCCGGCAAGGTGCTGATGGACAGCAACGCGCCCGCCGGCCTCACCGACACCGTGGAGGGCGGCCGCGCCGACACCGAGGCGCTGATCCGCACATGGCGGGGCCGCGGGCGCCTCGGCTACGCCGTGACGCCGCGCTTCGCCGTGACCTCCAGCGACGAGCAGCTCGCCATGGCCGGCGAGGTGCTGGCGGCCCACCCCGAGGCGCTGCTCCACACGCACATGTCCGAGAACCCGGCCGAGATCGCCGAGGTGTCGCGCCGCTTCCCCCAGGACCGCGACTACCTCGCGGTCTACGAGCGGCACGGCCTGGTGGGACGCCGCTCGGTCTTCGCGCACTGCGTCCACGCGACGGACGACGCGTTCGGCCGGCTGGCCGCGGCCGGCGCCTCGGCCGCCTTCTGCCCCTCGTCCAACCTGCTGCTGGGCAGCGGGCTGTTCAGCCTGAGGCGGGCGTGCCGCTGCGGCGTGAACACCGCGCTCGGCACCGACGTCGGCGGCGGGGGCTCGTTCTCGCTGCTCGCCATGATGGGCGAGGCCTACAAGGTGGGGCAGCTCCTGGGCGACAACCTGGACCCGCTGCACGCCTTCTATCTCGGCACGCTGGCCGGCGCGCGCGCCCTGCGCATCGACGACAAGGTCGGCAACCTCCTCCCGGGCAAGGAGGCCGACTTCGTGGTGCTCGACCTGGCCGCCACGCCGCTCCTGGCGCGCCGGACGAGGAGCGCCGGGACGCTGGCGGAGACCCTGTTCATCCTCTGCGTCCTCGCCGACGACCGCGCGGTCGAGCGCACCTATCTGGCCGGCCGCCCGGCCCACGTCCGCGGCGGCGCCTGAACTGCGGGCCTCGTCGCGGCCTTCAGAAGCGGGCCGCCTCGAAGGCCTTCAGCAACCGCTCGTGCCGCCACTGCTCGCGGGCCTTGTCGCTCCTGGCGACGAGGCCGGCGCAGGCGCCCTTCGGCGTCTCGGCGCCGATCTGGCCGGCGCAGGCGGCGACGGGCCGGCGATAGACGTTCGGGTCGGCCCAGAGGCCGTCGCCCGCCAGGAAGCTGAAGGCGATGGCGTTGCGCGCGGCGGTCTTCAGGTCGGCATAGGTCGCTCCGTTCCTCACCGCGGCCGCGTAGTCGCCCGAGAGCTCGGTGCGCGTGATGCCGGCGTCGTCGGTGGAGAGGGCCACCGGCACGCCCTTCTTCCGGAACCAGGCGTAGGGGTGATCCTTCGGGTCGATCTCCAGGATCGCCTGGTTGGAGAGCATGTTGACCTCGATCAGCACGCCCTTCGCCGCCATCTCCTCGGCGGTGGCGTCGGCGCCGACCTCCTCGGGGAGCGCCACGCCGTGGCCGATGCGGCGGGCGCCGGCCACGCGGACCGCGTCGCGGACGTGGTGGCTGAGGGTCCTGGGCGTCACGAGCTTCAGGGTGAGCTCGCCGGCGTGCAGGGCCACCGGCGTCGCGCGGCCGTGGTCGGTCAGCAGGTCCACGATCTGCATGTGCAGGTCGTAGTAGCGGGTGGAGTCGAAGCCGTCCTCCGGCGCCACGAGCTGCAGGCCGACCCAGCGCCGGTCGGCCGCCACCACCGCGACGCCCATCTGGAGCTGGGCCATCGTCTGCTCGGGCGGCCCGTCGCGCAGGGCCTGGGCGAGGAAGCGGAACGTCACCTGGCAGCCCGGCCGCTCGTCCGCGGCGCCGCACCGCAGGACCTCGCGCGCGCGCTCGACGATCCGGTCGGTGTCGGCGCTGACCGCGGGGACCAGGCCGTCGATCCCGGCCGCGGCGAGCGCCGCCCTGGTGGCCGCCGGCGTCCCCCGCCAGCCGACGCGCGCGCCCAGGCCCCGCGACGGGCCGAACTGCGGCGTCACCATCAGCTCGGCGTAGAAGGTGTTCTGCCGCGCGAGGCCGTCCAGCGTTTCGGCGAGCGCGTCGCCGGCGCGCTTCGGCGTGGTCGCGCGGCGGGCGAAGGCGGTGAAGAACTGGTCGTGACCCGAGCGGTCGCGGAAGCCGGGACGGCGCGTCGTCAGGCTGTCGATCAGGGCCGAGCGCAGCGGCTCGCTGGCCTGGACCTCGGCGGCGGGCTTCATGGCCTCGCCGGCGCAGGCGAAGCTGATGGCCAGGGCCGCGGTGTCGACGCAGAGCCCGTCCTGCGCCGCCCAGGCCAGGATGTCCTCGGCCGGCGCGCCGCCGCCCAGGTGGTTGTGCAGCTCGCCCCCCTTCGGGAACGCCTTCAGGAAGGCGGCGAGCTCGGCCGCGCCCATCTTCGCCAGGTCCGGGGGCGCGGCGGCGGCGGGGGTCGCGAGCGCGAGCGCCGCTGCGAGGGGGGTCAGGAGTCTTCGCATGGCGGTCAACCGGCCAAAGCTCGCCCGCGCGGTCAAGCTTCGGGCGCCGCCGCCCGCTGGCCGCCGAGCCTGCCCTCGAAGGCGAAGGTGGCGACGGCGTTGCGGCCGCTGGGGACTTCGCGGGCGCGCAGCGCCTCGTCGAGGACCTCGGGATCGGCGATCCTGCCGACGGCGATCGCGGCGTGGACCTCGTACTGGTCGGCGTCGACGCCGAGCGCGTCGTAGGACCGCGCGAGATCGAAGCCCGCCATGCCGTGCGCGGCCCAGCCGATGCGGCTCGCCTCCAGCGCGAGGTAGCCCCAGGCGGCGCCGGCGTCGAACGCGTGGCTGCGCACCGGCGCCGGGTCGCGGCCCTCGGTGCGGCGGAAGCGGTCGGAGACGACGAACATCAGGACCGAGGCGTTCTTCGCCCAGGACTGGTTGTAGGGGATCAGGAGGTCGAACAGCGGCGCCCAGGCCGGCGTGTCGCGGTGCGCGTAGACGAACCGCCAGGGCTGGCCATTGAAGGCCGAGGGCGCCCAGTGGGCGGCCTCGAACAGGCGCAGCAGGTCTTCGTGCGGCATCGCCTCGCCGGTGAAGGCGCGCGGCGACCAGCGCTGCAGGAAGATCGGATCGACCTCGTACTCGGCCGTGCGGCCGTTCAGCGTCTGCGTCACCCTACTTCTTCCCCACGTGCGCGATGGAGGCGATCTCGACCAGGAAGTCCGGCCGCACCAGCCCGCAGACGATGCAGAACCGCGCCGGCTTCTCGCCCGGGAAGTACTCGGCGTAGACCTTGTTCATGGCCGCGTAGTCGGCCCAATCCTTCAGGAAGATGTGGTTCATGGTGACGTCGTCCATCGTGCCGCCGGCGGTCTCGATGACGGACTTGATGGTCTCCAGCACCTGCCGCGTCTGGGCCTCCGCGTCGCCGACGTGGGCGACGCCGTTGTCCTTGTCGAAGGCGAGCGTCCCGGAGACGTAGACCACGCCGTCGGCCAGCGTGCCCGGCGAGAACGGTGCGATGGGCGTCTGCGTCCCAGGTGGGGTGATGACGGTCTTGGGCATTCGCTCTCCTAGATGTTCTCGGGCGGCGCCTGGCCGACGGCGCCGCAGAAGTCGGCGGTGTTCGACACCCAGCCGAAGAACCGCTCGACGTTGAAGACGGTGGCTTCCTGCAGGAAGGCCGGGCCGGCCTGGTGCGTGGCGTCCTCGATCAGCACGCCGAAGTACTCGCGGTGGAAGCCGTCGCGCAGGGTCGACTCGACGCAGACGTTGGTGGCGATGCCGCAGAAGGCGAGGTTCCTGATGCCGCGCGCCCGCAGCATCGAGTCGAGCGCGGTGTTGTAGAAGGCCGAGTAGCGCGGCTTCTCGATGACGATGTCGCCCCGCTGCGGCGTCAGGCGGTCGACCAGGGCGTAGTCCCAGGTCCCCTTGGCGAGCAGCGTGCCCGAGAGTTCCGGCTTGTCGCGCATGGTCTTGAGCGCATTCGACTTCCACCAGTTGGGAGACCCCTCGCCGCCGGCTTCGGCGTAGTCCGGGTCCCAGCCGTTCTGGAAGAACACGATCTGCACGCCGGCCCTTCGCGAAGCCTCGACCAGCACGGCGATCTTCTCGATGACGGCCGCCGCGCCGCCGATGTCGAACCCGGCGATGTCGAGGTAGCCGCCGGGCGAGGCATAGGCGTTCTGCATGTCGACCACGATCAACGCGGTCGCCTTGGGGTCGATGGGCAGGTTCTCGGGCCGCGCCGGCAGCGTCACGGCGCCGGCGATGGGGACGGTGGGCCTAGGCGCCGACATGCTGGCGGCTCTGCATCAGCGGCTGGATCTTCGTCCCGAAGTCTTCGACCCCCCGCACGAAGTCGTCGAAGGTCAGCAGGACGCCGGCGGTCCCGGGCACGCCCGCCACTTCGTCCAGCATGCGGGCGATGTTCTCGTAGCTCCCCACCAGGGTGCCCATGTTGAGGTTCACCGCCGACTCCGGCGCGGCGAGCTGGGTGGTGTTGGTGTTCGAGGTGCCGCCCTGGGCGTTCGGCGCGGCCTGGTTGGTGAGCCAGGCCAGCGCGTCCTGGTCGGCGCCGTCGCGGTATAGCCGCCACTTGGCCATGGCCTTCTCGTCGGTCTCGTCGGCGATGACCATGAAGAGGATGTAGGCGGCGACGTCGCGGCCGGTCCTGGCCTTGGCGGCGGCGAGGCGGTCGTTCACCCCGGCGAACGCGGTGGGCGTGTTGGTCCCCTTGCCCAGCGCGAACGAGTAGTCGGCATACTCGGCGGTGAAGGCCAGGCCCTCGTCGGACGATCCGGCGCAGATGATCTTCACGCCCGGCGTCGGCTTCGGCGAGACCCGGCAGTCGTTCATCGTCAGGTACTTGCCCTTGAAGTCGGAGACGCCGGTCTCCATCAGCCCCTTCAGCACCGTCGCGTACTCGGCGAGGTAGTTGTAGCGGTCGGCGTAGTGGCTCTCGCCCGGCCACAGGCCCATCTGGTCGTACTCGGCCTTCTGCCATCCGGTGACGAGGTTGATGCCGAAGCGGCCGGGCGCGATGGAATCGATGGTCGACGCCATGCGCGCAACGATGGCCGGCGGGATCGTCAGCGTCGCGACGGTGGCGAACAGCTTGATCTTCGACGTCACCGCCGCGAGGCCCGCCATCAGGGTGAAGCTCTCGAGGTTGTGCTCCCAGAACTCGCTCTTCCCGCCGAAGCCGCGCAGCTTGATCATGGAGAGCGCGAAGTCGAAGCCATGGCGCTCGGCCTTCTGGACGATCTCCTTGTTGAGCGCGAAGCTCGGCATGTACTGCGGCGAGGTGGTCGAGATGAGCCAGCCGTTGTTGCCGATCGGGATGAAGACGCCGATTTCCATGGGATTCCCCTGACGCAGCCGGTGAGTTGGCGCCGCCGGGCGGCCGAACGCAAGCGGGCTCAGGGGTCGTGCGGGTTGGGATCCCAGTCCGGCTGCCGGTAAGGCTTCAGCCCGCCGTCCAGCAGGCATTGCCAGACCTCTTCCGCACTCTCGGCGAACCGGAAGAGGCCCAGGTCCGCCTCGGCGATCATCCCGCGCGCGATCAACGCTTCGAAGTTGATGATCGAGCGCCAGTAGGCCTGGTCGAACAGCACGATCGGGATCGGCTGGCTCTTCTCGGTCTGGCGCAGGGTCAGGATCTCGAAGAGTTCGTCCAGCGTGCCGAAGCCGCCGGGGAACACCACGAGCGCGGTCGCCCGCATCGCCAGATGCATCTTGCGCACCGCGAAGTAGTGGAAGCGGAACGTCAACTCGGGCGTCGAATAGCTGTTCGGGTACTGCTCGTGCGGCAGGGTGATGTTGAGTCCGATCGACGGCGCGCCGGCGTCGCAGGCGCCGCGGTTGGCCGCCTCCATCACCCCCGGCCCGCCGCCGGTGCAGATCACGTTGTGCCGCTCCTGGCGGTCGGACAGCCGCGCGCCGCCCTCCCGCGAGGCGATCTCGCCGAACCGGCGCGCCTCGGCGTACCAGCGCCGGTGGTCGTCCGAGCCGTCCTCCCGGATCCGCGCCGAGCCGAAGACGACGATGGTGGAG
Organism: Phenylobacterium sp.; assembly: GCF_016793285.1. GTDB lineage: Bacteria > Pseudomonadota > Alphaproteobacteria > Caulobacterales > Caulobacteraceae > Phenylobacterium. The sequence goes on from NZ_JAEUMO010000248.1 coordinate 33,744, forward strand.
CGCACGCTCCAGGCGCGCAGCGCCTCGTCGCACTTGGAGAATTCCAGCATCAGCCGCACGCCGCGCTGGGAGTGCTGCAGGATGAAGTCGGGGTCCAGCGAGGCCAGCCGGTAGGTCGGCGACGCCATCTGCTGGGCGGACGGGTGGTCGTTCTCGGTCATCCGGCCCTTCTAGGCCGCCGTTCGCGTCACTGGAACACCACCACGACGCGCTCGATGAACCAGAAGGCCGCGAAGCTCCCGATGGCGTAGGGCGCGATCAGCCGGGCGCGCGCCGGCAGCTTCAGGCGGCGCAGCGCCAGCATCACGGCCACCGCGACCGCCACGAACATGAGCTGCCCCAGCTCCACGCCGATGTTGAAGAGCAGCAGCGAGGCCGCGACCGCCCGCGGCGGCAGCCCGATCTCGGCCAGGGCGCCGGCGAACGCCAGCCCGTGCAGCAGCCCGAAGATGAAGGCCACCAGCCAGGGCCAGCGGCGCGTGACGCTGGGCCCGTCGCGAAGCAGTTCGGCGGCGACGAACACGATCGAGAGCGCGACGAGGCTCTCCACCAGCGCCGAGGGGACATGGACCCAGCCCAGGGCGGCGGCGGCGAGCGTGAGGCTGTGGGCGACCGTGAAGGCGGTGACGGCCTTGATCAGGTTGCGGTTCGGGCCCACCAGCAGCAGCAGGCCCAGCACGAACGCCAGGTGGTCGACGCCCATCAGGATGTGCTCGACGCCGAGCTTCAGGTAGGCGGGCACGGCCGGCGCCGCGGCCCTGGCCAGCGCGAAGCGGTAGGTGGGCTGGATCGGCTTCACCACCGTCTCGATCCGGCGGCCGTCCGCGAGGTCGACCTGCACCAGGACGTCGGTGATCGAGCGCTCCAGGCCGGCGATCCGCAGCGTCTGGCCATCCAGCGGCGCCGGCGACCTGACGTCCCACGTCCGCACGAGGAACCCGGGCGCGGCGTACTCCTCGGCAGGCCTGGCGGCCAGCCAGCCCGAGGAGAGCTGCGGCTTCAGCGACAGGATCACCTCGCCCATCGCCGGCTGCTTCCAGTAGACCCGCCAGTGGCCCGCCGACTGCTCGGTGATCTGCAGCAGGGCCGGCCGCACCTCGTGCGCCGCGGCGGCGGCCGGCCAGAGGAACGCCGCCGCGAGGAGCAGCAGCGCCAGGATGCGGCTCATCCGGCTGCGCTTCCTTCGGGAGCTCCGAAGGCCGGGCTCACGGCCTGTCCTCGCGCACCACGCGATAGCGGCCGACCAGCCTGGCCACGGCCTTGGCGTTCGCCTGCGCCTGGGTGTCGGCCAGATAGTCCTGCAGCACCTGCGCCTGCACGGTCTCGAACGGCGCGCGGCCGGCCGGCGCGCGGTCGGTCACGTAGACGAGATGCCAGCCGTAGCCGGACCGATAGGGACCGGACCAGGCGCGCACCGGGGCGCCGTCGATCCGCGCCGCGAGCTCGGTGTCGCCGAACAGCCGCCGCGCCTCGGTGGCCGTGAGCGCCGCATAGCGCGACTGCTCGGGGTACGGGTCGGCGTCGACGGCGTCGGGCGGCGCGCCGCCGATGAGCGCGGTCAGCGCCGCCTGCGCGCGCGCGCCGGCGTCGCCCGGCCGGTCGGGCGAGAAGTAGAGGTGGTTGAAACTGGTGCGGACCGGCGCGGCGTAGCGGGCCGCGCGCGCATCGAACCAGGCTCTCAGTTCGGCCTCGTCCGGCGGCTTCGGCAGGCTGCGGTCCTGGTAGAGGAACTCGACCTTCTGGGCGATGCGGCGGCGGACCACCTCGTCGTCGCGGTCGAAGCCCATCGCCTGGCCCTCGCGGACCATGGCCTCCTCGCGCACCCAGGCGTCGACAGCGTCCTCCAGTTGCCGGGGCGACGGCGGCGCGCCGAACTGCAGGCGGTAGGTCTGGGCCAGCGCCGCCACGCGCTGGGGCGTCACGGTGATGGTGCGGCGGTCGTTGGCGTCGCGCCACGCCTGCCCGGCCAGGAACAGCAGCAGGCCGGCCACGAAGAAATGCAGCAGCGGCTCGCGCAGGATCCGGCGCACCCGGCCGCCCCTGGCGGACCCGGGCGTCGCGCCGCCCGCCTGCGTCGTCTGCTCCGCCACGCCGCTCAAGCCTTCAGCGCGCCCGCGATCACCTGGGCGAAGGCGTGCGCCACGGGCGGCGCCAGCGCCGCGGAGACGCAGCGCAGGTCGTCGTTGCGCGCGTGGTGGAAGCGGTGGCTGCCGAAGATGCCCATGACCGGGTCGTAGCCGGCGGCCAGGATGCTGCCCAGCTCGCCCGCGGCCTGCCGGGGGTCGGCCTCGTACACCTGCTCCAGGCCCGGCATCCCGGCGAACGCCCGGGCGCTGGCCGCCGCCAGCGGGTGGCTGACCAGCAGGAAATGCTGCGGGTCCATGCTGGGCAGCGGCGACAGGAAGGTCCCGCGCTCGTGCCAGTCGCGGGCCGCGACGTTGGCGCCCAGATGCACCCAGAGCGCGGTGTCCCGGGGCTTCGGCGCCAGCGCATGGATGAACGCCTCGCCGCCCGCGTACTCGTACTCGTGGCCTGTCGTGGCGATCACGGCGACGTTCACCGGAAGCTTCGCCGTCGCGGCCCACTTCACGAGCATCAGCCAGGCCGCCACGCCCGTGCCCCGCTCCCCCGCGCAGGTGAACCAGCCCGAGCGCGGCGTCGAGATCACCAGCCATTTCGCGGCCTTGCGATCCAGCTTCGCGGTGACGTTGAACGCCGGGCGGCGGAAGGCGCGGCCCGGGATGGCGATCGTCGCCGTCTCGCCGCGGGCCGCCGCCTGCAGGAACGGCTCGGCGGCCTTCGGGGCCAGCACGGCGACCGGCCTGTCGAAGAGCGGCGCGTCGACCGGCGCGTTCAGGGCCAGCGCCTCGCCGCTCGGCCCGGTGGTCACGATCACCACCGCCTGCGCGCCCTTGGCGAACAGGGCGTGTACGCGCCGCGCGACGTCGCCCTTGGCCGTGGACCAGCGCGCGTAGGGCAGCGCCAGGATCGAGATGCCGCCGCCGCCCAGGCTGAGGGGCGCGGTCAGGCCGGGCGTGGTCTGCACATGCGCCTGCGGGATCAGGTCGGCCGTCGCCGCGCCGCAGGTCAGCGTCGCCTCGCCCTCGTAGGCCGGCGTCTCGATGGTCTGCCGGGCGGTCGCGTAGCCCAGCGCCCTCAGCTCGTCTTCGAGCCAGACGCCGGTGGCGGTGTCGCCGGGCCCGCCGGACGCCTTCACGCCGAAGCCGTGGTAGCGCTCGAGGATGCGCCTGGCCTCCGCCTCGTCGGCGGCGGCGACGGGCGCGGCGGCGGCCACGGCAGAGGTTCCCGCGACCAGGAACGGTGCGCCCAGCACGGCGCGGCGGGAAGCTTGGACCGGTTCGCTCATGCCTCCGACGCTAGCGCAGGCCCTCGACCGTTTCGATGGGCGTCGGCGGTCCGCAGCGCATAGCCTTGGTGTATGCGCTCCCGGCTCCGGCGATCCGCGCGGGCAGGTCGCATTCGGCGGCCAGCGCCGCCCTGTCGCCCTTCAGATAGGCGTCCCAGAACCGCACGGTCTCGGTCTTCACGATCTCCATCTGCGGCGGGTCGATCGGCTTCAACTGCTTCAGTTGATCGCGCCGACCGCCGAACAGCGCGTGGTCGGCGCCGGTCAGGACGATCAGGAACTGGTCGGCGCCCTGGATCGCCTGGAAAGGCGTGGTCCGCTCGAACGGCGTCTTCTCCAGATCGAAGGGTGTGGCGTCGGCCGTGCCGGTGAAATGCAGCATCGGCGTCCTGATCCGCGCAAAGGCGGCCCTGGCGTCGTCGCCGCGCGGCTTGTTGGGGCTGTAGGCGATCGCGGCCTTGATGCGCGGCTCCATGAAGGCCGTGTCGCCGGGCATGGCCGGCAGCCGCTGGCCCACCGCGGTCAGGGTCGAGAGCGCGCCGTAGGAATGGCCCGACATGCCGACGCGGCCCAGGTCGACCTTGCCGGCGAGCGCCGGGTCCGCGGCGATCCGGTCCAGCGCGAACGGGATGTCGCCGTAGCGGCCGCGCGCCGCGTCGCTGGTCATGCCGGCCCGGCCGGCCGCGACCCGCGCCGCCTCCGCCACAGGAGGGCCGCCGCCCGCCAGCAGCGCGGTGTCGGAGCCCGCGTGCTGCACGGCCACCACCGCGTAGCCCGCCTGCGCGACCGCGGTCAGGATGTAGGCGGACGCCTCGCGGCTGCCGCCCAGGCCGTGGCTGTGGATCACCAGCGGGAACGGGCCCGGCCCCGTCGGCAGGTACAGCTTGTACGGCACGACCCGGCCGTCCCGGGCCGGGTCGGTCCACTGTCCGTAGCGGATCTCCACACCCTGCGCGGCCGCCGCGGCGGGCGTCCCCGCCGCGAGACCCGGCGTCGCGAGGCTGGGCGCCGCGAGGCTCGGCGCCGCCGCGCCCGCGAGGAGAACGGCGAGCGCGGCGACGGCCGAAGCGAACCCCTGCACGCCCGTTACCAGGTGAAGCGGAGCTGGGCGCCCCAGGTGCGCGGCAGGTTGTAGCGGCGCACGTCGCCGGTGGCCGACGGCGCGTGGAACACGAGGTAGTTCTCCTGGCCGGCGTTGTTCACGAAGGCGGTCAGGTCGTAGTACTTCCAGCTCACGCCGGCGCGCACGTTGAACAGCACGTAGTCGTGCAGCAACGTCGTCTGGTTGGCCTCCTGGACACCGCCCTGACGGGCGTTGCCGTTGAGGTTCACGTAGCCGCTGACGCCCTCGGTGATGTCGTGGCGGTAGTTGACCGTGAAGGTCTGGGTCCACTTGGGCTGCTGCGGCTGCTTGTAGCCGTCGTAGCGGCCGCCCTTGACGTGGCCGCCCTGGCGCGAGCCGCCCACGGTGACCCGCAGGTTGCCGCCCGCGACCTGGGCCCGCGCGGTCGCTTCGACCTCGACGCCCCACAGGGTCGCCGGACCGGCGTTGAACGCATACGACGTCGCCTGCACGGGGCACGCCGGGTTGTTGGCGCGGCAGCCGTTGTCGCCCTGGATCACCAGGTTCTTGTAGTGGTTCGAGTAGCCGGCGGCCGTGACGTAGATGTTGCTGGCCAGGTTGCCCTTGAAGCCGACCTCGTAGGCCGTGACCGTCTCGTTGTCGAACTCGGGGGGCGGCGCGAGCACCGGATCCTGGCGCGAGTCGCCGAGGTTGCCGTTGAAGCCGCCCGCCCGGTAGGCCGAGCCGATCTTGGCGTACATCATCATCAGGGACGTCGGCTTGTAGGCGACGGTGGCGGTGTACGAGACGTTGTCCTGCTTGCGCTCGCCCGTCGGGTTGACGCTGGCGCCGGCCACCGGGGTGTCGGTGACGAACAGGAACTGGCGGGCCAGGAAGTTGCGGTCGTCGTGCGTGTAGCGCAGGTCGCCCGAGAGCTTCAGTTGCTCGGTCAGGTCGTAGTCCGCCGACCCGTACACCGCATACGACGAATAGCGCGCCCGGCCGCGGGTGACGGTGCCGAAGTTGTTGCTGGCCGCCGTCGGCGTCTTGCCGAGGATGCTCGAGGTGGTGTCGTTCAGCAGATACCATTCGCCGCCGAGCACCCAGTTGACGCCGTTCGTGTCGCCGACGAGGTGGGCGTCGTAGTAGCTGATGCGGGCGTGGTCGATCTGGTCGCCGCCCTGGTTGTAGTCGGCCGCCCGGATGGCGGCGAGGCCGGCGGTCGAGACCCGGCCCGGCATCGCCGACAGTTCGTCGAAGAACTGGCGCGAGAGCGCGTCGCGGTCGTACTGGTTCTGGCCGCGGCGGTCGCGCAGGTTGACGACCGTCGACAGGGTGGCCCAGCCGAGGTCGGTCTGGGTGGTGAACTCCAGGTTGCTCACCCGCTGCTTGCCGGTGGAGTCGGTGTTCCACGGCGTG
>NZ_JAEUMO010000236.1 GCF_016793285.1 Phenylobacterium sp.
CTTGCTCTGCACCAGGAAGCCGCCGGTCACCGACTTGAACGTCTTCCCGAAGGCCCGCGGATCGGGCAGGCCGCCGGTGACCAGCAGGCGCACGTTCTTCTTCTTGCGGAAGAGCGCGACGGCGTCGTCGTCGGCTTCGGGCGCGATCACGACCTCGGTGAAGATCTCCAGCACCTGGGCGGCGGTCGCCGCGTCCAGCCGGCCGTTCAGCGCCACGATGCCGCCGAACGCGCTCGTGGGGTCGCAGGCCAGCGCGCGGTTGTAGGCCTCCAGCATCGTGCCGCCAGTGGCCAGACCGCAGGGGTTGGCGTGCTTGACGATGGCGCAGACCGGACCGGCCGCCGGATCGAACTCCGACACCAGCTCGAAGGCCGCGTCGGTGTCGTTGATGTTGTTGTAGCTCAGCTCCTTGCCCTGAAGCTGGGTCGCCGTGGCGACGCCCACCGCCGGGTTCGGGAAGCGGTAGAAGGCGGCCTCCTGGTGCGGGTTCTCGCCATAGCGCATGGTCTGGGCGAGTTGGCCGCCGATGGAGAACCGCGCCGGCGCGAACTCGCCCAGCTCGGCCGCGAACCACGAGGCGATCGAGGAGTCGTAGGTGGCCGTGCGCGCATAGGCCCGCGCCGCGAGCTTCCTGCGCAGGGCCAGGCTGGTCGTCCCGTCCGCCGCGAACTCGGCCAGCACGTCCGCCACGTCGCCGATCTCGGTGCAGACGGCCACGTAGCCGTGGTTCTTGGCCGCCGAACGGATCATCGCCGGGCCGCCGATGTCGATGTTCTCGACGCAGGTCTCGTAGTCGCCGCCGGCCGCCACCGTCTGCTCGAACGGGTAGAGGTTCACGTAGACGAGGTCGATGCCGCCGATCCCGTGCTCATCCATCGCCGCCTTGTGCGCCGGCGCGTCGCGCACGCCCAGGAGACCGCCGTGGACGACGGGGTGCAGGGTCTTCACCCGGCCGTCCATCATCTCGGGAAAGCCGGTGAGGTCGGAGATGTCCTTCACCGCAAGGCCGGCGTCGGCGATCGCCTTGCGGGTGCCGCCGGTGGAGACGAGCTCCACGCCCCTGGCGGCCAGCGCCCTGGCGGCGTCGATCAGGCCGGTCTTGTCCGAGACGCTGATCAGGGCGCGCCGGAGGGGCACACGGTCGGGAGCAGGCGGGAAATCGGGCGCGGCAGGCACGGCATTCTCCTTACAGGTTCAAAGGGAATGCCCAGGCGCGCGGCGGAATATGGTCCTCGCGCTCCCCGGTGGTCGCCCACCTCCAGTCGCCAGTCACGCGGGATGGCCGCGGGTTACGCCGCAGCGGGCGGCGGGTCAACCGGCTGCCGCGCCGGCGCGAGCTTCCACCGCACCCGGGCCCCGGAATCGGCCCGGCGCCGGCCGCGCAGCACCAGTTGGACCCCGCCGCCGGCGCGGGGCTCGAGCGCGACGTCGAGGGCGTCGTTGCGCAGGATCCAGCCGTCGGCCTCGCCCTCCAGCCGCAACAGCGCGCTGCGCCTGTCCTGCGAGATCAGGGCGCGGACGCCCGCGTGCAGCGGGAAGCGCACCGCGTAGGGGATGAAGTGCCGCCCGTCCGGCCCCTGGGCGCGGGCGGTGGGCGTCAGCCGGTCTTCGCCGCGCAGTTCGCCGGCCAGGGTGTCCAGGTAGAGCCGGCGCTGATGCATCGTGCCGTAGCGCGCCATCCACCCGTGGTGGGCGAGGTCGAGCCAGAGCGCCCCGGGCGCCTCGTGCCGCTGGACGTCGACGACGAGGTCGGCGTCGATCAGCCGCGCGCCCAGCACGCCGGCGGGCGGCCCGGCCAGCACCCGGGCCGGCAGCTCGCCCGCCTCCACGGTGGCGGCGGTCTCGAGCCCGCGGCCGGCGGCGGCGTCGATCAGCCGGCGGCCGTGGACCAGCACGCAGAGCGCCAGCGGCGCCACGCCGGCGTCCCGCGACCAGGCGCCGGCCGGCGGCCCGGCGACATCGGCCATCACCTGCACGTTGCGCGCATCGAGACGCTGGTAGCCGCCGAGGCCGGGGGCGGTGGGCCGATCGCCGGCCTCGTCCTGCGCCCGGGCGGCGGCCACGTAGGGGGCGCTGCACGGATGGCCGCCCTGGAAGGCCGCGAGCCGGCCATCGGCCAGGGTGAAGAACCGCACCGCGCCCGCCAGCCGGTCGATGGCGCGCTGCACGGCGTCGGGCGCGGCCATCCCGCGCTGGACCATCGCCTCGTCCAGCGTCTGCAGGTCGAACAGCAGCTCGAGCGCCAGGTCCGGCCGCCGCGTGGCGTGGCCGCCCTCGGCGTCGACCGTCAGCGCCAGGGCGCGGCCGAGCTTGCCCAGCGCACGGTCCAGCAGCTTGCGCCCGCCGGTTCCGCGCAGCGCCGCGCCGGCCACCGCCGCGCACGCCGCGCGCTCGGCCGCATCGGCGACATCGCCGGCCACGAGCAGGTCGCGGGCCTGCCGCGCCAGGTCGGTGGCGAGTTGCGACACCTCGGCCTCGGACGCGCGCGCGGCAAGCGCCGGGCCCGCGCAGGCGAGGTTGTAGACGCGTCGCGCCATCACCTCCGGGGCCCACGCGAAGCTGTTCCAGCGGCCGAAGCGCCGCCGCCACTCCAGCACCAGCCGCAACCCCTCGCCCGCGCCCTCGGGGCCGGCGGCGATCAGTCCCGGCAACCAGTCGAAGCGGTGCAGGGCCTCGGCGAAGGCGCGGCTGGGGCTGGGGCGGTCCCAGGGGTCGCCGCGCACGCCGCTGGCCAGGGTCTGGCCCGCCAGCACGAAGGCGCCCGCCAGCACCGCGCGGCCGGCCTCGACGTC
>NZ_JAEUMO010000244.1 GCF_016793285.1 Phenylobacterium sp.
CGACGCTGTGACGATGGCTCTTGCTGCGGCCTGGACATCGGCCCTGGCGCCCGGGGGAACCCAGAGCTCCAGCTTCACGAGCCCGAGCCGCTGGCGTTCCTCGCGCCAGAGCCGGGTCCGTTCCGCGGGGCTCAGGCCCGCCACCTTGTCCGTGTTCCGCCGCTTCATCTGTTCACGTATGCATACGCGTACATTTGACAGGATGCAAGATGGGCGTATGATCCGGCTGCAACAAAGGCTGATGACGTGATCTTCCGGGGATTGTTCGGCGGACGCCGCGGTGAGGACGGGGACGACCAGGCCATCCCCGTCGTCCGCAACGTCACGATCGGCCGCACGGTGCGGCTGGACCCGCTGGCCTGGCGGCGGCTCGGCTCGGACACCCTCTTCCGGCTCGACACCGACACGCTGAACATCGTGGCGCAGGGACGCATCGACCTGGGAGCCGACGGCTGGGTCCACCGGTTCTACACCGAGGACGACCTGATGCTGCAGATGGTCAGTCCAGACGCGGAGGGCCGGGGCGCAGACGACTTCACCCTCTTCGGGCCCTGGGCGTCCGACTATCCGCCGGACGCGGCCGCCCGGCGGCGCTGGGGCGACCGCATCCGCGCGCGCGCCTTCAGCGCCGACGGCCTGCCGGAGTACCGCCGCTTCTGGTTCGGCGACGTCGACGAGCGGCAGGACCCGGTGAGCTTCTGGGAGAGGGTCTACGACGACCGCTCGGGCCGGAATTTCCGCAAGATCTACCAGACCTGCATGCTCTTCGCCCGGGACCTGCCGGCGGAAGGGCGCGAGCTGCTCCTGGCCATCGAGATGGAGCCCGAGGGCGGCGACCTCACCCACGAGGTCATGGTCGGCATTCCTCTGAACGTCGGAGAATTTGAAGCATGATCGTTTTCGATCCCGCCACCTTCGGCTCGGGGGCGCTCGCGTTCGCGCTGGCCTTCCTGGCCGCCGGCGGCTTCACCCTGATCTTCAAGGCGATCTACCGCTGGATCACGCCGCACGACGAAGGCGCCCTGATCCGCGGCGGCAACGTCGCCGCCTCCGTGGCCCTCGGCGGGGCGCTGCTGGGCTACGTCATCCCGCTGGCCTCGGCGCTCGCCAACACCCACAGCCTGCCCGAGTTCGTGGCCTGGGCGCTGCTGGCCGGCGTCATCCAGATCGCCACCTTCTGGATCGTGCGGCGCATCGCGCTGCCCGACGTGTCGGCCCGCATCGAGCGCGGCGAACTCTCGACCGCGCTCTACCTGATGTTCATCTCGATCACGGTGGGCATCCTCAACGCCGCCTGCATGACGGCCTAGGTTCCAGAAACCAGCCATGAAACGCACCCGCAAACTGGCGCTGACGTCGCTGATGGCGATGGGCGGCGTCTCGCTCGTGGCCTGCGGCGACAACGCCGCCGACAACGTCCGCATCGACCACGAAAAGTCGGTCGACGCCTACGCCTACCAGTCCCTGCAGGAGTGCAAGGACAAGAACGAGGTGCCCGACGACGCCTGCGAGACCGCCGAGAAACAGGCCCTCAAGGACGACGAGAAGGCCTCCAAGTGGACCGACCAGGCGTCCTGCGAGGACGTCTACGGCGAGGGCCAGTGCGTTCCGCGCCAGCACGCGGGCTCGAACGGCAGTTTCTGGGGCCCGCTGGTCACCGGCTTCGTCGTCGGGCAGATGATGAACGGCGGCTGGGGCGGGCGCGGCATGTACCGCGACTGGCGCGACGGCGGCTACTACTCCTACGGCGGCGGCCGGGTCTGGACCGACTACAACACCGGCCGCACCCGCATCGGCCAGCGCGGTTTCGACGCCCCCGACGTCATCCGCCCACCTGAGAAGCAGATGAGCCGCTCGTCGGTCATCAGCCGCGGCGGCTTCGGCGGCCGCATGTCCAGCCGCAGCATGGGCAGCCGCGGCTGGGGCGGATAACTCACCCCCAATGCTCGTCATCCCGCGACTTGTTCGCGGGACCCATCTCTCCGCGCGACGTGAGGATGGAGCGGCCCTCATGGCTGGCTGCCGGGCCTCCGGGCTCCTGGCCCAGCGCCGTCGCGCCCTCCCGAACCCGGCCGCTAGCTTCGCTGACCTTTTGCCTGTAATCCCCGCGCCCTAGCCCGAGGGAAAGCCTGCGTATGCCCGAGACCTACGACGTCGCCGCGATCGGCAACGCCATCGTCGACGTGATCGCGCCGTGCGCCGACGCCTTCCTGGTCGAGAACGGGCTGACCAAGGGCGCCATGATGCTGGTGGACGCGCGGCAGTCGGCGGCGCTCTACGCGCGGATGCAGCAGGCCGTGGAGGCCTCGGGCGGCTCGGCGGCCAACACCATCGCGGGTCTGGCCAGCTTCGGCGGCAAGGGCGCGTTCATGGGCAAGGTGGCCGACGATCCGCTGGGCCGCGTCTTCGCTCACGACATGCGCGCCATCGGCGCCCGCTTCGAGAACGCGCCGCTGGCCGGCGGGCCCGCCACCGCCGTCTCGATGATCAACGTCACGCCCGACGCGCAACGCACCATGTGTACCTTCCTGGGCGCCTCGGTGGAGTTCACCGACGACGACGTCGACGTCGCCACCGTCGAGGCCGCCACGATGGTGTATCTCGAAGGCTATCTGTTCGACGCCGAAGCCGCCCGGCGCGCCTTCGCCAAGGCGGCGGGCCTCGCCCACGGCGCGGGCCGCAAGATCGCGCTGACGCTCTCGGACAGCTTCGTGGTCGAGCGCCACCGCGGCGGCCTGAAGGGCTTCATCGAGACCCAGGTCGACCTCCTCTTCGCCAACGAGGCGGAACTGCTGGCGCTCTATGAGACCGCCGACTTCGACGAGGCCTGCGAGCAACTGCTCCGCCACTGCGAACTGGCCGCCGTGACCCGCAGCGAGAAGGGCTCGGTGGTGCTCTCCAAGGGCGAGACCCTGCATGTGCCGGCTGAGCCCGTCGAGAAAGTCGTGGACACCACCGGCGCAGGCGACCAATACGCGGCCGGGTTCCTCTTCGGCCTGGCCCGGGGCCGCTCGCTGCGCGACTGCGCGCGGCTGGGCGGGCTGGCGGCCGCCGAGGTGATCTCGCACTACGGGCCGCGGCCGCAGGTCAGCTTGAAGGACCTCGCCGCGAGCAGGGGGTTGTGATGAGCCGCAAGGCCGAGGTCGTCCGCAACACCAAGGAGACCCAGATCCGCGTCGCCGTGGACCTGGACGGGACCGGCGTGTCCCGGGTCTCCACCGGCATCGGGTTCTTCGACCACATGCTGGACAGCTTCGCCCGGCACGGCGGCATCGACCTCGACGTCGAGACCCGCGGCGACCTGCACATCGACATGCACCACACGGTGGAAGACACCGGCATCGTGCTGGGCCAGGCCATCAAGGAAGCCCTTGACGGCTTCAGGGGCATCCGCCGCTTCGGCCACGCCTACATCCCGATGGACGAGACGCTGAGCCGCTGCGCCATCGACTTCTCCAACCGGCCCTACCTGATCTGGAAGGTGGAGTTCAGGACGCCGAAGGTCGGCGACATGGACACCGAGCTCTTCAAGGAGTTCCACCACGCCTTCGCCATGAACGGCGGGGCCTGCGTCCACCTGGAGTGCCTGTACGGAGCCAACTCGCACCACATCGCCGAGAGCGGGTTCAAGGCGCTGGCCCGGGCCGTGCGCCAGGCCGTCGAACTCGACCCCAAGACCCACGGCCACGCCCCCTCCACCAAGGGCGTGCTCTAGGAAACTTCCATGAAGAGCGTCGCCCTGATCGACTACGGGTCGGGCAATCTGCGCTCGGCCGAAAAGGCCCTCGTCCGCGCCGCGGCCGGCTCGGCGGACGTCGTCGTCACCAGCGATCCCGACGTGGTCGCCAGGGCCGATCGCATCGTCCTGCCCGGTGTCGGCGCCTTCAAGGCGTGCATGGAGGCGCTGGCGGCCCGCGACGGCGTGATCGAGGCCCTGAACGACGCCGTGGTCCGGCGCGGCGCGCCGTTCCTGGGGATCTGCGTCGGCATGCAGCTCATGGCTTCGCGCGGCCTGGAGTTCGGCGTCACCCCCGGCCTCGACTGGATCGACGGCGACGTGAAGAAGATCGCCCCCGCCGACCCGGCCCTGAAGGTCCCGCACATGGGCTGGAACAACCTCGAGGCCGTCTCCGACCTGCCGGTGCTGGCCGGCCTGCGCGGCGGCGCGCCCGTCTACTTCACCCACTCGTTCGCCATGTATCCGCAAGACTCGTCGCACGTGGCGGCCTATGTGGACCACGGCGGCCGGTTCCCCGCCGCGGTGGCCCGGGACAACTTCGCCGGGGTGCAGTTCCACCCCGAAAAATCGCAAGCGTCCGGCCTGAAGCTCCTGGCCGACTTCCTGGAGTGGCGTCCGTGATCCTCTACCCCGCCATCGACCTGAAGGACGGCCAGTGCGTGCGCGTCC
>NZ_JAEUMO010000031.1 GCF_016793285.1 Phenylobacterium sp.
CCGCCTCATCGTTGCCAAGGTTCGGGCGGCAGGGGTATCAGGGCGCCTTCGTGTGAACCGACGGGAATCCCATGCGCCTTTCGCGGTACTTCATGCCCACGCTTCGGGACGCGCCGGCCGACGCGCAGATCGTCTCGCACCGGCTCATGCTGCGCGCCGGCCTGATCCGCCAGGAGGCGGCGGGCATCTACGCGTGGCTGCCGCTGGGCCTGAAGGTGCTGAAGAAGATCGAGCAGGTGGTGCGCGAGGAGATGGACCGCGCCGGCGCCGTCGAGATCCTGATGCCGACCATCCAGCTTGCCGACCTGTGGAAGGAGAGCGGCCGCTACGACGACTACGGCGACGAGATGCTGCGCATCACCGACCGCCACGAGCGCGAGTTGCTGTTCGGACCGACCGCCGAGGAGGTCGTGACCGACATCTTCCGGAGCTACGTCAAGTCGTACAAGGACTTGCCGATGAATCTTTACAACATCCAGTGGAAATTCCGCGACGAGCGCCGGCCCCGGTTCGGGGTGATGCGCGGGCGCGAGTTCCTGATGAAGGACGCCTATTCGTTCGACGTCGACGAGGCCGCGGCGCGGCGGTCGTACAACCGGATGTTCCTGGCCTACCTCAACGTCTATGCGCGGCTGGGGCTGAAGGCGATCCCGGTGAAGGCCGATCCCGGCCCCATCGGCGGCGACATGAGCCATGAGTTCATGATCCTGGCCGAGACCGGCGAGAGCGAGGTGTTCGCGCACCGCGACCTGGTCGAGATGGGCGCGCCCGGGCCGGACATCGACTGGTTCGGCGACCTGGAGCCTGAGGTGTCGCGGCGCACCAGCCTCTATGCCGCCTCGGACGAGATGCACGACGCGGCGCGCTTCGAGGCCATGGCGCCGGACAAGCGGATGACCGCCCGCGGCATCGAGGTGGGCCACATCTTCTACTTCGGCGAAAAGTACTCCGCGCCGATGGGCGCGAAGGTGACCGGGCCCGACGGCAAGGACGTGAACGTGCAGATGGGCTCCTACGGCGTCGGCGTCTCGCGCCTGGCCGCGGCGATCATCGAGGCCAGCCACGACGACGCCGGCATCGTCTGGCCGGCCAGCGTGGCGCCGTTCGGCGCGGCGGTGCTGAACCTGCGCGTCGGCGACGCCGGCTGCGACGCGGTCTGCGAGCAGGCCTACAAGGCGCTGAGCGACGCCGGGATCGACCCGCTGTACGACGACCGCGACGACCGGCCGGGCGCCAAGTTCGCCGCCACCGACCTGGTGGGCATCCCCTGGCAGCTCATCGTCGGCCCCAAGGGCGTGGCCGAAGGCGTCGTGGAGCTGAAGCGCCGCGCGACCGGCGAGCGCCAGACCCTGCCGCTGGACGCGGCGCTGACGGCCATCATCGGTTGAGCCAGAGCCCGATCATGGGCGGGCGCGCGGCGCCGTTCGGGCTCTGGGAACGGATGCTGGCGGCGCGCTACCTGCGCGCCCGGCGCAGCCAGGGCGGCGTGGCGCTGATCTCCGTCATCTCGTTCTTCGGGATCATGCTGGCCGTCGCCGTGCTGATCTCGACCATGTCGGTGATGAACGGCTTCCGCTCGGAACTGCTGGGCCGGATCCTGGGGTTCCAGGGGCACCTCTTCGTCACCGGCGGCGTGCTGGACGGGGCCGACCGCGACCGGGCGGTCGCACGCATCCTGAAGGTCCCGGGCGTGGTCCAGGCGGCGCCGATCATCGAGGCGCAGGCCATCGCGCTGGGGCCCAGCCAGATCACCGGCGCGCTGGTGCGGGGCATCAGCGGCAAGGACCTGCAGGAGACCCGGCTGGTCTCGGGCCATATCACCGGCGGCTCGCTGCGCGCGTTCGGCGTGGGCGAGTACGGCGGCGACGCGATCGTGGTGGGCGAACGGCTGGCGCAGTCGCTGGGCGTGCGGCCGGGCGACATGCTGACCCTGATCTCGCCCTCGGGCGGCGCCACGGCGTTCGGCGGCGCGCCGCTGCAGAAGCCCTACACCGTGGCGGCCACGTTCAGCGTCGGCATGAGCCAGTACGATCAGGCTTACATCTACATGCCGCTGGCCCAGGCGCAGCTCTTCTTCGGCCGCGAGGACACCGCCGACGCCATCGAGATCAAGGTGGCCGATCCCGACCACGCGGCGCGGATGCGCGGGCCGATCAACAAGGCGGCGGGCCCGGCGGCGCTGGTCGCCGACTGGACGCAGCGCGACGTGGCCTTCTGGGGCGCGCTTTCGGTCGAGCGCACGGCGATGCGGCTGATCCTCGGCATGCTGATCGTGATCGCGGCGCTGAACATCATCTCGGGCCTGGTGATGCTGGTGAAGAACAAGACCCGCGACGTGGCGATCCTGCGGACCATGGGCGCGGGGCAGGGCTCGGTGCTGCGGATCTTCTTCATGACCGGGACGGCGATCGGCGGGGCCGGGACGCTGGCCGGCGTGGCCCTGGGCGTCCTCTTCTCGCTGAACATCGGGCCGATCCAGTCGGCGGTGGAGTACGTGACCGGAGCGCAGGTGTTCGCCTCGGACGTCTACTACCTCTCGCGGCTGCCGGCGAAGGTGGACTGGCTCGAGGTGTTCTGGATCTCGGTGTTCTCGCTGGGGATGGCCTGCTTCTGGAGTCTGCTGCCGGCGTGGCGCGCCTCGAAGCTCGATCCGGTGGAGGCGCTCCGCTATGAGTGAGCCGGTCCTTTCCATCCGCGGCCTGGAACGCACCTACGTCACCGAGGCCGGCAAGCTGCCGGTGCTGAAGGGCGTCGACCTCGACGTGGAGGCCGGCGAGATCGTGGGCCTGGTCGGGCCGTCGGGGTCGGGCAAGTCGAGCCTGCTGCACGCGGCGGGCCTGCTGGAGCACCCCGACGCGGGGCGGATCAGCATTCTGGGCACGGACTGCTCGCAGTTGAACGAGCGCGAGCGCACGCGGGTGCGGCTGGCGACCATCGGCTTCGTCTACCAGTTCCACCACCTGCTGCCGGAGTTCTCGGCGCAGGACAACGTGGCGATCCCGATGATGATCGCCGGGACGCCGCAGGCGAAGGCGCGCGAGGCGGCGCGGGGGCTGCTGAGCGACCTGGGCCTGGGCGCCCGCACCGACCACCAGCCGGCGCAGCTCTCGGGAGGCGAACAGCAGCGCGTCGCGGTCGCCCGCGCGCTTGCGAACGCGCCCCGCCTTCTGCTGGCCGACGAGCCCACCGGCAACCTCGATCCCGCGACGTCGACGGCGGTGTTCGAGAGCCTCTTCGCCCTGGCCCGCAACACCGGGGTCGCAGGGCTGGTCGCGACCCACAACTTCGAGCTGGCGCGCCACATGGATCGCGTCTTCGCGCTGAAGGACGGCCATCTGGAGCCGTGGACCGCAGACCAGGATGGGCGCGGTTGACCCCGCCCGGCGCGGGGGCGGACCCTGCGGAATGGATTCTCCCCCCGCCTCTCCAGAGCCGCACGCGACGGCCACGCGGCTGGCGGCGGCGGGCAAGGTGCTGGCGCTGGCCTGGATCATCTTCCTGGCGGTCGGCCACGCGGCGGTCTGGCGGCAGGGCGCCGACTTCCTGAACTTCTGGTCGGCCGGCCGCTTCGTGCTCGAGGGGCGGGCGGCCGAAGCGTATGACGTGGGCCGGCTGGTCGCCTGGCAGCAGGCGCAGGGGTTCCCCCGCGCGCAGCCGTTCGTGAGCCCGCCGCCGTTCCTGATCCTGGCGGCGCCTCTGGGCCTGCTGATCTATCCGGCGGCGCTCGCCGTGTGGATCGCCGCGGGCTACGCGGCCTACGCGCTGTCGCTGCGCTGGCTGCCGCGGGCGGTCTACTGGCCGGCGGTGGCCTTTCCGGGCGCGCTGCTGGCGGCGATGGCGGGGCAGAGCGCGCTGATCCTGACGGCGCTCATGTGCGCGGCGGTGGGGGCGCTGCCGCGGCGGCCGGCGCTGTCGGGGCTGTTCGTGGGCCTGATGGTGCTGAAGCCGCAGCTCGCGCTGCTGACCCCGGTGGCGTTCGCGGCGGCGGGGGCGTGGCGGGCCTTCGCCGTGGCGGCCGCGACCGTGATCGGCGTCCTGGGTCTCAGCGTCGCGGTGCTCGGCTGGGAGCCGATGGCGGCGTTCCTGGGCAGCGCCGACTACCTGAACGGCCTCTTCGCGCGGCCCGAACTGCTGCCCAAGATCAAGAGCGTGTACGCGACCCTGGTGCTCAACGGCGCGTCCCCGGCGGCGGCGCTGACGGGGCAGGGCGTCGCGGCGGCCTTCGCGGCCGGGGCGGTGTGGCGCGTCTGGCGCGCGACGGACGCCCCCCTGGCGCGCGGCGCGGCGCTGGCCGCCGCGACCCCGCTCGCGCCGCCCTACCTGCTGCTCTACGACATCGTCTTCCTCGCCCTGCCGACCGTGTGGCTGCTGCGCGAGGGGCTGGAGCGGGGGTTCCGCCGCGGCGAGCGGGCGGCGCTGGCGGCGGTGTTCTTCCTCCCCATCGCAACGCTGATGGCGCCGGCGACCTGGCCCATCGTCCCGCTGTGGAGCCTGGGCCTGACGCTGGCCGTGCTCCAGCGACTCGCGCCGCCCCGCCGATAGTGGCTCCGGACAGCTTGACGGTGAGAACAAAAAGGGAATAAGAACGAAAATAGAACGCGCCCACAGGTTCTCCACAGGCGCCTCACAGGAAGGATGCGGAAGATGGTTCGGATCGCGCGGGAATCGCTGGCCTTTGCGTCGGTGGCGAGCTTTGTCTGGCTCGTCTGTTCGGTGGCCGGCCTGGTGAGCTGACCGCCATGCGAATGGGGGATCTGGCCTTGGCGGAGGGAAGCGGCGAAGGGTTCGTCCACCTCCGGGTCCGGTCCGCCTATTCGCTGCTGGAAGGCGCCATCAAGGCCGACAAGATCGGCGGCCTGGCCAAGGCCGACGGGATGCCGGCGGTGGCGCTCTGCGACCGGGCGAACCTGTTCGGAGCCCTGGAGTTCTCGGTCGCCACGAAGGGCGAGGGCGTGCAGCCCATCATCGCCTGCGCGATCCCGGTGACGGGGATCGGCGAGGCCCCGGCGGAGCGCTGGGCCAAGGTGCCGACCCTGGTCCTCGTGGCCCAGAACGAGCAGGGGTATCTGAACCTCTGCGACCTCTCCTCCAAGGCCTACGTCGACATCGACGCCAGCGACGAGCCGCATGTGCGCTGGGAGACGGTCTGCGCCCACGCCGAGGGCCTGATCCTGCTGTCCGGCGGGCCCGACGGGCCGGTCGACCATCTGTTCGCCGCGGGCAAGACGAAGGAGGGCCGCGCGGCGCTGGCCGAGATGAAGCGGGTGTTCGCAGACCGCTTCTACGTCGAGCTCCAGCGGCACGGCGCGGCGGCCGAGGCGGCGGCCGAGGGCGGGCTGGTGGCCTTCGCCTACGACGAGGACGTGGCCCTGGCCGCCACCAACGACGTCTACTTCAAGAACGCCCAGGCCTATGCCGCGCACGACGTGCTGCTCTGCATCGCGGACGGCAGTTTCGTGGGCCAGGACGACCGCCGGCGCGTGACCGCGGAGCACGGCTTCAAGTCCGCGGACGAGATGCGGGCGCTGTTCGCGGACCTGCCCGAGGCCTGCGACAACACCCTCGACATCGCGCGGCGGTGCGCCTTCATGGTCAACAAGCGCGACCCGCTGCTGCCGCGCTTCACGGACGGAGAGGTTTCCGAGGCCGACGAGCTGGCGCGCCAGGCCCGCGACGGCCTGAGGCTGCGCATGGCCGAGGGCCGCGCCAACGCCTTCCCGCCCGCCGACTACGAGGCGCGCCTGGACCGCGAGATCCAGGTCATCACCCAGATGGGGTTCCCCGGCTACTTCCTGATCGTGTCGGACTTCATCAAGTGGGCGAAGGCGCGGGGCATCCCGGTGGGGCCCGGGCGGGGTTCGGGCGCGGGCTCGCTGGTGGCCTACTCGCTGACCATCACCGACCTCGACCCGCTGCAGTACGGCCTGCTGTTCGAGCGCTTCCTGAACCCGGAACGCGTGTCGATGCCCGACTTCGACATCGACTTCTGCCAGGAGCGCCGCGAGGAGGTCATCACCTACGTCCAGCAGCGCTACGGGCGCGACAAGGTCGCCCAGATCATCACGTTCGGCACGCTCCAGGCGCGCGCAGTGCTGCGCGACGTGGGCCGGGTCCTCCAGCTCCCACTGGGCCAGGTGGACCGGCTGGCCAAGATGGTGCCGGCCAACCCCGCCAACCCGGTGACGCTCGCCCAGGCGATCGAGGTCGAGCCGCGGCTGCAGGAGGAGCGCAAGCGCGACGAGGCGGTGGCCCGCCTGCTGGAGATCGCGCTGCAACTGGAGGGCCTGTACCGCAACGCCTCGACCCACGCGGCGGGCGTCGTCATCGGCGACCGGCCGCTGACGCAGCTCACCCCGCTCTACCGCGACCCTCGGTCCGAGCTGCCGGCCACCCAGTTCAACATGAAGTGGGTGGAGAGCGCGGGGCTGGTGAAGTTCGACTTCCTCGGCCTGAAGACGCTCACCGTCATCGACCGGGCGGTGAAGTACCTCGAGAAGCGCGGCGAGGTCGTGGAAATGGCCAAGCTGCCGCTCGACGACACGCCGACCTACGAGCTGATGAGCAACGCCCAGACGATCGGGGTCTTCCAGTTCGAAGGCCAGGGCATGCGCGACGCGCTGCGCCAGCTCCGCCCCAACTCCATCGAGGACGTCACCGCCATCGGCGCGCTCTACCGCCCGGGCCCGATGGACAACATCCCGACCTTCGTCGACTGCAAGTTCGGCCGCAAGGAGATCGACTACCTGCACCCCATGCTGGAGGGGGTGCTGAAGGAGACCTACGGCGTCATCGTCTACCAGGAACAGGTGATGCAGATCGCCCAGATCCTGGCGGGCTACAGCCTGGGCGACGCCGACCTTCTGCGCCGCGCCATGGGCAAGAAGAAGAAGGAGGAGATGGAGCTTCAGCGCGCGCGGTTCGTCTCCGGCGCGGAGGCCAAGGGCGTGCCGCCGCAGCAGTCCGGGGCGATCTTCGACCTGGTGGACAAGTTCGCGGGCTACGGGTTCAACAAGTCCCACGCCGCCGCCTACGCCTTCCTGAGCTACCAGACGGGCTGGCTCAAGGCGAACCACCCGGTCGAGTTCTTCGCCGCCTCGATGAGCCTCGACATCGCCAACACCGACAAGCTGGCGGTCTTCTACCAGGACGCCAAGCGCTTCGGCGTGAAGATCCAGCCGCCCTGCGTGAACCGCTCGATGGCCGACTTCGACGTCGAGAACGGCGAGGTGCTGTACGCGCTGGGGGCCATCCGCAACGTCGGCCTTCAGGCGATGGAACACGTGGCGGCGGTGCGCAAGGAAGGCGGGCCGTTCCGCGACATCTTCGACTTCGTCGAGCGGGTCGATCCCAGGCAGGTCAACAAGCGCACCTTCGAGACCCTGGCCCGCGCCGGCGCGTTCGACGCGATCCACCCGAACCGCGCCCAGCTCGTCGAGGCGGCCGACCTGCTGCTGAGCGTCGGCCAGACCGTGTCGGCGGAGCGCGAGTCCAACCAAGGCGGTTTGTTCGCCAGCAACAACGCCGACCTGATCCAGGCCCAGCGCCAGAAGATGCCGCGCCGCGACGCCTGGACGCCGACCGAGCGGCTGGACCAGGAACTGCTGGCGGTGGGCTTCTACCTCTCGGGCCATCCGCTGGACGACATGGTCGAGGCGCTGCGGCGCAAGCGCACCGACCTGCTGACCGACGCGGTCGCCCGGGCGGCGGCCGGCGCCGAGGCGCTCCGCATGGCGGGCGTGGTGCGCCGCAAGCAGGAGCGACCCTCCCGCAGCGGCGAGAAGTTCGCCTTCGTCACCTTCTCGGATCCGACCGGCGAGTACGAGGTGCTGTTCCCGCCCGAGAGCCTGCGCAAGTGCCGCGAGCTGCTGGAGCCCGGCAAGGCGGTCGTGCTGAAGGTCCGCGCCAAGGCCAGCGACGGCGAGGTGCGCTTCTTCGGCGACGACGTGGAGCCGGTGGAGAAGGCGGTCGAGAACGTGGTGGCGGGCCTGCGCGTCCACGTCCAGCCGCGCAGCGCCGAGATCGAGGCGATCAAGAAGCGCCTGGGCGTCGCGAGCGGGAAGGGCGGCGAAGTGGTGCTGACCGCCCGGCTGGAGAACAACCGCGAGGTGGAACTGCGGCTACCCGGCCGCTTCACCGTCGACGGCGCGGTCCGCGGCGCCCTGAAGACGGCTCCCGGCGTGGTGTTCGTCGAGGACCTCTGAGGCGCGTCAGTACGATGCGCTGCGGCTGGGGCGGTGCGGCTTGGACGAGAAGGCTGACACGTCGCTGCCGTTCTTCCGGGCGCGCGGCTGGATGAGGCCGGAGGAGGCGGCCTGGGCGAAGGGGTCGCCGGCGGGGTCGATGCCGAACGTGCTGGCGCGGGACGGGCGCGCGGTTCGTTCATGCGGGGTCTTCGGGGTCGCTGCGGCGGCCTGATGATGCCGCGGGTGGCTGGCGGTCCTGGCCAGGGCCGGAGCGGCGGCGAAGGCCAGGGAGATTGCGGGGACGATCAGGGCGAGGCGGTTGCGCATCGTGGAGCCCTCCGGGTTACCGGGGACAAGCGTCGCGCCGCCATTGTGACACGCGTGCGGCGTTCGGATGTCCGGAGCATTGCCGGGTCGGCCGGGAGGCGTTGTGCGACGAGGCCGGCCAGATAGGATGTCGTCAGGCACGAGGAGGCGGCGATGAAGCCAGGACTGCTGTGGATCGTGGCGCTGGCGCTGGCCGCCGGCCCCGCGGTCGCCCAAGGTACGTTCTCGCCGGGGCAGAAGCCGGGCTCGACGTTCGGCGGATCCGCCCCGTCGACGGCTCGCAAGCCGGGATCGTATCTCCCGCCGGCCGCGAGCGCGCCGGCCGCGAAGCCCCGGGCAGCCTACGGCGCGCCCGAAGCTCCGAAGGCCGGGGGTTTCGAGCCCTACAAGCCCTTCAGCGGCAGCTCGGTCTATTTGAGCCCGAACGGCGCGCGAAGGTCGGACCCGTGCGAGACCAGCGTCTACGTCGACGCCTGCGGCAGGAAGAAATAGCGGCTCAGCACCGGCCGGGCGCCGGCGGCGGCGTGGGGAGGAGCCGGACCATGGCCTCGCCGAGAGCCTTCACCTCGGCGTGGTTCGGTTCGCAGCTCTGCCGATGGACATAGCGGTAGCGGCCCCGCCGGACGGCTTCGAAGATGTCGTGCTGGCCGTCGTAGCAGGCGTCGGTCGCCAGGGCGCGGGGGTCGGGCGCGATGCGTTCGAAGGCGCTGTGTGCGAGGGCGTTCTCCACTCGGGCGACCGCGCCCGCGGGCGCGACGAAGGTGCGCAAGCTCCAGTCGACGCCCCGGGCGGGCGGGGGGCCGCCGCGACCGCTGACGGTCACGAGCCCCGATCCGTCGGCGCGCACGTCGAGCCGGATCGCGAGCGGCGCCGCGCACGCCGGATCGTTGATGTAGCGATAGCTGCGTCCGCCGTCGGAGGCTTCGGCGAGTTCGCGCTGCCCGAGCTGCTTCAGGGCCCCGCGAAAGGCCTGGCGCATGCAGACCGGCGCGTCGGCTGCGCGATAGCAGGGCAGGGCCACCTCTGCGATCGCCGCCGCCGGGCGCGGCTGGCCCGGCTCGATCCACGCGAACCGCGGTATCGGGCCGAGCTTGTCTGAGGTCCGGAAATTGGGCCGCTCGGTGCAGCCGGCCAGAAGCGCGGCGACCACGAGCAAGGGCAGAGGGCCGGAAGCGCCATGCATCGCGGCGAAGGTTGATCGGATCGGGTGGCGGATGCAATCGCCCGGCGCTTGATTTTCCGGCGTAATCCCACTACATGCGCCGCTCCAATCCACACGCGGGTGTGCGGCTTGGCGGGGAGACATCCCGTCAATTCCGTTCCGGTCCTTCTTCGGAAGGGTTTGCCCGCGGCGGTTCAACCGGAAGAAAGACGAGTTACAGACGATGGCTCTGCCTGAATTCTCCATGCGCCAGCTTCTCGAGAGCGGCGCCCACTTCGGCCACCAGACGCACCGCTGGAACCCGAAGATGGACAAGTACATCTTCGGCGCGCGCTCCAACATCCACATCATCGATCTGTCGCAGTCGATCCCGCTGCTGCATCAGGCGCTGGTGAAGGTGCGTGAAGTCGCCGCCGGCGGCGGTCGTATCCTGTTCGTCGGCACGAAGCGTCAGGCCTCGGAGCCGATCGCGACGGCCGCCAAGCGCTGCGCCCAGTACTACGTGAACCACCGCTGGCTGGGCGGCACGCTCACCAACTGGCGCACGGTGTCGGGCTCGATCCAGCGCCTGCGCGAAACCGACGCGCTGGTGACCGGCGAGGGCCAGGGCCGCTCCAAGAAGGAACTGCTGCAACTGACGCGCGAGCGCGACAAGCTGGAGCTGAGCCTGGGCGGCATCAAGGACATGGGCGGCATCCCCGACCTGATGTTCGTGATCGACACCAACAAGGAAGCGATCGCGATCCAGGAAGCCCGGAAGCTGAACATCCCGGTCATCGCCATCCTGGACACCAACTCGAACCCCGACGGCATCACCTATCCGATCCCGGGCAACGACGACGCGGCGCGCGCCATCCAGCTCTACTGCGACCTGATGGCCGACGCGATCCTCGACGGTCTGGCCGCTGGCCAGGCGGCGTCGGGCGTCGACCTGGGCGCTTCGGAAGCTCCGATGGAGCCGGCTCTGGCCCGCGCGGCCGCTCCGGCCCCGAAGGCGGAGCCCGCGGCCGAGCCCGAAGTCGCCCCGGCGGAAGCCGCGGCCCTCGAGGCGGAGATGTCCGGCGAAGCTGCTCCGGCGGCCGAGCCCGATACCACCGCCGCGGCGGACGAGACGGCTTCCGAAGGCGCCGACGCGGCGAGCGAAGAAAAGGCCGGCTGAGCGTCTTCGGACGCCGGCCGACACAAAACCCTGACGGAAGGCCCCGCACAAAGGGCCATCCCGATTCACGAGTCTCTTTCTAAGGAGCTGACCATGGCGGAAATCACCGCTGCGCTGGTCAAGGACCTGCGCGAAAAATCCGGCGCCGGCATGATGGACTGCAAGAAGGCGCTGCAGGAAAACAACGGCGACGTCGAAGCGTCGATGGACTGGCTGCGGACCAAGGGCATCGCGAAGGCGGCCAAGAAGGCCGACCGCGCGGCGGCCGAAGGTCTGGTGGCCGGCAAGATCGCCGCCGACGGCAAGTCGGGCGCTCTCGTCGAGTTCAACGCCGAAACCGACTTCGTGGCCAAGAACGACCAGTTCCAGAGCGCGGCGCGTGAATTCGCGACCGTGGCGCTGGGCACGGACGGGACCGTGGACGCCATCACGGCGGCCAAGACCTCGAAGGGCGAAGTGGTCGGCGAGGTGGTGACCAACCTGATCGCCACCATCGGCGAGAACATGCGTCTGCGCCGTGCGGCCAAGCTGTCGCTGGATCAGGGCGCCGTCGCGCTCTACCTGCACAACAAGCAGGGCGACGACGTGGCGAAGCTGGCCGTGCTCGTGGCGCTGGAAGGCGCCGGCGATCAGGCCACGCTGGCCGAAGTGGCGCGCAAGATCGCGCTCCACGTGGCCGGCACGCCGACCCCGCCGCTGGCGCTGACCTCGGCCGATCTGGACCCGGACGTCGTCGCCAAGGAGCGCGAAATCCAGACCCAGATGGCGATCGAGTCGGGCAAGCCCCGCGAAATCGCCGAAAAGATGGTCGAGGGCCGCATCCGCAAGTGGCAGGAAGAAGTCGTGCTGATGGTCCAGCCGTTCGTCATGAACCCTGACCAGACCATCGAGCAGCTCGTGGCCGAGACGGCGAAGGCCGTCGGCTCGCCGGTCGTGCTGAAGAGCTTCGTGCGCTTCGCCCTCGGCGAAGGCGTCGACAAGGGTCCGGAAGGCCCCGACTTCGCCGCTGAAGTCGCCTCGATGACCGGCGCGGCCTAGGCCGCTCCTGCACCAGGATGAGGGGGCGCCGCACGTTCGACGTGCGGCGCCCCTTTGCCATCTCCGCGAGAGATGGCAACGGTGATCCGCCGATGCCGATGCGCGGCGCCGAGCCGGCTTCCACCTCGACGGGCATCGGCAGCGCTGTATGTTCCCGCAGCTTCCGAAGAGACTCACCCGATGGCCGAGCCCCCCCGCTACAAACGGATCCTCCTGAAGCTCTCGGGAGAGGCGGGCGTCGGGGGTGAGAGCTTCGGCATCGACCCCAAGACCCTGGGCGCGGTGGCCGAGGAGATCGCGCAGGTCTCCCGCGCCGGCATCGAGGTCTGCGTGGTCGTGGGCGGCGGCAACATCTTCCGCGGCGCGGCCCTGGCCGAGGCCGGGATGGAGCGGGCCAGCGCCGACTACATGGGCATGCTGGCGACCGTGATGAACGCCCTGGCCGTCCAGGCGGCGCTGGAGAAGATCGGCGTCTTCACCCGCGTGCAGTCGGCGATCCCGATGGAAGCGGTCTGCGAGCCCTACATCCGCCGCCGCGCGCTGCGCCATCTCGAGAAGGGCCGCGTGGTGATCTTCGCCGCCGGCGTCGGCGCGCCGTTCTTCACCACCGATTCGGGCGCGGCGCTGCGCGCGGCCGAGATGGGCTGCGAGGCGCTGTTCAAGGGCACCAGTGTGGACGGCGTCTACACGGCCGACCCGAAGAAGGACCCCAAGGCGCAACGCTACCAGACGCTCAGCTATACCGACGTGCTGGCCAGGGACCTGAAGGTCATGGACGCCTCGGCCGTCTCGCTGATGCGCGACAACAAGATCCCGATCGTGGTGTTCAACATCCGCGAGCGGGGCAACCTGCTGAAAGTCCTGAACGGCGAAGGCGTCTTCACGACCATCGCCTAGCCGTTACAGTCGGCCTCACGACCCAGAATACGGAGACGCCCGCCATGGCCACCGCCGAGAAGCCCGTGCTTTCGACCTACAAGGCCCGCATGGACAAGGCCATCGCGGCCCTGAAGGACGAGTTCGGCTCGCTGCGCACCGGCCGGGCCTCGGCGAGCCTGCTCGACCAGATCCACGTCGAGGCCTACGGCTCGAGCGTGCCGCTGAACCAGGTGGGCGCGGTCAGCGTGCCGGAACCGCGGATGATCACCATCAACGTCTGGGATCGCGGGCTGGTGGTCTCGGTCGAGAAGGCGATCCGCGCCTCGGACCTGGGCCTGAACCCGGTGGTCGACGGCACCACCCTGCGCCTGCCGATCCCGCCGCTGACCGAAGAGCGCCGCAAGGACCTCGCGAAGCTGGCCGGCAAGTACGCCGAGCAGCAGCGGATCGCGGTGCGCAACGTCCGCCGCGACGCCAACGACGACTGCCGCAAGGCCGAGAAGGATCACGTCATCAGCCAGGACGAAGAGAAGCGGATGGAGACGGAGGTGCAGAAGATCACCGACGAAGCCATCAAGCGTATCGACGAAGCCTTGAAAACAAAGGAGCAGGAGATCATGCAGGTCTGAACCTGCGTGAAGGATCGCGTTTCCTCCATGGCCGCCGCCGAGACTCCGACGTTCGCAGGCGCTCCCGAAGGGAGCCGGCCGCTGCATGTGGCGATCGTGATGGACGGCAACGGTCGCTGGGCCAAGCAGCGCGGGCTGCCGCGGCCGCTGGGCCATCGGGCCGGCGTCGAATCGCTCCGCCGCACGGTCTCCGCCGCGCCGGGGCTGGGGATCGGCTGGCTGACCGTCTTCGGCTTCTCCACCGAGAACTGGAGCCGCCCGGCCGCCGAGGTCGCCGAGCTGATGGCGCTGCCCAAGCGCTACTTCGAGACCGACCTCGGGCGCCTGGAGCGGGAAGGGGTTCGCGTCCGGGTCATCGGCCAGCGCGAAGGGCTGTCGCAGGACCTTGTGCGCCTGGTGGAGGACGCCCAGGCGCGGACGGCCCACAACACCGTGTTCAACCTCAACATCGCCTTCAACTACGGCAGCCAGGCCGACATCACGGCCGCCGCGCGCCGGTTCGCCGAGGAGGTCGCCGCAGGGCGGCGCGACCCGTCGGACCTCGACGAGACGATGTTCGCGGGGCTGCTGGCGACGGCCGGCGCGCCGCCGCCGGACCTGATCGTGCGGCCGTCGGGAGAGCAGAGGCTGTCGAACTTCCTGTTGTGGGAGGCCGCCTACGCGGAACTCGTCTTCCAGGACGTGCTTTGGCCCGACTATGGAGAAGAGCACCTCAAGGCGGCGCTGGCGGAATTCGCCGCGCGGGACCGGCGCTATGGCGCAATCGTTGCCGATGACGTCCTCGCCGCCGGCTAAGCGGTTCGACTGGTCCAACCTCGGCCTGCGCGTCGCGTCGGCCGTGGTGCTGGTGCCGGCCGCCCTCGCGGCGGCCTGGTTCGGGGGCTGGCCGTACCTGGTGCTGATCGCCATCGGCGTGGCCCTGCTCGCCATCGAATGGGGCGGCATGAGCGCGCCGGTCTCGCCCACGCGGGTCGCCGCCGCGGTCGCTGCGGCGGTTCTGACCGCTGTTTTCGTAGGTTACCGCGGTGACTTCATCTGGGCGTGGGGCGCGATCTTCCTGGCCGCGGCCGGCGCCGCCGTGGTCGCGCGCGGGGTGGCCGAGCGGCCGGCGGACGCAGCCTACGGCGTGCTCTACATCGCGCCCGCCGCGCTGTGCCTCGTCTGGCTGCAGCAGACCAACCAGGGCAACTGGTGGACCATCATGCTCTTCGCCGCCACATGGTCGGCCGATATCGGGGCGTTCGCGGTCGGCAGCATCCTGAAGGGCCCGAAGCTCTGGCCGCGGTTCTCGCCCAACAAGACCTGGTCCGGCTTCTTCGGCGGCCTGGCCGCGGCCACCCTCGCGGCCGTGGGCGTGGAGACGTTGCCCGACGTCCTGAAGATGTTCTGGCCGATGATCCAGCCGTTCCAGCTCAACATCTGGGCCACGGCGCTGATCGGATTCACCGTGGGGCTGGCGACGATGGCCGGCGACCTCTGGGAGTCGGCGTTGAAGCGGCGTTTCGGCGTGAAGGACTCGGGCGATCTCATCCCGGGACACGGCGGGCTGCTGGATCGGGTGGATGGCCTGATGTTTGCTGTGGTGGTGATGGCGGCGCTCCGGCTCGCGAACCAGTTGGGATGGGGACATTGAACCTGCCGCGGAAGGTCAGCGTCCTGGGCTCGACGGGCTCGATCGGCGTCTCGACGCTGGACCTGTTCGAGCAGGCCGGCGTGGAGGTCGAGGTCGTGGGCCTGACCGCGGGGCGCAACGTGGCGCGGCTGGCGCAACAGGCGCTGCGCTGGCGGCCCCGGCTCGCGGTGATCCAGGACGAGACCAAACTGACCGAGTTGCGCGAGCGCCTCAAGGGGTCCGGCATCGCGGCGGCGGCGGGCGTCCAGGCCGTGGCCGACGTGGCGGCGGCCGATGCGCAGTGGGTGATGTCGGCGATCGTGGGATTCGCGGGCCTGGCGCCCACGCTGGCGGCGGCGAAGGCGGGCGCGGTCGTGGCCCTGGCCAACAAGGAGAGCCTCGTCTGCGCGGGCCCCTCGCTGCTCCGGACGGCGAAGCTGGCGGGCGGCGCGGTGATTCCCGTCGATTCCGAGCATTCGGCGATCTTCCAGGTGCTGGACCCGACCATCGCGGCGCAGGTCTCCAAGCTGATCCTGACCTCGTCGGGCGGCCCGTTCCGCGACGCCAGCCGCGAGGAGATGGCCGCGGCGACGCCCGAGCGGGCGATCGCGCATCCGAACTTCTCGATGGGCGCGAAGATCTCGGTCGACTCGGCCACCATGATGAACAAGGGCCTGGAGGTGATCGAGGCCGCCTACCTCTTCGCCATGCCGCCCGAGCGGATCGAGGTGCTGGTCCATCCGCAGCAGATCATCCACTCGCTGGTCGAGTATGCGGACGGCTCGACGCTGGCGCAGTTGGGCCCGCCCGACATGCGTCCGCCGATCGCCTGCGCCTTCGCCTGGCCCGACCGGCTGCCCTGGCCCGCGCCGAAGCTCGACCTCGTCACGGCCGGCCCGCTGACCTTCCAGCATCCCGATCCGCAGAAGTTCCCGGCGCTCACCATCGCCAAGCAGGCGCTGGCCGCGGGCGGTGCGGCGCCGGCGGCGATGAATGCGGCCAACGAGCGCGCCGTGTCGGCTTTCCTTGACCGGCGCATCGGCTTTCTGGATATCCCGAACGTGGTTGCGGAAACGCTGGAGCGGATGGACCGCGCAGACGACTTTTCCACGCTGAACGACGCGTTGGAGAGCGCCCGGCAAACCGACGCCGCCGCGCGGCGCGTGGCGGACGAGGTCGTCCACGGCCTCGCCGCCGCCTAGGAGCAAAGCCCCGATGCAGATCCTTCAGACCGTCCTGCTCTACGTGGTTCCGTTCCTGCTGGTGCTGGGCGTGGTGGTGACGGTCCACGAGCTGGGGCACTTCCTGGCCGCCAAGTGGCTGGGCACGAAGATCGACCGCTTCTCCATCGGCTTCGGCCACGCCATCGCGCACTGGACCGACAAGTCGGGCGTCGAGTGGCGGATCGGCTGGGCGCCGATCGGCGGCTACGTCCGTTTCGCCGGCGACGACAACGCCGCGTCCATTCCGGACGCCGAGGACCTGAAGGGCATGCGGCAGGAGCTGATCGCGCAGGGCCGCGGGGCCGAGATCGATCGCTACTTCCACTTCAAGCCGATCTGGCAGCGCGCGGTCATCGTGGGCGCCGGGCCGGTAGCGAACTTCCTGCTCGCGATCGCGATCTTCGCGAGCCTCTTGATGGCGTTCGGCGAGTGGGTGGTGCCCGCGCGCGTCGCCACGGTGGCGCCCAACACGCCTGCCGCCGCCGCGGGCTTCCAGGCCGGGGACCTCATCGTCGAGGCCGCGGGCCGCAAGATCCACCGCTTCGACGAGGTGAAGGAGATCATCAGCGTCCGCGCCGAGGTGCCGACCGAGTTCGTCGTACAGCGTGGCGGCCGCGAGGTTCACCTGACCGCCACGCCCCGCTGGAACGAGACCGACGACCCGGTGGCGGGCAAGCAGCGCCTGGGGCTGCTGGGCATCGCGCCCGCGCAGTCGCGCGACGACTATGTCCAGATCCACTACGGGCCGGTCGAGGCCGTCGGGCGCGGCGCGGTGAAGACGTGGCGGACGCTGGAGACCACCGTCTACTACCTGGGCCGGATGATCACCGGGCAGGTGAGCGCCGACGAGCTGCGCGGCCCGCTGGGCATCGCCAGCGTCGCCAAGAACGTCGCCACGCTGGGCGCCGACAGTTCCGAGAGCGTGGGCGACAAGATCTTCCGCTCGGGGCTCAACCTGTTGCAGCTCGCGGCGCTGATCTCGGTCAGCATCGGATTCATGAACCTGCTCCCCGTACCTGTGCTCGATGGGGGACACCTGCTGTTTTATGCGTATGAGGCCGTGGCCCGCCGCCCTCTTGCCGCCAAGGTTCAGGCGGCAGGCTACCGCGTTGGGCTTGCACTCGTTCTCGGTTTGATGTTGTTCGCCACCTGGAACGATTTGCAGCGCAACCGTGTGTTCAATCTGTTCGGCGGCCTATTCTCCTAGGCTGCTCGTCCCCTCAAACGGCTGATTCGATGCTTAGAACCCGCGTACCTTGCGCCGCGCTCGTCACCGGTGTTGCCCTTCTCCTGGGGACAACGGCCCTGGTTGCGCCCGGCGCTGCGCACGCCCAGCAGCAGGAACAGGGCGGGGTCATCCAGCGGATCCTGGTCCAGGGCAACGAGCGGATCGAGCAGTCCACCGTCGTCTCCTACCTGCCGGTGCAGCCGGGCGAGGCGGTCGATTCGGCGAAGATCGACCTGGCGCTCAAGGCGCTCTTCCGGACCGACCTGTTCGCGGACGTCAGCATCAACTTCCAGAACGGCGACCTGATCGTCACGGTCGTCGAGAACCCGATCATCAACCGGGTGATCTTCGAGGGGAACAAGGGCCTCAAGGAAGACAAGCTGCGCGACGAGGTGACGGTCCGCCCGCGCGGCATCTTCACCCGGGCCAAGGCGCAGGGCGACGTTCAGCGGATCGTCGAGCTGTATCGCCGCTCGGGCCGGATCTCCGCCACCGTGACGCCGCAGATCATCGAACTGCCGCAGAAGCGCGTGGACCTGATCTTCAAGATCGACGAGGGCCCGAAGAGCGGCATCCTTTCGGTCAACTTCCTGGGCAACAAGGCGCTCAGCGACAACGACCTGCGCGACGTGGTCGTGACCGAGGAGAGCCGCTGGTACAAGTTCTTCTCGAACAACGCCAACTACGACCCGGACCGCCTCGAGTACGACAAGGAGCAGCTTCGGAAGCACTATCGCAACCGCGGCTACTACGACTTCCGCGTCTCCTCGGCAGTGGCCGAGTTGGCCCCCGACAAGAACGGCTTCGTCATCACCTACACGGTCGACGAGGGGCCGCGGTACAAGTTCGGCAAGCTGAACGTCGAGACGACTCTGCAGAAGCTGGACAAGGAGGTGCTGGCCGCGCTGGTGCCGATCCGCTCGGGGTCGACCTACCAGGACGAGGCGATCGAGCAGGCGACCGACGCGCTGACCTTCGCCGCCGGCGCCGCGGGCTTCGCCTTCGTGGACGTGCGGCCGCGCTATACGCCCGACCGCGAGAAGGGCGTCGTCGACGTGACCTTCCAGGTGAACGAAGGCCCGCGGGTCTACGTCGACCGTATCGACATCGTCGGCAACACCCAGACGCTGGACTACGTGATCCGGCGCGAGATGAGCGTGGTCGAGGGCGACGCCTACAATCGCGCGCTGGTGGACCGGTCCAAGCGCCAGATCCGCGCGCTGGGCTACTTCAAGGAAGTCGATATCACCGAGGCGCCCGGCTCGGCGCCCGACCGCACCGCCCTGCAGGTCAAGGTCGAGGAGCAGCCGACCGGCGAGCTCTCGTTCTCGGCCGGCTATTCGTCGGTGGACCAACTGGTGCTCGACCTGGGGGTGACCCAGCGCAACTTCCGCGGCCGCGGCCAGGACGTGCGCGCGCGCATCTCGGTGGGCTCGCTCCGCCAGCAACTGGACTTCTCGTTCACCGAGCCGCGGTTCCTGAACCGTGACCTGGCGGCCGGCGTCGACCTGTTCGCCTATCGCCTCGATTACTCCGACTTCTCCGCCTACAAGACGGCCACCATCGGCTTCAGTCTGCGGACCAACTTCCCGCTCAGCATCGATAGCCGTGGGCAGGTCCGCTACACGCTGCGCCAGGAAGACATCGACATCGACGACTTCTACTGCGACCCCACGCAAGGCCAGGTTCTGTCGACCGCGCTGTGCGGCCAGGTGGGCAAGCGGCTGACCTCGCTCGTCGGCTACGGCGCGCGCCTCGACCGCCGGAACGACTATCTGAACGCGACGCGGGGCTTCTACATCGACTTCAACCAGGACATCGCGGGCCTGGGCGGCGACGTGAACTACGTGCGCACCGACATCGAGGCCGCGTGGTTCCACGGCTTCACCAAGGACTTCATC
>NZ_JAEUMO010000123.1 GCF_016793285.1 Phenylobacterium sp.
CAGCGCGATGGCGTCGTCGCCCGCGTCGATGCGGCCCAGGTTGAAGGTGGCGATGTTGACGCCCGCTTCGCCCAGCAGACCGCCCAGCGCGCCGATGAAGCCCGGCTTGTCCAGGTTGTTCACGTAGAGCATCCGCGGCGCAAACGGCGCGTCGAGGTCCATGCCCTTCACCTCGACCACGCGCGGGGCGCCGGCCTGCACCGTGCCGGCGAAGCTGCGCTTGCCCTTTTCGGTCGTGACGGTGATGCGCATCAGGCTTTCGTAGATCGGCGAGTCGTCCTGCCGGCTCTCGGAGAAGGTGATGCCGCGCTCTTTCGCCACGGCGGGCGCCGAGACCATGTTGATCTCCGCCAGCATCGGCCGAAGCACGCCTGCGAGACCCGCCGCGCTGAGCGGCTTCACGTTCAGCTTCGAGACCTGGCCCTCGTAGGCGATGTCGACCGCGAGCACGCCGAAGTCGAGCATCTGGCCGGCGAGCGCGCCCAGCTTCTCGGCCAGCGCCACGAACGGCTTCAGGCGCGGCGCTTCCTCGGCGGTCACCGACGGGCTGTTCAGCGCATTGGTGACGGCGCCGGTCAGCAGGTAGTCGCTGATCTGCTCGGCCACCTGCAGGGCCACGTTCTCCTGCGCCTCGTTGGTCGAGGCGCCGAGGTGCGGGGTGGCCACGAAGTTCGGCGCGCCGAACAGCACGTTCTCCTTCGCCGGCTCGACCGAAAAGACGTCGAAGCCCGCGGCGCCGATGTGGCCGCTTTCCAGGCCTGCGCGCAGGGCGGCTTCGTCGACCAGGCCGCCGCGGGCGCAGTTGACGATCATCACGCCCTTCCTGGTCCTGGCCAGGTTCTCCGCCGACAGGATGTTGCGGGTCTTGTCGGTCAGCGGGGTGTGCAGGGTGATGATGTCGGCCCGCGCCAGCAGCTCTTCCAGCTCGACCTTCTCGACGCCCATCTCGACGGCGCGCTCTTCCGAGAGGAAGGGGTCGTAGGCGACGACCTTCATCTTCAGACCCAGCGCGCGGTCGGCGACGATGCCGCCGATGTTGCCGGCGCCGATGAGGCCCAGGGTCTTGGCGTAGAGCTCCACGCCCATGAACCGGTTCTTCTCCCACTTGCCGGCCTGGGTGGAGACGTCGGCCGCGGGCATCTGGCGGGCCAGCGTGAACATCATCGCGATCGCGTGCTCGGCGGTCGTGATGGAGTTGCCGAAGGGCGTGTTCATGACGACCACGCCGGCGGCGGTGGCGGCCGGGATGTCGATATTGTCGACGCCGATCCCGGCGCGGCCGATGACCTTCAGCTTCTTCGCCGCGGCGATGACGTCCTTGTTGGGCTTGGTGTCCGAGCGGACGACGAGGCCGTCGTAGTCGCCGATGACGGCGATCAGCTCGTCCCTGGTGAGGCCGGTCTTGATGTCGGTGTCGACGCCGCGCTGCCTGAAGATGTCGACGGCGGCGGGGCTCAGGCTGTCAGCGATGAGAACGCGGGGCATGGGAGGTCTCGTTTCTCCCCTCCCCCTTGCGGGGAGGGGTCGGGGGTGGGGGTGCAAGCGGGGATGGGCGGCGTTCACCCCCATCCCCGGCCTTCCCCGCAAAGGGGAAGGGAGCTTGGGGTTCAGGCCGTTTCGAGTTCGGCGATGAGGCTGGCGAAGGCCCAGTCGAGCCAGGGTGTCAGCGCGTCGACGTCTGAGGTCTCCACCGTCGCGCCGCACCAGATGCGAAGGCCCGCGGGCGCATCGCGATAGCCGCCGATGTCGAGGGCCACGCCCTCCTTCTCCAGCAGCGACGCCAGCTTCTTGGCGAAGTCGGCCTGCGCGTCGTCGGACAGGCCGGCGATGCGGGGGTCGACCACCTTCAGGCAGACCGAGGTGTTCGAGCGCGTGGCCGCCTCCTCGGCGAGGAACTCGACCCACGGGGTCTTGGCGACCCAGTCGGCGAGGATCGCCAGGTTGGCGTCGGCGCGGCGCTGCATCTCGGTCAGGCCGCCGATGCCCTCGGCCCAGCGCAGGGCGTCGATGGCGTCTTCCACGCAGAGCATGGAGGGCGTGTTGATCGTGGCGCCCTCGAAGATCTCGAGGTTCACCTTCCCGGCCTTGGTCATCCGGAACAGCTTGGGCATCGGCCAGGCCGGCGTATGGCTCTCCAGCCGGGCCACCGCGCGCGGGCCCAGGATCAGGACGCCGTGGGCGCCCTCGCCGCCGAGGGCCTTCTGCCAGGAGAAGGTCACGACATCGAGCTTGGCCCAGTCGAGCTGCTGCGCGAAGGCCGCCGAGGTGGCGTCGCAGATGGTGATGCCTTCGCGGTCGGCGGCGATGAAATCGGCGTTCGGCACGCGCACGCCCGAGGTGGTGCCGTTCCAGGTGAAGACGAGATCGGCGTCCTTGCGGACCCTGGAGAGGTCGGGCAGGCGGCCGTAGGGCGCGTCCAGCACCTCGGCGGGGATCTTCAGTTGCTTGGTCACGTCGGTGACCCAGTCCTTGCCGAAGCTCTCGAAGGCCAGGAGCTGGACCGGCTTCGGTCCCAGCATCGACCACAGCGCCATCTCGACGGCGCCGGTGTCCGAGCCGGCGACGATGCCGACCAGGAAGTCGTCCGGGACCTGCAGCACCTCGCGGGTGCGGTCGATGGCCTCCTTGAGCCGCGCCTTGCCCAGCTTGGAGCGGTGCGAGCGGCCGAGGACGGCGTTGGCCAGGTTTTCGGGGGTCCATCCGGGGCGCTTGGCGCAGGGGCCGGACGAGAATTCGGGGCGGGCCGGGCGCATAGCCGGCTTGGCCCCACCTTGGTTAGGCGGCGTAGTCATAGCGATGTCTCCTATCCTCGCAGATAGGCAGCGCCCCGTTGGGAGGGCGTGGCCCGCGGCGCAAAAGCCCGCGTTCCGTCCGCAGCGCAAGCGAAACTTTTCTGAACGCGCCTTGCAGCGGCGCTAAGCCACGGGCTCCTGCGCGGCCGCGGCGGCGCGGGCCCTGGCCCGGCGCGCCCGTCGGGCCCAGGCCACGGCGGTCCCGATGATCAGGCACCAGACGATGCCCGTGAAGTTCACGTTGTTGACGATGGCGTGGAGGCGGTCGTTGTCCGGCCGGCTCGTCACCATGTAGTACGAGTGCAGCGAGAACTGGGCGGCGTAGAACAGCATCACCCCGCCCATCCACGGCGAGCCGAAGCGCAGCGTGACGCCCAGCAGGGCCACCGCCGCGAGGCCGTCGTTGGCGAAGCGGATCGCGCCCTCGAGATCCGGCAGGAACTCCGCCACGAGCAGGCCGATCACCATGTTGGCCACGACCACGGCGGCCGCAAGGCGTTCGGCGACGCCACCCTTCCACGCCGCGAACAGGACGCCGGACGCGACGAAGACGATCAGCAGTTGTGCGATCAGTGACGTAGGCATGATTAAGCGCCCCTAATGCGAATTAGAGGCGCTCAACCAGTTAATCTATTGCAATGATCCGCCGGTCGCCCGGCGGGACGTTGCGTCAGCCGACTTCACGGAGCGTCGTCGCGGTGCGAGCGGCGGCTTCCGGCGGCTTGTCCTGGATGTCCATCTTGGTGCGGATGCCGAGGCGGAGCTTGGCTTCGTTCAGCTCCTTGTGGACGCCGACCATAGCGGTGCGAGCTTGGCTCAGCGCCTTGATGGCTTCCATCATCTTCACCTGCACGTCGTCGGCGAACACCATCGAGGCGTTCACGTCCTGGCGCGCCTTCAGCATCTCGCTGAGCAGCTCGGCGGCTTCGACCATCGCGCCGTCCACGGCAGCTTCGGTCGTGAACAGTTTGCTGGCCACGCGCTGGGCCACAAAGACCTTTTCCATCTGGAATACCCCTAGAGTTACCCGACACCCGTTAAGGTAAAGCAAAGGTTACCGCACACGCAATCGATTCAGAGGTTGTTAACCATAATTTCGTCTGCGGCAGGTTGTGGCGTGGCGCCCAGGGCACAGTGACGGCAGACCACGCTGGGTTGCATCCGGCCCATGGAAGCGAAGCGTTAGGACTCGCCGGGCTAAGGCGTTGCCCATGAACGTCATCTGGGACAGCACAGACGACGAGGGGGCGCCGAAGAGTTCCGCGCCGACGGCGACGTTCCATGCGCGCGTCGCGGGCGTCGGCCTGGTGACCACCGTCGTCGTGCTGGTCGCCGCCTGCCTGACGTTCATGCTGCAGCAGTGGGCGGTGGCCCGCACGCAGTCGCACCGCTTCCACGAGGACCTCGCCGAGATCGCCGCCCAGGTGGCCGCGCCGTCGATGGCGACGCCCGACCGGACCGCCCTGCTCGCCGCGCTCGCGCCGGTCAAGGCGGGCAAGGACGTGGTGTCGGGCCAGGTGACGGACGTCGCCGGCCGCGAGGTCG
The DNA here is from genome assembly GCF_016793285.1 of Phenylobacterium sp. Classification (GTDB taxonomy): domain Bacteria; phylum Pseudomonadota; class Alphaproteobacteria; order Caulobacterales; family Caulobacteraceae; genus Phenylobacterium. Next base: position 4,338 of record NZ_JAEUMO010000123.1, read on the forward strand.
CGAGCTTCCGCACGCGCGCCGCGCCGACGGGCGCCGTCGAGACCATCGTCCGGCCCATCCGGCTCGGAGGCAGGCCGGTCGGCCAGGTCAGCATGGTGGTCGAGCAGCCGTCGCTCGCCCCGATGCTGCCGCAGTTCATCGCGCTCACCTTCGTGCTGCTGTTCGGCGGCGTGGGCGTGGCGCTGTTCCTCGCGCGCAGCCTGGCGCACCGGGTGATCCAGCCGGTGCAGACGCTGTCGGAGGGCATGCAGGAGATCGCGGCGACCGGCAGCTTCACGCCCGTCAAGGTCGACGCCTCGGACGAACTCTTCCAGAGCCTCACCGAGAGCTTCAACCACCTGCTGGCCAAGCTCGAGGAGCGCGAGGACGACCTCAAGGCTGCGATGCGCGAGCTTGAGATGGCGCGCGACGCCGCCAACGCCGCCAACGTGCTCAAGACCCAGTTCCTCGCCAACATGAGCCACGAGATCCGCACGCCGCTGAACGGGGTGCTGGCCATGGCCGAGGTGATGGCGCTCGGCGCCCTCGACCAGGTCCAGCGCGACCGCCTCGACGTGATCCGCCGCTCGGGCGGCCTCCTGCTGGCCGTGCTCAACGACGTGCTCGACCTGTCGAAGATCGAGGCCGGCAAGCTCACCCTGTTCGAGGACGACTTCGACGTCGACGTCGCGATCGACCAGGTGCGCGAGAACTTCCAGATCATGGCGCAGGCCAAGGCGCTGGACTTCCAGGTGGAGATCGCCGAGGCGGCCAGGGGCTGGTGGCGCGGCGACGCCGACCGCCTGCGCCAGATCATGGGCAACCTGCTGTCGAACGCCGTCAAGTTCACGCCGTCGGGCGCCGTCATCGCCCGCGTCGACGAGAGCGCCTCGGGCGGCCTGAAACTGACGGTGCAGGACACCGGCGTCGGCATCGCGCCCGAGAAGCTCCCGGCCCTCTTCGAGAAGTTCACCCAGGCCGACAACTCGGCCACCCGCCGCTTCGGCGGCACGGGCCTGGGCCTCGCCATCTGCCGGGAGCTGACCCAGATGATGGGCGGCTCGATCGAGGTCGAAAGCCTGGAGGGCTGCGGCTCCACCTTCACCGTCGAGCTGCCGCTGACCCGCGGGAGGCCCGCTTCGATGCTGGCCGCCGAGCCGGCCCAGGCCGCGGACGACGGCGACCTGCGCATCCTCGCCGCGGAGGACAATCCCACCAACCAGCAGGTGCTGGCCGCGGTCCTGGGGTCGCTGGGCATCGAGGTCGACATCGTCCCCGATGGCAAGGAGGCGGTCGACGCCTGGCGCAACGGCGCCTACGACCTGATCCTGATGGACATCCAGATGCCGGTGATGGACGGCATCGCCGCGGCGTCCGCCATCCGCGACGCCGAGCGGACCGGCGGCCGCCGCCGCACGCCGATCGTGGCCCTGACCGCCAACGCGCTCACCCACCAGGTCGAGGAATATCTCGCCGTCGGCATGGACGCCCACGTCGCCAAGCCGATCGAGATCGCCAAGCTCTACGACGCGATCTCCGCGGTGCTGAACGCCGCCGCGACCGACGGCGTCTCCCCCAGCCAGGCCGGCGCCGCGGCCTGACAGGCTGTCTCATTCGTAATGTAGGTGAACGAAACCCGACTGAGCGGCTCAGAACCGTTTCAGCCGTCAGGTGTTTTCATCTGCCGCATGGATGCCGGCTCCCCCTGGCTCCAGACGAGATAGGAGACACCAAATGAAGAAGATCGCTCTCATTGCTCTGGCCGCCGCCTCGCTGGGCGCGGTCGCCGCGCCCGCCGCCGCCCAGGACTATCGCCATGACGGCTATCGTCACGACAGCGGCCGCCACGACCGGTCGGCCTGGGACTACCGCCATGACTGGGAACGCGGCTTCAACATCAACGCGATGCAGAACCAGCTCGACGCCCGCATCGACCGCGGCATCCGCAACGGCCGCCTGACCCGTCAGGAAGCCGGCATGATGCGCTCGCAATTCCGCGACATCGCGCGCCTGGAGGCCACCTACCGCCGCAACGGCCTGACGCGCTACGAGCGCAACGAGCTCGAACGGCGCCTGGTGGCCTTCGAGACCCGCCTCGACCGCCAACTGCGCGACGGCCAGTACGCCCGCCGCTAAAGGCTGAGGCCTGAAAACCCCGCCGGGCTCGCACCCGGCGGAGAGCGAAGCGCCCTCGGAGCCCGTCTCCGGGGGCGTCTTTGCCTGTCAGAGGCGCAGCGTGGCGTCGACGACGGTGACCGCGCGGCCGCGGATCAGCACGCGATCGCCCGCGAGTTCGCACGTCAGGTCGCCGCCGCGGCCCGGATAGGCCTGATGGTAGCGGACCGTCGCGCGTCGCAGCCTGGCCGAGAACAGAGGCGCGAGGATGCAGTGCAACGACCCCGTGGTCGGGTCCTCCGGGATGCCCGAGCCGGGCGCGAAGAAGCGGTCGACGACGTCGTAGCCGCCGCCCTCCGCCGCGATGGCCGCGACGCCGACGTTGCCCCGTCCGCCGGTGGCAGCGCTCGACACCGCGTTCAACGCCGCGATGTCCGGCGTCAGCCCGCGGACCGCCGCCTCGTCGTCGAGCACCGCGACCAGGTAGGGCCCGGCCCAGACCTCGCGCGGCTGCGCGCCCAGCGCCTCGGCCAGGCCCGCGGGGATTGCGGTCTGCACCGGCGGCTGGGACGGGAAGTCCATCTCGTAGCCGTCGCCGGCGCGGGCCACCGTCAGCGGCCCCGACAGGGTGTCGAAGGTCACCTTGTCCGCGGCGATCCCGAGGTCCGCGAACAGCACATGGCCCGACGCCAGGGTCGCGTGCCCGCAGAGCGGGACCTCCAGCATCGGCGTGAACCAGCGCAGGCCGAACCGCGCCGCATCGGGCGTCTTCAGCAGGAAGGCGGTCTCGGCCTGGTTGTTCTCGGCGGCCAGGGCCTGCATCCAGGCCGCGTCCGGCCAGGCGTCGAACGGCGCGACCACGCAGGCCGGGTTGCCCCGGAACGGCCGGGCGGCGAAGGCGTCGACGGTCCATTGGCGCATGAGCGGCCTCCTCGAAGTCGGCCACACGACTTGCGTCGGGGGTGCGGCGGCGGCAAGGGCCACTTCCCCTGCGGCGGACCCGCGAGAGGGGCGGAGGGCCTAACGGAGGACTTCGATCTCGGGCCAGCGGGCCTTCGCCGAGCCGGCGATCTTGTCGAAGTTCGGGCTGAGGCGGTTCGGATTCGGCCGCAGCCGCATGGCGAAGAGGTCGTCCAGGCCGAACGGCGCGTGCAGCGTCATGCGGTCGTCGCGATCCAGCCGCACGCCCACCGCGAACACGGGGCTCACGAACCGGGTCAGCGCCTCGGCGCTGCTGCTCAGCGGCGAATAGGGCTCGCCGAAGTGTCCCTCGAACCAGACATGCACGCGGGCCTGGTTGCGCACCTCGACCATCTCGCGCAGCGGCGGCTCGAACTCGGCCGCGACCCGGCGGATCACCGCGTCCTCGGCCTCGTAGCCGATGTCGGAGGCGTCGTGGTAGGCGACGTCGTAGTCCTTGATGCCGTAGTCCAGCGGCCGGCCGGTCAGGTCGTTGAACACCCGCTGGTAGATCGCGCCCGAGAAGATCAGCCAGTCCGGCAGTTCGAGCACCGCGAGCGTTCGCAGCACATGCATCAGCGGCTCGGAGCGCCGCAGGATCGCTTCCAGGCGAGCTTCGTCGCTCATGCCCGTCCCCTGAGCGGCCACGCATGATCGAGCGGCCCGTGACCGGCGCCGAGCCCGGGCGCGCGCAGCATCGCCTCATGCACGTAGTCCCAGGCCCGCGCCACGGCCGCAGTCAGCGGCAGGCCCTGCGCGAGCCCTACGGCGCACGCGGACGCCAGGGTGCAGCCGGTGCCGTGCGTGTGCCGGCTTTCGATCCGCTCGCCCTCGAACACCGTCTCGCCGCCGGCGGTCATCAGCACGTCGGCGACGCGGTCGCCCGGGACGTGGCCGCCCTTCATCAGCACCGCCTTTGCGCCGGCGGCCAGCAGCGCCTCGCCGGCCCGGCGCAGGTCGTCGGTCGTCGCGCACGCGATGCCGGTCAGCGCCTCGGCCTCGGGCGCGTTGGGCGTCAGCAACGCCGCGCGCGGGACCAGCCGCTCGCGCACCGCCGCGACGGCCTCGGCCGCCAGCAGCGAGGCGCCGCCCTTGGCCACCATCACCGGATCGACCACCGCCGCCACGCCGGCCTCGTCCAGCAACCCGGCCACCAGGGCCACCGTCGCCGCATCGCCGAGCATGCCGGTCTTGATCGCGTCGGCGCCGATGTCGGCGAGCACGGCGCGCGCCTGCGCCGCCACCACGTCCGGCGGGATCGGGTGTACGCCGGTGACGCCGAGCGTGTTCTGCACGGTCACCGCGGTGACCGCGGTCGCCGCATAGCCGCCGAGCGCGGTCACGGTCTTGATGTCGGCCTGGATCCCCGCCCCGCCGCCGGAGTCGGAGCCGGCGATGATGAGGACTCGACCTTGCGCAGGCATACCGTCCCGTACCGCGCGGGCGGCCGATTTGCATCGGGATTTACGAAGGATCGCTTCGCCGCCAACGTCCGCGCCCATGGACGCCGAGACCCTGGACCCCGAGACCTTCGCCACGCGGTTCGCGCAGGCGCACCAGGACATCTACCTGCATGCCGTGCGACGGGTGCGCGACAAGCGCGAGCAGCTCACCCGCGAGACCGCCGCCTTCCTGCTGCACCTGGCCGAGGCCGGGCCGATGACGCTGACGGAGTTGTCGCGCCACCTCGGCCGCGCGCCCTCGACGCTCTCCGAGATGGTCGACCATCTCACCGCCAAGGACCTGATCCGCCGCGAGCCCGATCCCGGCGACGGCCGCCGCGCGCTGATCTGGCTCACCGCCCACGGCCGCGAAGTCCAGGCGCGAGAGATGTACGCGCTGGATCGCGACCACCTGCGCCTCGCCGCCGGACGCCTGCCGCCGGCGCGGCTGGCGCTCCTCACCGAGCTCCTGGGCGAGCTCACCGCCGCCCTGCGATCCGAGAAACCCCCGACGGGAGACCTGCCATGACCCACAAGTGCGAGAGCTGCGGCATGCCGATCGAGAACGGCCGCTACTGCCCGTACTGCGTCGACGAGACCGGCGCGCTCCAGGACTTCGACACCCGCTTTTCCCGCATGGTCGACTGGCAGCTCCGCGAGAGCGGCGGCACGCGCGAAGCCGCCGAACGCGACACCCTGGCCTACATGGCGACCCTGCCGGCCTGGCGCGATCATCCGCGGGTGAAGGGCGAGGTGCTGTAGGGGCGCCCGGGCCCGCTTCCGGAAGGAAATCACGGCCCGGCTTGCCCGAGCCACCCACTGGGCCGGGGGATGACGTTCAATACATATCATTGCAGTTATATATCTATTCGAGTATATCTTTCCCATGTCTCCCTTCGAAGCCGTGGCCGAGCCGAACCGCCGCCGCATTCTCGACGTCCTGCGGGCCGGCGAGCGGCCGGCGGGCGATCTGGTCGCGGCGCTGGACATGAGCCAGCCTGGGGTCTCCAAGCACCTGAAATTGCTGAAGGCGGCGGGCCTCGTGCAGGTCCGCGCCGACGGCCAGCGCAGGCTCTATCGCCTCGATCCGCGCGGGATGGCCGAACTCACCAGTTGGCTCGCCCCGCATCGCCGCTTCTGGGCCGACCGGCTGGCCCGCCTCGACGCGCACCTGGAGTCCGAGCAATGACGAACGACGATCTGGGCGAGATCCGCCGCACCGGTGACACGGTCGAGATCACCTTTGTCCGCCGCCTGAATCGACCGATCG
>NZ_JAEUMO010000267.1 GCF_016793285.1 Phenylobacterium sp.
GCGATCGGGCCGGCCGACCAGCCGACGCCGCGCGAGCCGTCGGCCATCGTGTTGCACGAAAGCATGCGCGGCTGGCGGTCCTTCGCCGTGGCGTCGAGCAGGTCCTTGAGCTTGCGGGTCCCGGCCGCGTCGCAGGCCGGCCATTCCCGCGCGCAGGCGGTGGCGGAGTTGTAGCGGTAGTTGACCCGCCCCGACGTCGCCTGCGCGATCAGCACGCAGGTGTTGGGGCCGCCCACGGCCTTCGAAATCGCCGCGTCGAGGTCGTCGCGGTTCACGCCGGGTGGGGCCGTCGGCGAACAGGCGGCCAGCGCCACGGCCGCCAGCGCGACTGCGGCGAACGCGGCCTCAGGCGGCCGCCTTGATCTCGTTGGCGTCGTCGAGCAGAACCACGGTCGGGGCATAGTTTCGCGCTTCCTCGGCAGGCAGCATCCCATAGGTCACGACGATGACCTTGTCGCCCTTCTGCACCAGCCGGGCGGCCGCGCCATTGACCCCGATCACACGCGAGCCGCGCGGCGCTTCGATGGCGTAGGTGGTGAAGCGGGCGCCGTTGGTGATGTTGAGCACGTCCACCTGCTCGTGCGGCAGGATGCCCGAGGCGTCCAGCAGGTCGCGGTCGATGGCGATGGAGCCTTCGTAGTCCAGGTCGGCCTGGGTGACCGTGGCGCGATGCAGCTTGGCCTTCATCAGGGTGAGCAGCATGGGGTCCTCCGCTGAAGCGACGGGCATATACGCACGCGCGCCGGCGCCTTCAATGCGGCATCGCAACAAGCGTCACGCACGGGGAGGAACGCCTTGCACGGTAAGGGATCGCGCGCGCTCAGGCCGCGTGGTGGCGCAGGAAGGCGGTCATCTCCTCCAGCACCGGCGCGCGGCCGCGCAGGGGCCTGGAGAGCGCCAGCACCATGCGGATGTGGTCGATGCCCGCGTAGTGCTTCTCCTCGACCGCGACGCCGGCCTCGCGCAGCTTCCTGGCCAGGGCCACGGTGTTCTTCGGCCAGACCATGTCGTCGGCGTCGCCGGTGGCCAGGAACGCGGGCGGCGACGCGGGCGTCACATAGGCCAGCGGCTGGGTGGAGGGCAGGTCGGCGGCGTCCCCGAAGATGCGGTGGGTGATGTCGCCGGTGAGCGGCAGGAAATCGTAGGGGCCCGAGAGGCCGGCGATGGCCCGGACGGCCGCGGGATCGACGCCGGCGGCCCGCAGGTAGCGGCCGTCCAGCCCCAGCATCACGGCATTGTAGGCGCCCGCCGAGTGGCCCGCGAGCACGATCCGCCGCGGGTCGCCGCCGTAGCGCGCCGCGGACTCCACGGCCCAGCGTACCGCCTCGGCGCCGTCCTGCAGGAAGCCCGGGTACTTCACCTCGGGATAGAGCCGGTAGTCGGCGATCACGGTGACGAAGCCGCGCGACGCCAGCGCGCGGCCGACCCAGTTGTAGTCCTGCCGCCGGCCCGAATCCCACGAACCGCCGTAGAAGAAGACCGCCACCGGCGCCTCGTCCCGCCGGTCCCCCGGCAAGGACCGCGAGGGCGCATAGACGTCGAGCCGCTGCCGGGGCCCCGCGCCATAGGCCACGCCGCGCGCCACATGGCTTGCGGGGTCCTTCGGCGAGAGCGTCGCGAACATCGAGAGCGGCGAGCAGGCCGCCGCGGCCAGCCCGGACAGGGCGGCGAACGCGGAACGCTTGGTCACGGGCGGCGGCATCGGCTCCCCAGGTACGGACGCGACACGGCGGACGCAACTCCGCGCGACGTCCGTCGAGGGTTTCTACGCGCCGCGGCCCGGGCGGGACGCAACGCGGCTTTCCCCGCGGGAACGCTTGACGGACGCCGTCGCGCCCGGCGCTATGGGTGAACGACGATAAGGGAGGACGGCCGTGGACGGAGCGCAGGCGCCTGCGGGATTCAAGAGCGAGATTCTGGACCAGGTGGGGCCGGCCCTGAAGGGGCTGGTCGACCAGGGCGCGCTGTCGGGCATGGTCACCCTGGTGTGGAAGGGCGGCCAGGAGGTGCAGTTCAACGCCATCGGCCACCGCGACATCGAAGGCGGCCTGCCGATGGAGCGCGACACCATCTTCCGCATCGCCTCGATGACCAAGCCGGTGACGACGCTGGCGGCGCTGATGCTGGTCGAGGAAGGCAAGCTCAGGCTCGACGACCCGATCACGAGGTGGCTGCCCGAGTTCAAGGACATGCAGGTCCTGAGCGACGCCGCGGGCCCGCTGGACGCCACCGTCCCCGCCCGGCGCGACATCACGGTCGAGGACCTGATGACCCATCGTTCGGGCCTGGCCTACGGCTTCAGCTCGCGCGGCCCCATCGCCCACGCGCACGAGGCCAAGCTGGGCTCGCTGCTGGCCAACACCTATTCGCCGGACGAGTGGCTCCAGCGGCTCTCGGAGCTGCCGCTCAGCTACCAGCCGGGCGAGCGCTTCCATTACAGCCACGCGACCGAGGTGCTGGGCTTCCTGGTGGCGCGCGTCGAGGGCAAGACGCTCGGCGAGGTCCTGCAGGCCCGCATCTTCGGCCCGCTGGGCATGAACGACACCGGCTTCTGGCCGCCGCCCGAGAAGCGCGGCCGCATGGCGAAGCTCTACCAGGCGCCGCCGGAAGCCGGGCCGCTGAAGGACGTCTCCTGGCCCTACCCGGACACGCCGACCACCTTCGAGGGCGGCGGCGGCAGCCTCTACTCCACGCTCGACGACTATCTGACGTTCGCCCGCCTGATGCTGGGCCGCGGCGAGGTGGACGGCGTGCGGCTGGTGAAGCCGCAGACCATCGACCTGATGACCACCAACCGGCTCACCGAGGCGCAGCGGACGATCGACTTCCTGGGGATGCCGTTCTGGCTCAGCCAGGGCTTCGGCCTCGGCACGTCGATGATCATGGACGCCCAGAAGCACGAGTGGATGGGCGCGGGCGCGGCGGGCAGCTTCGGCTGGCCGGGCGCCTTCGGCACCTGGTGGCAGGCCGACCCCGCGAACGACATGATCCTGATCTACCTGATCCAGGACTCCATGCCGCTCGGACCCGAGGCCGTCACCGCCATGCAGGGCCAGCGGCCCTCGGGCCGGGTCGGCGGCCCGATGTTCCAGAAGATCGTCTACGGCGCGCTGGGCTAAAGCCCGGCGTCAGCCGCGGTTGCGGGGCGCCACGCAGATCGCCTGGCCCTTCACCGTGTCACCCAGCAGGCTGCCGTCGCGGATGGCTTCGCGGCGCGCGATGTTCAGCGCCCGACTCTCGGCCGGCGGCTTCTGCCCCTTGGCGCAGACCGCGACCTCGACCCGCTGGCCGCCGTTCGGGCAGGTGCAGATGTACTCGCGCGGGTCGAGCCGGCTGCCGGGGACGTTGCAGGAGGCCGCGATGAGCTGGCCGCCGACGTCGATGCACTGGATCGTCCTGGTGGGCGGGTTCTCGTCGATCGGCTGGGCGTAGGCGGCGCCGGCGCAGAGCGCGACGAGAGCGCCGAGGGTGTGAAGTCGCATGGGCGGGCTCCTCTGCCGCGACGATACGCTCTTTCCGGCCGGACGGCTGCCCCGGCGATTCACCATCTCCGGGAGCCCTCGGTTAACCCGCATTGCGCCAACCTGGCCGCATGGACCCGATCGCCACAGCCCGATACGGCCTGATGGCGGCGTCACGCCGCTTCGAGGCCTCCGCCGTCCAGATCGCCAACATGCGCGGCGACGAGACCGTCGACGTCGCCCACGAGGTCGTCGAGATGGTGCAGGCCAAGACCGCCTTCTCGGCGAACGTCTCGGTGATCCGCTTCGCCCAGGACATGTGGGACTCGCTGCTCCAGCTCCAGACGAAGTAGGCCCGAGCCTTCGCGCCTGCGGAGGCTCCGTCATCCGGAAGCGCGGAAGATTGAATTGGAGGGCGCCACTTCGCGGCCCCGGGAAAGCGGGCACGAAAAAGGGGAGCCGAGAGGCTCCCCTTTCCGCATCCGGTATTGTTCGGACCTACTTCTCGGTCGAGTCCGCGCCGTCGCGGGGCGCGCCGGTGCCCGACGAGCCCATGAAGATCTTGCGGCCGTCCGGGAAGGTCACGTCGCGGCCGTTGGCCTTGCAGGCCGGGCGGCAGAGCTTGTCCTTCGACTGGTAGCCGCGGACGATGATCTCGGTCCCGGCCTTCAGCGAGTTGCGGTCGATCCCGGCGCGCAGCAGCGTGTTGGGCGTGCCGCCCTCCACCATCCAGTCGGTGGTGGTGCCGTCCTTGTTGACATTGGCCACGTGGACCCAGGCGTGCGGATTGATCCATTCGACCCGGGTGACCTTGCCGCGCAGCAGCACGGGGGCCTTGCCGTCGAACTCGGCGGCGAAGGCGTGGTGCGCCCAGGCCGCGCCGCCGGCGGCGGCCACGCTGAGGGCGCCCGCGATGGCCCCCGCCACGATCAGCTTCTTCTTGTCCATCTTCGCCTCCAAACGCCGGATGGTCGTCTAATCCAAAGGCCGATCCGGCCTATTTCAGCGGCTCTTTGCGCAGGTCACCGTACATCAGTTCCTCGACGAACTCGACGCACTTGAACTGGTTCAGCCGCGCGTCGTCCCCCTGCCGCTTGTAGAGGTTGAAGCTCATCTTCCACGGCTTGGTGAAGGTGTTGGGGTCGGTGACGGTCGCCTCGTAGCGGACCACGCCCGGCCCGGTCGGCGTCCAGCGCTCGACCACCGTCATCTGGTCGGAATGGTGGTTGCCGGCGCGGTCGAACCAGGTCCTGTCGTTCATGCCGGTGACGGTGATCACGAGCGTGTCGCCGTCCCACTTGGCCACCGACTGGCCCATCCAGCTATCCACCGGCGACGGGCCGGGGTCGGTGAAGAGGATGTTGCGCACCGCGCCCGCGTACTCGTACGCGATGATCATCGACTTCTCGGACTGGAAGATCTGGAACGGCAGGTGCATGTAGTTCGCCCGCGGCACGCCCGGCAGGTAGCACTTCACTTCCGGATCGCGGTTCAGGTAGTCGGCGCGGTTCTCGTCGCGCGTCTTCCTGGCGTCGGCCGTGTAGGGGATCTCGCCGCCTTCCACGATGCCGAGGCCCGCGGGCACCGAGCCCACCGCGCCCAGCGCCACCACCGCCTTCGCGGGCACCGGCACGAACGGACCCGGCCGGAGTTGCAGCGCCGCGCGCGCCGCGTGGGGTTCGATGTCCCAGCCGGCGGTGTTCATCACCTGCCAGACGCCGTTCAGGTCAGGATGCTTGCCGTCGGGACCGCGCGGAGCCTTGTAGGCTGCGGCGGTGGGCTTCTTTGCCTGCGCCTGGGCGGCCACGGGCGCCGCCGCGACGAGGCCGACCACGGCCAGGGCTGCAACGAACCTGATCATCTTCCGCTTCCCCCATTGCCCGCCGTTCGCCCCGGCGAGTTGTTGTCACGCCAACCTAAACAAGGTTCGCACGCCGCGCCACCGCCCCGCTCCGGGAGCCGCGGCGTTTTGAGAAACCGATGGGCTGGGTTAAGCCGCCCCTCATGACGCTGCGCCCGCTCTTCGTCACGCCGGTCTACGAAGCCAGCCTTACAACAGACCGTAGCTTCGAAAATTTCAACGCCGAGATTTTGCAGGCCTGCAAGGCGCTGGCCGCCGAGGACGCGGCCGGCCGCGCCTGGTGCCGCGAGCACGCATACGGCGGATACACCTCATACGGCTCACTCGGCGACCTACCGCAGCGCATGAGCGTGTTCGCCGATCTGAAGCGCAGGCTGGACCGTCATGCGGCGCGCTTCGCCGATTCGCTGCATCTCGACCTGGCCGGCGGCAAGCTGCGGCTCGACAGCCTGTGGGTGAACATCCTGAAGCCGGGCGCCGGCCACTCGGGCCACATCCACCCGCACAGCGTGATCTCGGGCACGGTCTACGTCGACACACCCAAGGGCGCCTCGGCGCTCAAGCTGGAGGATCCGCGCCTGCCGCTGATGATGGCCGCGCCGATGCGGCGCGCCGACGCCCCCGAGGACGCCCAGGCCTTCGTCTACCTGCAGCCCGCGCCCGGCACGATCTACATGTGGGAGAGCTGGCTCCGCCACGAGGTCCCGCCCAACCAGGCAAAGACCCCACGGGTCTCCGTCAGTTTCAACTACGGCTGGCGGTAGGGCGCTCGTCGACATCGGCTCAGTCTGGGCGCCCGGGCTTCCTGCGACCATGACCGACGGGGCCAAAGTCATGCCCCGCCGTTGCAGCAGCCCACTCAGCGTTGCTCGCGCGCATGGCGCGGCCGTGTGACCCGAACAGCGGTTGCGGTGACCTGGTCGCGGATCGATCCGCCGACCGGACGGCCGCGTTCCGGATTGTCATTGAGCGACGCGATCGCCGCCGCCAGCGCGTCAGCGGCAGCGTCCGCAGCGCGCGGGCTCTTCGGGGCAAGCCAGCCGACCAGCCTCTCGAGGTCTCGAAACGCCGCCTCGGCGACGTAGACCGGCCTCACCCAGCCTTCTTCACGTGTCGGTGGAGCTCGGTACGAAAGTAGGACACGGCATCGTCAGCCGTCCGCCAGCCGCCGGATCGGTCGCTCGCCGCCGCGATCTCCTCGTCTTCTCTCCAGTCGAGCGCGAGGTCTTCCGCGATGAGATCTCGCAGGTAGTCGTTGACCGAACGTCCGGAGGCGTCGGCAACGGCTCGCAAGCGCCGTTCAGTGTCCGCGCCCAGTTTCACCCGGATTTCACCGTCAGCCATCCGAAGATGATCGGAGCGCAGGCCTGACGCGTCAACGCCTACCGATCCGCGATCGCCGCAGGCTTTGCGAACTTCGTCCCGAAGAAGTCGCCCTTGTTCCAGAGGGGGCGCCGGTCGACGTCGGCGAGTTCGCGGGCGATCTCGTAGTTCAGCCGCGCGAACTTGGCGCCCGCCACGTAGTCGATGGGCTGGTTCAGGTCGTCGCAGGGGCGGTGGTAGCAGCCACTGAGGAACCCGCGGAACTTCGCTTCGCCGCCGTTCTGGAAGCCGGTCATCAGGAACACCGCCGGCACGCCGGCCTCGACGAAGCGGTAGTGGTCGGAGCGGGTGAAGTTGCCCTCCTCCGGCAGGGGGTCGGGCGAGACCGTCACGCCCATCCGCGCCGCCGCCCGCTGGACCGCCGGTCCGACGCCCGAGCGGTCCGAGCCGAACGCCACCACGTCGGTGAAGTCGTAGAGCAGGATCGGCATGTCGAGGTCGACGTTGGCGACCAGCGTGGCCGGCCCCGTCGTCGGGTTGCGGGCGAAGTACTCGGCGCCGAGAAGGCCCTTCTCCTCGCCGGTGACGGCCAGGAACAGGATCGAGCGGCGCGGCCGCCTGCCCGAATCCACGAACGCGCGGGCCACCTCCAGGGTCGTGGCGACGCCGGCGGCGTTGTCGAGCGCGCCGTTGTTGATGCCGTCGCCGTCGACCGGCGGCGTGACGCCGATGTGGTCCAGGTGCGCCGAAAGCACGACGACCTCATCCTTCAGCCTGGGGTCCGAGCCCTCGATCATTCCCGCGACGTTGGCGCTCTCGATGGTGCGGGTCTCGGCGTGCAGCGTCACGTCAAGGCGGGCAGGCAGCGCGAAACGCGGCGGGTCGCCCTTGGGCTTCTCGGCGGCGGCGACGACCTCGGCCCAGGGCCTCCTGGCCCCCGCGAACAGCTTCTGCGCGCCCGCCACGCTGAGCGCGCCGAGCGCCGGCGCCCCCGGCGCCGCGTCGAAGGGCTTCCCGTCGACCTGGCGCCAGGTCATCGACCACGCCTGCCAGGTGCGCCGGCCCTGGGCGAACGGACGCCGCCGCTCGTCGCTCGGCAGGTTGACGCCGATGACGCCGATCGCGCCGCGGGCCGCGGCTGCCGCGCGTTTGGTCCGGGCGTTGGCGTAGTAGGCCCGCTCCTCGGTCTGGAAGGCGGCCGGCGCGCCTGACAGGACGACGACGATCTTCCCCCTCACGTCCAGGCCACGGTAGTCGTCGCGGCCCCGCTCAGGCGCCACGACGCCGAAGCCCACGAACACCAGCGGCGCGGAAAGCGCGATGTCCCTCGTCGCCGACAGCCGCCCGGTCAGCACGTCCTCGCCGAACACCAGCGGCGTCTCGGCGCCGGAGGCGCCGCGCAGCACGTAGCGCCCCTCGTCCTTCGGCCGCACCGCGATCAGCGGCACGGGCTGGAACCAGCCGCCGTTCGCGCCCGCGGGCTTCAGGCCGAGCTGGGCGAACTGGCTGGCCACGTAGTTCGCCGCGACGTCGAAGCCCGGCGAACCCGCCTCGCGCCCCTGCAGCAGGTCCGACGCCAGGAAGCCGATGTGGGCCTTCATGTTCCCGGCCGAGCGGGTGGTCTCGTCGGGAGTCTGCTGCGCCGCGACCGGCCACGCGAGGCCCAGCGCCAGCACCGGCGCGGCCAGGACTTTCAGCACACTCATCGAGACTCCCCGGGCTTTGCCCACATCTAGCGCATCGGCGCCGCGCCGCGCCACCGGATGGCCCGCCAGGCGGACGGACTCCCGCGCCGCGCCGATCCGGGACTCGCCCGCGCGGCGAACGGTATTGACGCCACGATCAAAGGGCGCCCAGCCTTCGGTCATGTCGCGCCCACCTGCAGTTGTGGACGCAACCTTCGAAACCGGGATCTGGGGAGACTCCCAATGCTCAAGTTCAAACTGAAGACGGTTCTGCTCGCCGGTTCCGTGGCGGCGGCGATGGCCGCCTCGACGCCGGCCAGCGCGCTCGAGATCGTGCTGCATGACATCGGCGGCGTGACCGGCAGCGCGGCCGAGAAAGGCTTCGCCATCGCGGCCAAGTACTGGGAATCAGTGCTCACCAACACCGCGACGCTGCACATCAACGTCGGCTACAGCGACCTCGGCCCGAACGTGCTGGGCTCGACCGGGTCGAGCCTGCTGACCTACGTGCCGATCGCCGACTACTACGACGCCCTGGCCTTCACCGGCACCAGCGCCCTCGACGCGCAGGCCGTGGCCAACCTGTCTCCGCTCAACGGCAACGGCAGCGTCAACGTCCTGGTCCCCGGGTATCAGGATCCCGGCACGCAGGGCGGCGCCGACGGCACGCAGCCGCTGCGGACGGCGCCCGAGGACGCCATCAGCCAGACGATCGCCCTCACCTCGGCCAACGCGAAGGCGTTCGGCGTCGACTTCGGCCCGGGCTTCGTCGACGCCGAGATCCAGTTCTCGAACCAGTTCAACTTCGACTTCAACCCGCAGAACGGGATCAGCGCCGGCTACTACGACTTCATCGGCGTCGCGATCCACGAGATCGGCCACGCCCTGGGCTTCGTCAGCGGCGCGGACGACTTCGACTTCATCGACGCCATCGACTACGACGGCCCGGTGGACGACGCCTGGTGGGGCTATGGGCTGGACATGTTCCGCTACACCTCGGCCGGCCAGCTCAACTGGGCCCACGACCAGCCGGCCTACTTCTCCATCGACGGCGGGGCGACCGCGCTGATGGACGGCTATTTCTCGACCGGCGCGTTCAACGGCGACGGCAACCAGGCCTCGCACTGGAAGGAGCCGAACCAGGCTTCGCCCTGCACGAACTTCCGCGGCATCATGAACCCGTACATCTGCGGCGGCACGGGCGACGCGGTCAGCGGGCTCGACCTGGCGGCGATGGACGCCATCGGCTGGAACCTCAACGTCGACGTCCTGGCCGCGCCCTACGAGCGCACCACCGCCGACATCTACCTGGCCAGCGTGCCCGAACCCTCGACCTGGGCGGTCACGATCCTGGGCTTCGGCCTGCTGGGGGCCGCCATGCGCCGCCGGCGGACCGCCCTGGCCTGATCGGCCGCAGCGACGAAACAGAAACGCCGCCGGGGCGACGACCCGGCGGCGTTTTCGTGAGACCTGATCGCGACCGCTAGCTGTCGAGGAAGCTGCGGAGCTTCCGCGACCGGCTCGGGTGCTTCAGCTTGCGCAGCGCCTTGGCCTCGATCTGGCGGATCCGCTCGCGGGTCACGCTGAACTGCTGGCCCACCTCTTCCAGGGTGTGGTCGGTGTTCATGCCGATGCCGAAGCGCATGCGCAGGACGCGCTCCTCGCGCGGCGTCAGCGACGCCAGCACGCGGGTGGTGGTCTCGCGCAGGTTCGACTGGATGGCCGCGTCGATGGGCAGGACCGCGTTCTTGTCCTCGATGAAGTCGCCCAGGTGGCTGTCTTCCTCGTCGCCGATCGGGGTTTCGAGGCTGATCGGCTCCTTGGCGATCTTCAGGACCTTGCGCACCTTCTCCAGCGGCATGGCCAGCTTTTCGGCCAGCTCCTCCGGGGTCGGCTCGCGGCCGATCTCGTGCAGCATCTGACGGCTGGTGCGGACGATCTTGTTGATCGTCTCGATCATGTGGACGGGAATGCGGATGGTCCGCGCCTGGTCGGCGATCGAGCGGGTGATCGCCTGGCGAATCCACCACGTCGCGTAGGTGGAGAACTTGTAGCCCCGGCGGTACTCGAACTTGTCCACCGCCTTCATCAGGCCGATGTTGCCCTCCTGGATCAGGTCCAGGAACTGCAGGCCGCGGTTCGTGTACTTCTTGGCGATGGAGATCACGAGGCGCAAGTTGGCCTCGACCATTTCCTTCTTCGCCTGGCGGGCCTCGCGCTCGCCCTTCTGCACCGTCTGGACGATGCGGCGGTAGTCGTCGATCGGCACGCCGGTCTCGGTGGCGAGCGCGGCGATCTCGGAGCGGATGTCGCCGATCTGGCCGCCGTCGTTCTCGGAGAACTTGGTCCAGCGCACGCCCAGCGCCTTGACCTGGCCGGCCCAGTCGGGGCGCATCTCCTGGCCGAAGTAGGCCTTCAGGAACTCGGTGCGGCTGATGCCGTAGCTGTCGGCCAGGCGCAGCAGGCGGCCTTCGAGCACCATCAGGCGCTTGTTGATCGCGTAGAGCTGCTCGACCAGGGCCTCGATGCGGTTGTTGTTCAGCTTCAGGGTCTTGAGGTGCTGGACGATGACCCCCGTGGCGGCGCCGTAGGCTGCACGGTCCTTGTCCGAGAGGTCCTCGCCCTTCAGCTTCTGGGCGACCAGCTTCTCCTGCAGCAGGCGGAAGGCCTCGAACTCGGCCGCGATGGCGTCGAGGGTGGCCATCACGCCGTCGCGCAGCTCGGCTTCCATCGCGCTGATGGTGGGGCCCGCGCCGTCGTCGAAGTCGTCGTCGCTCTCGCCTTCGCCCTCGGGCTTCTCCTCGCCCTCGGCCTCTTCGCTTTCCTCGGTCTCCGCGGCCTCGGCCGCCGCCGGGATCTCCCCGGCCGCGGCGTTCTGGCCGCCGTAGGTCTGCTCGAGGTCGATCACCTCGCGCAGCAGGATGCGGCCGCCCTCCAGCTCCTCGCGCCACACCATGATGGCCTCGAAGGTCAGCGCGCTCTCGCAGAGGCCGCGGATCATCGTGTCGCGGCCGGCCTCGATGCGCTTGGCGATGGCGATCTCGCCCTCGCGGCTCAGGAGCTCCACAGAGCCCATCTCGCGCAGGTACATGCGCACCGGGTCGTCGGTGCGGTCGTAGGCGGGCTCCTTCGTGGTCTCGACGACGGCGCTCTCTTCGCGGACCACGACTTCGCCGCCCTCGGCGTCGTCCTCGGACTCGACGACGTTGACGCCCATCTCGCTCAGCATCGCGAGGGTGTCCTCGATCTGCTCCGAGGTGACTTCCTCGCTGGGCAGGACCTTGTTCAGCTCGTCCATCGTGACGTAGCCGCGGGTCTTCGCCTGCTTGATGAACTTCTTGACCGCCGCATCCGTCAGGTCGAGCAGCGGGCCGTCGCCGGCTGTGGTCTCGGGGGCTTCGGTTTCGGCCGTGTTTGCGCTCATCTGAATCTCCGAAATCGGCTGCCGCCCCTCTTCAGAGGCGGGCCGAAAATGGTGGCCGGCGGCCCGGGATCGAGTGGTCGCGTCAATACGACCCACGGCCCGCCGAAATCGTTCCCGTGTCTGTTCTTGCGCGCCGGTGGATACGCAGCTCCGCTCGCGTCGGACGCCAAATGCAAGAATGCGGCCGCCGGGCACGATCCGGCAGCCTTTGCAGGCGTCGTCGGCCTGGCAGGGCGCGACCACCGGGATTTCCGCACAGCGAGGGAGACATCTTCATCCGCGAAGGGGGCGCGCCCGTCGAACGCAGCGGCCCAATGATGTCTGTCGTTTGCGCGCTAAACCCGCATCGGGGCAGATGGCGCGGGAGAGGGCCTCTGTCAACCCGCTGTCACACGCGAAACGTGAAGCGGCGATTGCATTTTCGCTGCGGCCACGCTGACATCCCGCGGTCACATGTCGCAGCGCCCGCCGCCCAACGCCCCCCGTCCGGCCACCGTCGACGCCGCCCTGGAAGCCGCGGGCGAGGCGCTGCGGCGTGGCCGGCTGGCCGAGGCGGAGCGCCTCGCCGGGGGCGTCCTGAAGGCCCGGCGCGCCGACGCCCGCGCCGCCCGCCTGCTGGGGCAGGCCCTGCTGCTGCAGGGCAAGGCCGACGCCGCCGCCGACGCGCTGAGACCGCTGGCGCGCCGCAGCGCCGATCCGGCGCTCGAGACCCTGCTCGCCCGCGCGCTGGCCGACGGCGGCCACGCCGACGCGGCGCTGGAGCAGCTTCGGCAGGCGACGACGCGGCGGCCGCCCTACCCGCTGGCGTTCCTCGAACTCGGCGACGCGCTCGGCAGGGCGGGGCGGTTCGGCGAGGCGGCCGAGGTGTTCGAGGCGGGCCTCGCGCTCGCGCCCGAGGCGCTGGTGCTCGAGGTCGGCCTGGGGTTCCTGCGCCTGCAGACGGACGACCGCGCGGCCGCGCGGCGCCATTTCGCCGAGGTGCGCGCCGCCGCCCCGGAACGATTCGACGCCATGATCGGCCTGGCCCGGACCGCCGCCCTCGACGGCGCCTTCGCCGAGGCCGCCGAACTCTACCGCCTGGTCCTCGCCCGCCAGCCCGGCGACGTCCAGAGCCGCATCGGCCTGGGCCGGTGCCTGCTGGAACTCGGCGACCGCGCCGCGGGCGAAGCGGCGCTGCGCGAGGCCGCACGCCTCGCCCCGGACGCCGCAGGGGCCGCCCTCAACGCCCTGGCGGCCGTCCCACGCGGCCGCGCCTTCCTGCGCCCCAGCGACGCCGAACGGTTCCTGGGGCGGCGCTGAGGTCCGCCCCTGCGTGGGGTTGAGTTTGCTGAACCTAAACCCGGAACCGCTTGCGGTAGACGCCCCGCTCGCGCCGGATGTCGCCGATCAGCGCCTGGGCGGCCGACGCCTGCGCTGCGTCCATCACGCCGACGTCGGCGCGCCAGCGCTCGCGGCGCACCGGGAAACACTGGGCGACCGGCGTGCCCCTCGGCAGCACGCCGCGGAAGTCCGGGTCGCGCCAGTGGGCCGGGAAGTTGATCCAGGCGTCGGCGTAGCGGTCGCAGT
>NZ_JAEUMO010000175.1 GCF_016793285.1 Phenylobacterium sp.
CGGCCAGCCGCTTCAGCGCTGCGGCGCCGGTCTCGGCGTGCTCGACGTGGTAGCCCGCCGCCCGCAGCGCCGGGCTCAGCCAGCGCGCGATCTGCGGCTCGTCGTCCACCAGCATGATGGCGGCCGGCTCGGTCATGCCGCCACCGCCGCCGGGAGCACGAGCTCCACCGAAAGGCCGCCGCCCTCGCGGGCCCGCGCGGCGACCGCGCCGTCCATCCCCTCCATCAGCCCGCGGCTGATGGCCAGGCCGAGGCCCGTGCCGCTGATCCGCTCCGACCCCGCCGCGCGGAAGAACCGCTCGAAGATCCGTTCCAGGTCGTCCTCCGCCACGCCGGGTCCGCGGTCGCGCACCGCCACCACCAGGGCCTCGCCGCGCCGGCCCACGTCAACCTCGATCGGTCCGCCGCAGGTGGCGTAGCGCAGCGCGTTGTCGACCACGTTGCCCAGCGCCTGCTCGAACAGCGCCGGATCGCCGAGCGCCTCGGGCAGGCCCGGCTCCACGCTCACCGTGCAGACGCCCGGACGGCCGCGCGTGCGCCGCTCCACCGTGGTCCGCACCGCCTCCGGCGCCCCGAACGCGATCCGGTTCAGCGGCGACGCCCCCGACTGCAGCCGCGTCATCTGCAAGAGGTTCGAGACGAAGGCGTCCAGCCGCGAGGCCTCCTCCTCGATGGTGGTGGCCAGGTCGCGGCGGGTCTCGGCGTCGAACGTGTCGGAGAACCGCTTCAGCGCGGTCGCCGAGCCCAGGATGGTGGCCAGCGGCGTGCGCAGGTCGTGGCTGACGGAGGAAAGCAGGGCGTTGCGCAGGTCCTCGGTCCGCGCCCGCGTCTCGGCCTCGGCCTTGGCGGCGTCCAGGCGCGCCCGCGCGATCGCCGCCGCGCCGGTGTCGGTCAGGAGTTCCAGCGCCGCCTGCGCCTCGCGCTCCAGGGCCCGGCCCCTGGGCGAGCGCCAGCCCGCGACGCCGAAGGAGTCCTCGCCCGCCGCCAGCGCCCGGAAGCGCCAGCCCTCGGCGATCTCGGCCTCCGTCGCGGCCGCATCGCGCACCACGGCCGGCCCGCCCGCCAGGCGTCCCAGCCGCTCGGCCAGCCGCTGGCGGATGAAGCCCTCGTCGGCGGTCGCCGACAGCTCGCGGGCGGCTTCCAGCAGCGCGGCGTTCATCTCGGCCCGCGCGCGGCTCTTGCGCCGCTCGCCGCGCACCCGCCCGGCCAGCAGGTTGGTCAGCACCGACGCCGCCAGGAACAGCAGCAGCGCGTTCATCTCGTCGATCGAGCCCAGCGAGAACTTGTACGGCGGATCCACGAGATAGAGGTGCGCCACCAGCGCCGCGCCCGCCGCCAGGTAGCCCGGCCCCGTGCCCAGGTAGAACGCGGCCAGCAGCACGCTCGACAGGAAGATGCTCGTCAGCCGGCTCGTGCCGGTGATCCGCGAGAACACGTCGGCCAGGACGCTCGCCGCCGCCACGATCGCGAGCGCGCCGGCGTATCGCATCAGGTTGCGCATGGCGGGGGGCACGCGGGCGTCGAACTCCTGTCTCGCCGCGCCTCATACCGGAGGTCTGGCCGATCAAGTCTTATAGGTTTCATATACTTGCCCGTCTCCCGTGGCGCGGGGCATCTCGGGACGGCGGGAGGCTTGGTTCCCCCAGGCAAGTCTATGCCGCGCCTCTGCCGGGGCCGTCCCCACGACCCGGCGCCGGGCTTCCCGCCACCGCCGCCACGCTACCGACCGACTGGACCCGACCTCATCCCATGAGCCTGCACGCCGGCGCCCCGGCCCCGCTCTTCAGCGCCCCGTCCCACGTCAATCCCGAGTTCGCGTTCGGCAGCCTGGGCGGTCGCTGGATCCTGCTGGCCTTCCTGCCCCCGCCCGGACCCCGGCGCGACGCGGCCGTCGCCCTGGTGCGCGCCAACGCGAAACACTTCCAGGTCGAACAGCGCATCTTCTTCGGAGTGCTGCCCGACCGGGCCTCGTTCGACGCCTGCGCCGGCGACGGGCCGCCGATGCGCTGGTTCGACGACTCCGAGGGCCATGTCCGCCGCCTCTTCGGCGCCGAAGGGCCCGATGGCCAGGTCGTGCCCGAGTGGGTGGTCGTCGACCCCTCGATGCGCGTCATCGGTTGCGCGCCTCTGGACCGCGGCCCGCAGGTGATCGCCAGTCTGCTGCGCTTCGGGTCGCCGGACGACCACGCGGGCGTCCCGCTGCACGCGCCGGTGCTGATCGTCCCGCGCGTGTTCGAGCCCGACTTCTGCCGCCAGCTCATCGACCTCTACGAGTCCCAGGGCGGCCTGCCGTCGGGCACGATGCGCCAGAAGGACGGCAAGACCGTCGGCGTGCTCAGCGACTTCAAGAAGCGCCGCGACGCGTCCGTCGCCGACCCGTACCTGCAGGGCCAGATCCGCGCCCGGGTCTCGCAGCGCCTGATGCCCGAGATCGAGAAGGCGTTCCAGTTCAGGGTCACGCGCATCGAGCGCTACATCGTGGCCTGCTACGACGCCGAGGAGGGCGGCTATTTCCAGCCGCACCGCGACAACACCACGACCGGCACCGCGCACCGGCAGTTCGCGGTCTCGATCAACCTCAACGACGGCTTCGACGGCGGGGAGCTGCGGTTCCCGGAGTTCGGCTCGCGCACCTACCGTGCGCCGCTCGGCGGCGCGGTCGTCTTCTCCTGCAGCCTGCTGCACGAGGCGACGCACGTCACGCGGGGCCGCCGCTACGCCTGCCTGCCGTTCCTCTACGACGAGGCCGCGGCCGAGATCCGCAGGCAGAACATGCACACGCTGGAAGTCCCCGGCGCGGAAACCGCCCTCGAGCCGGTTTCCTTATAAGTTTCTTACAATTGAGTTCCTGGCGAACGACGCCAGTTTCCGGTCGGGCTCGTTACGACTGGAGAGTTATACCTTGCAGACCTCAATCCTCGACTGGCTGGCGGCGGGTGACGACGCCGACCTGTCCGGTCGCGCCGCGCGGCTGCTGTCCTCCGCGGCGGCGCCGGCCGAAGGCGACTTCGCCGCGCAGATCCTGCGTGAGCGGCCCGACGTCTACGCGGCCTACTACCGCGAGTTCTACAGCGCCCTGAACGACCGCCACTCCCCGGCCTGGGTCGACCGCGTCGGCGGCGAGACCCCCGAGGACTACGCCCGCTACTGGTACAAGACCTACGGCGAGCGCGAGGGCTACACGCCGGGCGAATCGGCGGGCGCCTCCGCGGCGCTGGAAGAGGGGGCCGCCCCGGTCGGCCGCACCACCTACGACGGCGTGCCGATCGCCAGGATCCTGGCCGACCGCCCCGACGTCTTCCAGGCGTTCTTCAGCGAGTATTACGGCGCGGGCAACGACCGGCACTCCGACGCCTGGGCGCAGCGCGTGGGCGGGAACACCGTCGAGGACTACGCCGACTACTGGTACAAGGCCCACGGCAAGGCCGAGGGGTATCGCCCCAGCGTCTCGTCGCCTCAGCCCGAGCCGGAAGCTCCCGCGCCGGGCGACGACCCGCCGCCTTCCGAGGACCTGCCGGTCACCGGCGAGGACGACGGCGACGCGGTGCTCGGGCCGCCGGCGGACGGCGGCGGCGACCTGACCCCGCCGCCGGAAGCGGCCGCGGAAGCCGACATCGCCCGGGCGCTGATCGTCACCTACACCGACGACGGCGGCTTCGAGCTCGCGCCCGCCACGCTCGAGCAGATGCGCTCGCTCTTCGACGACGCGGCGTTCTAGCGTCGTCGGGGCCCCGGCGGCGCGCCAACGTCCCGCGTGCGCCGCCGGGCGCCTCGTACCGCGATCGTTCAGCCCCGCTCGCGCACCGTATCCAGCCACAGGTCGAAGAGGGCCTTCTGGCGGGCGGGCGGGATGCGGCCGCCGACGCCCAGCAGGACGGCGACGCCGATGCCGTCGATCAGCAGCACCAGGTCCTGCGCGGCGCGGCCGGGGTCGACGCCCTTGGCCACGTCGCCTTCGGCCTTGGCCCGGACCAGCAGGCGCGTCAGCCGCTCGCGCCATTCGTCGTAGCGCAGCCGCATCACCCGCTTCACCTCGGCGTCGATGCTGGAGCGCTCCCAGTAGCCGATCCAGACCTTCCAGTAGTCGCGCCGCTCGGCCGTCAGCGGCAGGGCGAACGACACCACCTTGCGGATCGCCTCGAGCGCCGGCGTCACCCGTTCGGCCTTGATCATCTGGTCGCGGACCAGCCTGGCCGACAGCTCCGACGCCTCGATCAGGAGCTGGTCCTTGGAGTGGAAGTAGTGCGTCAGCGCCCCGGTGGTGAAGCCGGCCTCGGCGGCCACGGCGCGCACGGTCAGGCCCGCGATCCCGTCGCGCATGATGACGCGCAGGGCGGCGGCGGCGAAGATCTCGCGGCGTTCGTCATGGTCGACCGAGCGGCCCATCCCGTCCCCGAATGGTCTCAGAAGTGTATCGGCCACCCGTCTGCCGGAAGCCTGCCGTCTCTGGCAAGCGATTGCGCGCACGCGGCGCCACTTGTCCGAACGCGAGTTACATAACACGCGTTATGAACGGGCTTCCACATTCCAGAACGCCTGTTATATCTCCTGGCAAGCCGCGCCGGTCCGAGAGCGTGGCGGCGACATAGGAAGGGGAAGCAAATGAGCCGCATGCTGCTGCGTGCCGCATTGGTGTCCGCGTCCGCCCTGGCCGGCCTGACCGCCGCGCCCGCCTTCGCCCAGGAGAAGGCCGGCGACAACGTCGTCGGCGAGCTGATCGTCACCGCCCAGAAGCGCGAGGAACAGGCGCAGGACGTGCCCATCGCGCTCACCGCCATCTCCGGCGACCAGCTCGAGCGCCAGGGCGTGGTGGGCTTCCAGGACCTGTCGACCCGCATCCCCTCCCTGCGCTTCGGCGCCGGCGTCACCGGCGGCGAGAACGTCATCACCATCCGCGGCGTCGGCAGCCAGAACACCACGTCCGGCGGCGACTCGCCGGTCGCCTACAACCTCGACGGCGTCTATCTGGCGCGCACCACTTCGGTGGATCCCGAGTTCTTCGACGTCGACCGCATCGAGGTGCTGCGCGGGCCGCAGGGCACGCTCTACGGCCGCAACTCCGTCGGCGGCTCGGTCAACGTCATCACCCGCAAGCCGACGAACGAGACCGCCGGCCACGCCGACGCGCTGGTCGGCAACTACGACGCCCGGATCTTCCGCGCCTGGTTCAACACGCCGATCTTCGAGGACGGCGACCGCTACGGCGCGATCCGCCTCTCGGCCGTGAAGGCCGAGCACGACGGCTACCAGAAGAACCTCTTCACCGGCCCCGGCGCCACCCACGACGCCGACGGCCAGGACTTCTGGATGATCCGCGGCCAGGTCTACGTCGAGCCGTTCGAGGGCTTCGATGCGCGCCTCATCGCCTCGATCTCGAAGAACGGCGACCCGGTCGCCACCAAGACCCGCTGGGAGCTGGCGCCGGCCCGCTACGTCGGCGCCCAGCCCTACCTCTCCGACCCGCGCAAGGTGCGCAAGAACAGCCCCGAGACGTTCGACCAGGAGAACGTCTACGCCAGCCTGACCATGAACTGGGACGTCGGCGTCGCCACCCTCACGTCCGTCACGGGATACGCCGAGGGCGACTGGGCCCAGTCCAACGACCCCGACGCCTCGGAGCTGACCCTCGCCACCAACCCCTACTGGACGCTGGACCAGTTCCAGTGGAGCCAGGAGGTGCGCCTGGCGTCCAATCCGTCGGACAGCCCGTTCTCGTGGATCGTCGGCGCGTTCCTCTTCAAGGAGAAGGTCGGCCAGACCTTCCAGTTCACCGACACGGGCCGCAACTCCGCCAGTCCCTTCACCGACACCTTCGTCTTCACGAACGGCGGCATCTACAAGACCACGTCCAGGGCGGTCTTCGGCCAGGCCGACTTCGATCTCGGCAAGGCCGGCATGGGCGCGCCGCTCACCCTCACGGTCGGCCTGCGCTACACGAAGGACACCAAGAAGGGCTTCGACTTCCTGAACTACCAACTCCCGCTGCTGGCGCTGGCCTTCCCCAACTCCAAGACCTTCGACCGCAGTTGGGACGAGGTCACCGGCAAGGTGGGGCTGACCTGGCAGGTCGGCGACGACGTCATCGTCTACGGCGCCTACGCCCGCGGCTACCTCTCGGGCGGCGGCCTGGTCGGCAACTTCCCGGGCATCTACCAGCCCGAGACGGTCCGCGCCTTCGAGGGCGGCCTGAAGTCGACGCTGTACGACGGGCGCCTGCTCTTCAACGTCGCCGGCTACCGCCAGAAGATCCGCGACATGCAGGTGTTCGTCCAGGACATCACCGGCTCGCGCATCGACAACGCCGGCCGCGCCCACGTCAACGGCATCGAGGTCGAGGCCATCGCCGCGCCGGTCGCCGGCCTCCGCATCAACGCCGCGGTCACCGCCACCAAGGCCGAGTACGACGAGTACCTGACCGTCAACAACCGCTTCGCCGCCGCCGCGCCCGGCTGCAACGCGACCACCCGCATCTGCGACTTCTCCGGCAACCGCCTGGTCCAGACGCCGGAGTACACGGTCAACCTGGGCGTCCAGTACGCGCTCGACCTGGCCGGCGGCTCGCTGACCCCGCGCGTCGACGTCTTCCGCTCGGGCGACCTCTACTTCCTGTCGGCCAACGGCCCGAACGAGCGGCAGAAGGCCTACACCCTGGTCGACCTGTCGGTGCGCTACGCCGCGGCCGACGAGCGCTGGACGCTCGAGGGCTTCGTCCGCAACGCCGGGAACAAGGACATCGTCTCCAACGACGGCCTGCAGTCGAACACGCTCGGCAACGGCCTCGGCTTCGACAACTACGCCTACTATCCGCCGCGCACCTTCGGCGTGCGGCTCGGCGTCAACTTCTAGGGCAGGGGAGTTCGGTCGTGGCCGAGTGGGCGCTGGAGCGGCTCTATCACACGGTGGTCAACTGCCGGGACCTCGACGAGTCGGTGGCCTTCTACGAGCTGCTGGGGTTCGAGGTCCTGAACGACCGCCGCAACGTGACCTGGCCGGCGTTCGTCGCCGGCATCTTCGGGCTGAGCCGCGCCAACGGCCGCGGCGTCCTGATGGTGCTGCCCACCGACCGCGACGGCCCGATGATCGACCTCATCGAGTGGCTGGAGCCCCGGGCCGACTTCCCCGATCCAGCGCGCCGCCGCGAGCTCGTGCCCCGAATCATCGCCTTCCGAACCCGTGGCGTTCACGCCGCCCAGAAGGCGCTGGAGGCCGCCGGCGTGGTCTTCACCCGGCCCACCTACACGCCCGCCGAGGCGCTGGGCATCGTCGGCACCGCCTGCTGCTACGACCCCAACGGCAACATCGTCGAGATGATCGAGCTGGAGCCCGGCGTGCGCCACTCCCGCGCCAACGAGGCCCTCGGCGACAAGGCGTGACCGACGCCGCCGACCCTCGCCGCGGGGACCACCCGCTCGCCATGAGCGACAAGGAGCTCCGGGCCCTGTTCGGCCGCGTTTCCAACTGGGGCCGCTGGGGCGCCGACGATGAGCGGGGCGCGCTGAACCACATCGGCCCGGCCGAGATCGCCGCCGCCGCCGGCCAGGTCCGCGAGGGCCGCACCGTCAGCCTGGCGCGCGAATTCCCCACGCGCCCCGGCCCGGAGAACCCCTGGCCGGCCCAGCACCACATGCTGATCGGCGGCGATGACTGCTGCGTGCCCGGCATTGATGGCCTGCAGGTCTCCACCGACTTCATCGGCATCGCCTTCCACGGCATGGCGTCCAGCCACATCGACGCGCTCTGCCACGTCTTCGCCGACGAGAAGATGTACAACGGCCGCCCCGCCAGCGACGTGAAGAGCACCGGCGCCAGGGCGAACTCGATCTTCGCCCTGAAGGACGGCGTCGTCAGCCGGGGCGTCCTCCTCGACATCCCCCGCGTCCAGGACGTCGCCTTCGTCGACTCCGAGACCATGACCACGATCGCCGACCTGGAGGCCGCCGAGCGCAAGCTGGACGTCACCGTCGGCAAGGGCGACATCCTGATCGTGCGCCTCGGCCGCGACGTCCGTCGCGACCGCTTCGCCGACCAGGCCGTCCCCGGCCTCGACCCGCGCGTCACCGAATGGCTGCACGCCCGCCACGTCGCCGTCCTCGGCTGCGACGGGGTCAGCGATCCTATCCCGAACGGCCGCATCCACCGCGACTGGGCCATGCCGATCCACATGCTGGCGCTCGCCGGCATGGGCCTGCACCTGCTGGACAACCTCCACCTCGAAGCCCTCGCGCAGACCTGCGCCGAGCTGAACCGCTGGAGCTTCCAGCTCACCCTGGCCCCGCTTCCCATCGCCGGCGGCACCGGCTCGCCCCTCAACCCGATCGCGGTGTTCTGACCATGCGACGCCGGCCCGCCGCATCCCCAAGCTCGTCCCATAACATAACGCGTGTTATGTCATCCGTCCGGAGGCCCTCATGAAGTTCGACGTGTTCTGCGAGATCCAGCGGGCCTTTCCCTGGCACGGCAAGGACGAGGCCAGCCTCTTCCAGGAGATCCTCGGCCAGGCCCGGGCCGCCGAGGCCGCCGGCTTCGAGACCTGGTGGCAGGTGGAGCACCACGGCTCGCCGCAGTTCAGCTACTCGTCCGCCCCCGAGGTGGTGCTGACCGCCATCGCCATGTCCACGAAGACGCTCCGCGTCG
>NZ_JAEUMO010000252.1 GCF_016793285.1 Phenylobacterium sp.
CCGGCGAAGCTGGACGTGGCGCGCCAGGCGCTGAAGGCCGACGCGGCCAGCGGCAAGATCGCCGGCGCCTACCTGCTGGTCGGGCGCAGGGGCAAGGTGCTGTTCCAGGAGGGCTTCGGGACGCAGGGGCCCGGGCAGGCGGCCGTCCCGAACGCCGAGACCATCTGGCGGATCTTCTCGATGACCAAGCCGGTGGTGTCGGTCACGGCCATGACGCTGGTCGAGGAGGGCCGGCTCGACATCGACGCGCCGGTCTCGAAGTACCTGCCGGAATACAGGGACCTGGCGGTCTGGCAGGCCGACGGGACGACGAGGCCGGCGGCGCAGCCGATGCTGGTGCGCCACCTGATGAGCCACACCTCGGGGCTGATCTACGGCTTCATCCAGCCGAACACGCCGCTCGCCAAGGCCTGGGCCGCGGGCGGCGAGAACCGCAACGACCTGCCGAACCGCGAGTACGCGCGGCTGATCGCGGGGCTGCCGCTGCGCAGCGAGCCGGGGACGGCGTGGTACTACTCGCGCTCCACCGACGTGCTGGGCGCGGTGGTGGAGGCGGCCGGGGGCAAGCCGCTGGACGTCCTGGTGCGCGAGCGCGTGACCGGGCCGCTGGGGATGACCGACACCGGCTTCGTGCAGCCGGCCTCGGCGAAGGCTCGGTTCGCCGAGCCCAAGGCGGCCGAGCCGTTCATGTACTACGACTACACGAAGAAGCCGGCGCTGCTGTCGGCCGGCGGCGGGCTGTCGTCGACGGCGGAGGACTACCTGCGCTTCGTGCTGATGCTGGAAGGGAACGGGACGTACAAGGGCGTGCGGATCCTGAAGCCCGGGACGCTGATGCGGATGCGCCAGGACCAGACGACGCCGGCGATCCGGCAGGCGGGCGTGTTCTTCCCGGGCGCCGGCATGGGTTTCGGGCTCGGGTTCAGCCTCGTCAACGACGACACCGTGCAGCGGCCGGGCAAGGGCACGTTCTCGTGGTGGGGCATCGCCGGGACCGAGTTCTGGGTCGACCCGAAGAACGACGTCTTCGTCATCTTCATGATCCAGGCCCGCGAGCTGGCGATGGAGTACCAGCGCAGGAACCGCGGCTGGGTCTACGACGCGCTGGCGAAGTAGCGGCGGCGGCCGGTCAGTTGGCGCCTTCCAGCAGGCGCCGCGCGATCACCTGCGCCTGGATCTCGCCGGCGCCTTCGAAGATGTTGAGGATGCGCGCGTCGGCCAGCACGCGGCTGATCGGGCTTTCCAGCGCAAAGCCGTTGCCGCCGTGGACCTGCACGGCGTTGTCGGCCGCGGCCCAGGCGATGCGCGCGGCCACCAGCTTGGCCATCCCCGCCTCGAGGTCGCAGCGCCGGCCCTCGTCCTTCGACCGCGCCGCGAACCAGGTGAGCCGCCGCGCGCCGACCAGCTCGGCGGCCATCATGGCGAGCTTGTTGGCCACGCGCGGGAACTGGGCGATCGGCTGGCCGAACTGCTTGCGGGTGAGCGCGTACTCCAGGGCCAGGTCCAGCGCGCTCTGCGCCACGCCGATGGCGCGGGCGGCGGTCTGGATGCGGGCGCTCTCGAACGTGGCCATGAGCTGCACGAAGCCCTGGCCCTCCTGGCCGCCCAGCAGGTTCTCGTGCGGCACCTCGAACCCGTCGAAGCCGATCTCGTACTCCTTCATGCCGCGGTAGCCGATCACGCCGATCTCGCCGCCGCTCATGCCGGGCGCGGGGAAGGGATTGTCGGCCGTGCCGCGCGGCTTCTCGGCCAGCAGCATCGAGAGCCCGCGGTGGTCCTTCTTCGACGGATCGGTCCGCACCAGCAGGGTCATCAGGTCGGCGCGCGCGGCGTGGGTGATCCAGGTCTTGGCGCCGTAGACCTTCCAGCCGTTGGCCCAGCGCAGGCCCCGCGTCCGCAGGGACCCCAGGTCCGAGCCGGTGTCGGGCTCGGTGAACACCGCCGTCGGGATGATCGCGCCCGAGACGATGCCCGGCAGGTACTTCTCCTTCTGCGCCTCGGTGCCGTGGGCGAGCAGGAGCTCGGTGGCGATCTCCGAGCGCGTGGCCAGCGAGCCCGCGCCGATCCAGCCCCGCGACAGCGCCTCGGTCACCACGCACATGGCGACCTTGCCCAGCCCCGAGCCGCCCCAGTCCTCGGGCGCGGTCAGGCCGAACACGCCGAGGTCGCCCAGCTCCTGCAGGAGCTCGATGGGGATCAGCTCGTCGTTCAGGTGCCAGCGGTGGGCGTGGGGGGCGATCCTGTCCTGCGTGAACTCGTGGAACTGGTGGCGGGCCAGCACCAGGGTCTCGTCCAGGCCGCTGGCCTCCAGCGACGGCTGGCCCTGCGCGCGGGCCAGCAGCTCGACGATGCGGGTCTTGGCCTTCTGCGACGCCGCCGGGCGCAGGCGGCCCAGGACGTGGGTCAGCCGCTCGGCCGGCGCGAACACGTCCGAGGGGCGGAAGACCTCGCCCTGGCTCATCGGGATGCCGCCGGCGAGCTGGCTCAGGTACTCGTGCGCCAGGAGCTGGGCCGGCAGCGCCTCGGCCTCGGTGAAGAGCGGCCCCAGGTCGCGCGCCCAGGCCGCCACCTGGCGCAGCGTCTCGGCGTAGGACGCCGCCCAGGCGAGGCCGTGCGCCACATGCTGCTCGGCGTCGAGAAGCCTGCGGTCCAGCACGTCGTCCTTGCGCACCCGGCTGCCCACCGAGCCTGCGATCGAGGCCACCATGCCGGCGGCTTCGTCGGCGGCTTCTTCGAGGAGGCCCGGGAGCTTCGGAATAACGAGGTTCATACGGCCACTATGCCAGGGTTGCGGTGCATCGGGCGAGGCGGCTTTGCTGTAACCTGCAAGAGACGTCACCCAACGTGAGAGGCCCCATGCTCGTCGTACACCACCTGAACGACAGCCGTTCGCAGCGCATCCTGTGGCTCCTGGAGGAACTGGGGGCCGACTATGCCATCAAGCGCTACGCGCGCGACGCGACCACGCGGCTGGCGCCGCCGGAGCTGGTGGCGGTGCATCCGCTGGGCAAGAGCCCGGTGATCACCGACGGGGACCGCGTGGTCCACGAATCGGGCGCGATCATCGACTACATCATTCGCCGGCACGGCGGCGGCCGGCTGGCCCCCGCCGTCGGCAGCGACGACTACGAGACCTACAACCAGTGGCTCCACTACGCCGAGGGCTCGGCGATGCTGCCGCTGATGCTCAACATGTACGTGGGCCGCCTCGGCGACGGCGGCGCGCCCCTGCAGCCGCGGATCGAGAGCGAGCTCGCCAACCACCTGGGCTACATCGAAAAGAGCCTGACCGGCCGCGACTGGCTGGTGGGCGACAGCGTGACCGGCGCCGACATCAACCTGTCGTTCGTCGGCGAGGTCGTGGGCGTCTACGGCCGCTTCCCGCAATACCCCGCCATCGAGGCCTGGGTGACCCGCTTCCAGGCCCGCCCGGCCTACCGCGCCGCGCTGGAAAAGGGCGGGGCGTACTCGTTCGCGCGCTAGACCCCCGAGCCTTCGCGCAAGCTGAGGCTCAGTCTTTTGGAACCGCGGAATACGCGGAAGGACGCGGAATCAGCGCCGACGCCTTCCGCGCCATTCCGCGTATTCCGCGGTTCATTTGAATCGGAAGGCGCCGCTCCGCGGCCTTCGAGGGAGCTACTCGAACGGCGGGAAGTCGTCGTCGAGCATGCCGTCCAGGAAGTCGAAGACGGCAGCCTTCAGGGCCGCGTGCGGGATGGCCGAGAAGTGGTCGCAGCCGGGCAGGGTGACGCCGCGCCCATGCGGGAACACCCGCGCCAGCGCCTCGGGGTCGCCCGCCAGGTCGTCGCCGGCCCCGGCGACCACCAGCACCGGCATGTCGAGCCGGCCCAGGGCGGCCGGGTCGAGCGGCGGGCTTGCGGCCTGCGAGAACGCGGCCAGGGCGCGCCGGTCCTCGCCCTGCTCGTCGGCGAACTGGCGGAAGCTTCGCAGGAACTCGGTCCGGATGGCGGCCGGGTCCTCCGCGTTCATCGCCGTGACGATGCTCTCGCCGTGCTCGTTGGCCCGCGGCGGGTCGAACAGCTTGCCGCCCACGCCGCCCAGCATCAGGTTGTTGACCCGCTCGGGCGCGTCGAGCGCCATCTGCATCGCGGT
Source organism: Phenylobacterium sp. (assembly GCF_016793285.1). Classification (GTDB taxonomy): domain Bacteria; phylum Pseudomonadota; class Alphaproteobacteria; order Caulobacterales; family Caulobacteraceae; genus Phenylobacterium. The sequence continues at coordinate 4,114 of NZ_JAEUMO010000252.1, forward strand.
GCGCGTGCCCATCGAGTAGCCGAACACCTCGGGCGCGCGGACGCCCAGGTGGTCCAGCAGCGCCAGGGCGTCGGCCGCCAGGACCTCGCGTCCATAGTCGGCCGGGTCGTGGAACTTCCCGCTCTCGCCGTGCCCGCGCTGGTCCATGGCGATCACCCGGAAGCCGCGCCGGCCCAGTCCCTGATACCAGCCGGTCCGCTTCCAGCCCTCGTTGCGGTTCGAGGCGAAGCCGTGGAGCAGCAGGATCGTCCGCTCGGGGGCGGGCGGGGCGATGTCGTCGTAGGCGATCTCGGCGCCGTTCAGGGTCACGGTGGGCATGGCGGCGAACCGTAGAGCGGCGACGGCGCAGCCGTCCACCCGCTCGTTCCCGGCCTCCCGACGCCGACGAACCCGGCGTCCGTCTTTCGCCGTGGGAAAACCGGGGCGAGAATGCGCGATGATGTCCGACGACGCCCCGGTCGACTACGTCGCGCGCACCCACGCCTGGTACGGCGCGCTGGGGTATCGGCCCTATCGCTACGCACAGTTCCGGGACGTGCCGTTCGCGCCGCTGGGGCGGCGGCTGGGCGACGCGACGGTGGCGCTGCTGACCACGGCGGCGCCGTACCGCCCGGAGCTGGGCGCGCAGGGGGCGGACGCGCCGTACAACGCGGCGGCCAAGTTCTACGACGTCTGGTCGGGGGACGCGGCGGCCGAGCACGACCTGAGGGTCAGCCATGTGGCGGTCGACCGGGCGCACCTGTCCGACGACCAGAACTGCTGGTTCCCGGCCCCGGCGCTGCGGCGTGCGGCGGCGGCCGGGCGGATCGGGGCGGTGGCGGCGCGCTTCCACGGCGTGCCGACCAACCGCAGCCAGCGGACGACGGTCGAGGTCGACGCGCCCGAGGTCGTGCGCCGCGTGCGCGAGGACGGGGCGGACGCGGCGGTCCTGGTGGCCAACTGTCCGGTCTGCCACCAGTCGATGAGCCTGATGGCGCGGGCGCTGGAGGCGGCCGGGATCGCGACGGTGGTGATGGGGGCGGCGAGGGACATCGTCGAACGCTGCGGCGTGCCGCGGCTCCTGTTCAGCGACGTGCCGCTGGGCAACGCGGCCGGACTGCCCTGGGACGCGGCCTCGCAGGACGCGACCCTGGCGGCGGCGCTGGCGCTGCTGGAGACGGCGGTGGGTCCGCGGACGACGGCGGTGAACGCGCTTTGCTGGCCCACGCCCGGCTGGAAGCGGGACTACCTGAACCTGGAGGGGCTGACGGCGGAAGACCTCGCCGCGCGGCGCGCCCGCCACGAGGCGGACCTGGCGGTGGCGGCGAAGCTGCGCTGAGCGCGTGCCGCCTGGGCGGACCGGCTAGCCCTTGCGCATCGAGGAGTCGCCGCGTTTGGACTGGGCGTTGAGGACGCCGGCCATGTGGCGGGCGTCGTCCTCGGAGAGGCCCGTCTGGGGCACGCCGCCGACGAGCGCCGGTTCCCCGGTGTAGATCACGAAGGCCGTGAACCCCTTGGCGTCACGGCGCACCGCGTAGCGGTCTTTCTTGCGTTCGTCAGGCATGTCGGGGCGACATTGCCCGATCCATCGGGCGGCTGTCCAATCGGAACAAGCGGAACCGCTGGAGCATCGATGCCGACCCAGGACCAGCCCGAGGGCCGAACGGCCTAGCGGACGCCGCGGATCTGGGCGGACTCCTCGGCCAGGCTCTTGATCTCGCGGATGGCCTCGTCGACCTGCCCCTCGAGCGCTGCGAGGTCCGCCTCGCCGAGCGGGCCGGTGGTGAACTCGAGCCGGGTGGTCCGGTCGTTGGCGGCGATCTCGAAGATGTCCGAGAAGGCGCCGCGCGGATCGTCCGGATAGTCGAGCCTGAGCAGCCGCCCCGGCTTGAAGGCGGCGACCTTGCCGCAGGCCCGGGTGGCGCCGTTCGGCGCCTTCCAGGTGACCTTCTCGCCCTCGCGCCAGGAGGTGCGGATGGAGATGCCGTCGAGGTAGGCCGAGGCCCACTCGCGCACCAGTTCCGGATTGGTGAGGACGCGCCAGACTTCCCCTGCGGGCGCGTCGATCTCGAGACTGCGTTTCAGAACCGGCATGGGTTTGCTCATGCTCTTCTCATCTGGGGCCGACACCCCCGTGGAAACCGATGTGACCCGACGTTTGGATGCGGAGCGTCCGAACGCGGAGGTTGTGACGATTCGCTGAAATTCCAGAACTTTCCCCCAGAACCCGCAATCGACTTCAACCGTAAGGCAAGGTCAGTCGCGAACGGGGCGACTTTTTGGTGAAGCTTGACCGTAGAGGGCGCGGCGGATTGTCGCCAGCCCCGTCGAAGCGGCGCGCCGATGCTCGCTGAAGATTGCGATTGATTCTGAGAATCAGTCGCAATATGAGGCGACGAAGCTCGAGTTCCGCTCCATTTCCTTCCCGTCTTCACGGAGACCGCCGCCGATGCGCCCGGGCCTGTTCGCCGCCGTTTCACTGCTTGCGCTCGCCGCCGGCGCCGCCCGCGCCGCCGAGGCGGACGACGCGGCGGTGACCGTCGATCCGCTGAACGTGATCGCCGAACGGACCGAGAAGCCCGCCAGCGAGGTCCCGGCGACGGTCAGCGTCATCGACGCGGCCCAGCTCGAGGACCGGCTGAACGCGGACATCGCCGACGTGGTCAAGTTCGAGCCGAACGTGAGCGTGCGTTCTGGGCCGGCCCGGTTCGGCGCCGCGCTGGGGACAACCGGCCGCGACGGCAACACCGGCTTCAACATCCGCGGCCTCGAAGGCAACCGGGTGCTGATCCAGATGGACGGCGTGCGCCTGCCCGACGGCTTCACCTTCGGCGCCCAGGCCGTGGGCCGCGGCGACTACCAGGACCTCGACCTGATCAAGCGGGTGGAGATCCTGCGCGGGCCCGCGTCGGCGCTCTACGGGAGCGACGGCGTGGCGGGCGCCGTGAGCTTCACCACCAAGGATCCGGCCGACTTCCTCCCCACAGACGGCGGCCGGACCCATTGGGGCGGTCGCGTGCGTGGCTTCGCGGCTTCGGCCGACGACAGCGCGGGCGCGACCGCCGTACTTGCCGGCCGCCAGGGCCAGGTCTCGGCCATGGTCGCCTACACCTACCGCGAGGCGGACGAGACCGAGACGCAAGGCAAGAACGACTCGGCCAACACCGACCGCACGACGGCCAACCCGCAGAGCTTCCTGAGCCGCTCGGTGCTGGGCAAGCTGGTCTTCGACATCTCGGACGACAACCGCATCCGGCTGACCGCGGAGCACTTCGACCGCGGGGTGAAGGCCGACGTCCTGAGCGGCATCGCCAAGCCGCCGCTGGCGGCGACCAGCGTGCTGCGCCTGAAGGCCGCCGACGAGACCGGGCGCGACCGTGTCGCCCTGGACCAGCGCTGGACGATCGGCGCGGGTCCCGTCGAGCGGGTGTCGTGGACCGCCTACTGGCAGAAGAGCACGACGGTCCAGTTCACGGCCGAGGATCGCAACACCGCCGCCGACCGGACGCGGCTCGCCACCTTCGACAACCGCGTCCAGGGCCTCGCGGCGGAACTGGAGAGCGGCTTCGAGGCCGGCGGGACGGCGCACCGGCTGATCTACGGCCTCGACGTCTCGAAGACGCGGCAGACGGGCCTGCGCGACGGCACGGTCCCGCCGGTCGGGGAGACCTTCCCGACGCGCGCGTTCCCGACGACGAACTACACCCTGCTCGGCGTGTTCGTGCAGGACGAGATCGCGTTGATGGGGGGCCGGCTGACGCTCTATCCGGCGCTGCGCTGGGACCGCTACGAGCTGAACCCCAAGGCCGACGCGCTGCTGGGCGGCTTGGTCCCGGCGGGCTCGGACGGCGACCGGCTGTCGCCGAAGCTGGCGCTGGTGTTCAAGCCGACCGAGACGGTGCGGCTGTTCGCCAACTACAGCCGCGGCTTCCGTGCGCCGTCGCCGAGCCAGGTGAACAACGCCTTCTCCAACCCGATCCAGAACTACCGTTCGATCCCAAACCCCGACCTGAAGCCCGAGACCAGCGAGGCGTTCGAGGGCGGCGCGCGCTGGGTCACGCCGACATGGTCGGTGGAGGTCGTGGGCTTCACCGCCGAGTACGACAACTTCATCGAGCAGTTGCAGGTCAGCGGGAGCTTCACGCCCGCCAGTCCGGGCGTCTTCCAGTTCGTGAACCTGACGAAGGTGAAGATCCACGGCCTGGAGGCCCGCGCGCGGGCGCAGTTCGCCGCCGGCTTCGGCGGCTTCGCCGGGATCGGCTACGCCAGGGGCGACAGCTATACGCCGGCGAAGGCGCCGCTGGACTCGGTCGATCCCGTGAAGGCGAGCGCGGGCGTGAGCTGGCGCGCGCCGGACGGCCGCTTCGGCGGCGAGCTGGCGGCGACACATTCCGAGCGCAAGGCCGCGAGCCGGATCGCGGTCGCCTGCACGCCGGCGTGCCATCGGCCGGGGGCGTTCACCGTGTTCGACGTGACCGCCTTCTGGAAGGTGACCGACGACGTCACCGTGCGCGGCGGCCTCTTCAACCTGACCGACGAGAAATACGCCTACTGGAGCGACGTGCGTGGGCTATCGTCCACCGCCGTCAGCCGCGACGCCTACACCCAGCCGGGGCGGAACGCCTCCGTCTCGCTCACCTACGACTTCTGATGGACAAGCCCATGACCACGCGCCGCACCTGCCTCGCCCTGACCGCCGCCTTCGCGGTGACCTACGCCCTGCCGGCCGCCGCGGCGGGCAAGCCGTCCGCCGAGGACCGCGCCTCCATCCTGGCGATGGCGGGCGACTACAAGGTCCGCTTCGACATGCGCGAGACCGTCCCGTTCGTCGGCGACTACAAGCCGCTGGAGCCGAAGCGGAGCGGCGGCTACGAGTCGGTGCGGGGGATCGAGGACCGCGGCGACTTCATCAGCCTGCAGCACATGCTGGTGGTCGACGGCGAGGACAAGAAGCCCGTCGTCGTGAAGCACTGGCGGCAGGACTGGACGTTCCAGCCGGCGAAGGTGGTGGTCTACGAGAGCGCCGGGCGCTGGGTGCTGAAGGCCGTGCCCGCCGCGCAGCGCAAGGGCGCCTGGTCGCAGACAGTCTGGCAGACGGACGACTCCCCGCGCTACGGCGGCGTCGGCAAGTGGGTCTACGACCATGGCGTGGCGCGCTGGCAGAGCGACGAGACGCTGCGGCCCCTGGCGCGCCGCGACGCGGTCCGCCATCCGATCTACACCTGGTACGTCGGCGTGAACCGCCATGCGCTGACGCCCACGGGCTGGGTCCACGAGCAGGACAACGCCAAGGTGGGCGAGCGCGACGGCAAGCCCGTCACCTACGTCCACGAGGTGGTGGTCAACACCTACGACAGGTTCAACGGCTATCCGGTGGCGGCGGCCGACGACTACTGGGCCAAGACCAAGGGCTACTGGGCCGACGTGCGCACGGCCTGGGACGCGGCGATCGCCCGGGACGGCGGCGTGCGCGTCACCGAGGAGGCGCAGGCCGGCTCGGTGACGGGCCCGAAGCTGATGGGCCTGGCCGACGAGATCGCCGAGGGGAAGATCGAGGTCGCCAAGGCCACGGCCGAAGCGAAGGCGCTGATCGCGGGCGCCGAGAAGGCCCGGCCGCTGGCGTCGCGGTAAGGCCTCTCCCCCGAGCGCCAAAGGCGCGAAGAGGGGGAGAGGGTAGGGAGAGGGCCGGCTGGGTGACTCCGTTGGAACGTCGAGGACCCGCGATCTATCGCCGCTCACCGCCGCAGGCGGCGAGAATGGTGTCGCATACGCCTTCGCGGTTCATCAGAACCGCGGAGTTCCAGAAGCGGAGGACTCGTAGGCCGCGGTCATTCAGGTACGCGGTGCGACGGGTATCATACGCGACCTGCTCGGCGTGCTGGCTTCCGTCGACCTCCACTACAAGCCGGGCGTCGCGGCACAGAAAGTCGAGAATGTAGGGCCCGAAAGGGACCTGCCGCTTCCAGTCCCAGCCCCCAAGCCTGTCAGCGCGGAGCATATTCCACAGCCGAGCTTCAGCATCAGTCTCTTCGCGCCGGTGCGTCTTCGCGCGATGAACGAGGATCTTGCGCCGGACGTTGCGGATAATGCCCATCGGCACAATGTTCGCATAATGTTCTCATGGCGGTCAAGGCCCGCGGGGCCTCGACAGGCCAACGGAGCAGCCCAGCCGGCCCTCTCCCTGCCCTCTCCCTCTCCGTTCGCTACGCTCCACGGGGGGAGAGGCGCCTGGCCAGCGCGAACGGGACGAGGGCGGCGGCGACGCCGCCGATGTTGGAGGCGACGTCCTTCCACTGGAACGTGCCCGAGACGAGGCCGAAGACCTGCATCAGCTCGAAGGTCATGGCGACGCCCAGGAAGCCGGCGCCGATCAGCCAGGGGCTGACGCGGGGCAGCGACACGATGGTCAGCACGGTCAGCAGGTAGCCGTAGGCGACATGCTCGACGACGTCGGCGGGCGGGGCGTTGCGCGCGGCGTCGTGGTGCGGGTCGATCGCGCCGGAGAAGGCGACGGCCAGCACGCCCAGGAGGGCGATCCGGCCGGCCCAGGCGATCAGGGTCTGCAAGGCTAGGACCAGGGGCCGATGCGGCGGGTCCCGGCCGTGACCGGGACGGCCGTCTGGCGCGGGCGACCGCCCAGGCGCTGGGCATGGTCCATCAGCGCCGCGACGCGGTTCTCGGTCGAGGGGTGGGTCGAGAAGAGGTTGTCGGCGCCGCCGCCGGCCAGCGGGTTGACGATGAACATGTGGGCCGTGGCCGGATTGCGTTCCGCGTCGGGATTGACGTAGCCGCCGCGGGCGTAGGCGTCGATCTTCTGGAGCGCCGAGGCCAGGGCCTGCGGATCGCCCGACAGCTCGGCGCCCTCGCGGTCGGCCTCGTACTCGCGGCCGCGGCTGATCGCCATCTGCACCAGGGCGGCGGCCATCGGCGCGACGATCATCATCACGATCGTGCCGACGATGCCGGTGGGCCGGCCCTCGCCGTCGCGGCCGCCGAACAGGAAGGCGAAGTTGGCGAGCGCGCCGATGGCCCCGGCGATGGTGGCCGTGATGGTCATCGTCAGGGTGTCGCGGTGCTTCACGTGCGCCAGTTCGTGGGCCATGACGCCGCGGATCTCGCGGCGGTCGAGCATGCCCAGGAGGCCGCGCGTGGCGGCGACGGCGGCGTGGTCGGGGTCGCGGCCGGTGGCGAAGGCGTTCGGCTGGTCCTGGTCGATGACGTAGACCCGGGGCGCGGGCATGCTCGCGCGGGCGGCCAGTTCGTGGACGTCCTGGACGTAGGCGCGGATCAGCAGCTCCGGGTGGCCGGCGTCGACCTCGGTCGCGCGGTACATGGCCAGCACGATCCTGTCGGCGTTCCAGTAGCTGACGAGGTTCATGGCGCCCGCGAACACGAGTGCGACCGCCATGCCGACCGCGCCGCCGACGACGTAGCCCACGCCGGCGAACAGGGCCGTCATCACGGCCAGCAGCATGAAGGTGCGAAGGTGGTTGCGCATGCCCGCGAATATGATGTCGCACATACGCGTATGCAAGCGCGTACACAGCTTCCCGCGCAGGCGCGCAGCCCGGGGAGCGGGAGAGGCGTTCAGCTCGCGGCGGCGAGTTCGAGCGGGGGCCCGTTCACGTCGCGCAGGAGCGCCTCCATGGCCTCGCCCGGCATCGGCCTGGCGAAGAAGTAGCCCTGCATGCGGTCGCAGCCGGCCGAGCGCAGGAACAGCGCCTGGCCCTCGTCCTCGACGCCCTCGGCGGTGATGCGCACGCCCAGCGAGCGGGCGGCGTGCAGCATCGAGGCGATCAGCTTGGAGACCCGCGGGTCGCGGCCGATGCCGTCGATGAGCGAACGGTCCAGCTTCACCGTCTGGATCGGCAGCGCCATCAGCGCGCGAAGGTTGGAGTAGCCGGTGCCGAAGTCGTCGAGGGCCACGCGCACGCCCTTGGCGGCGAGGCGCTCGATGTGGCGGCGCGCCAGGCCGAGATCGGACACCAGGAACGTCTCGGTGATCTCGACGCACAGCGCCGTGGCCGGCAGCTCGGTGGCGGCGAGGCGGCCGATCAGCTTGCGCGAGAAGCCGGGGTCCAGCAGGTCGCGCGGGCTGACGTTGCAGGCGACCAGCTCGATCAGGCCCTGCGCCACCCAGGGCGCGGTCTGGGCGCAGGCGGCCTCGAACACGGCCTCGTCGATGGAGCGGATCAGGCTCAGCTCCTCGGCCATCGGCACGAAGGCGGCGGGGCTGAGCAGGCCCTTCTCGGGGTGGTTCCAGCGCGCCAGCACCTCCACGCCGACCACGCGGCCGGTCATCGCCTCGACGATGGGCTGGAACCACGGGACGATCTCGCCGGCCGGGATGGCGCGGCGCAGCTCGGCCTCGAGCGTGCGGCGGTGCTCGCTCTCGGCGCGGAGCTCGGCGTCGAACGCCGACCAGGCGCGGCCGCCGCGCGCCTTGGCGCGGTAGAGGGCCATGTCGGCGAAACGCTGGAGGTCGGCCGCGTCGTGGGCGTCGCGCGGGAAGACCGCCACGCCGACCGAGCCGCCGGGGGCGACCTGGCGGCCGTAGATCTGCGCCGGCTGGGCGAGGGCGGCGACGAGGCGCTCGGCGCGGGCGGCGACGTCGGGATCGCCGGAGATCACCGCGAACTCGTCGCCGCCGAGGCGGGCGATCAGCTCGCCGGGGTCCGCGTCGTCGCGCAGGCGCTGGCCCAGTTCCGCCAGCAGGAGGTCGCCGGCGTGGTGGCCCAGGCTGTCGTTCAGGCCCTTGAAGCGGTCGAGGTCGATGACGAAGAGGGCGACGGCGGCTCCGGTGTCGCGGGCGGCTTCGAGACGCTCGCACAGGCCCGAGGTGAAGGCGCCGCGGTTGACCAGGCCGGTGAGCGAATCCGTCTGGGCCAGGCGCAGCGTCATCGCGCGCTCGGCTTCCAGCTCGGCCACGCGCGCGGCCAGCGCTTCGAGACTGTTCGGCGGATGCGGCAAGGGCGGCGGCTGCGACGGGGTCCAGGTGCGGCCCAGACCCTTGCCCCGACGAGCCTAACGCCGGGTTGAGGCGCGTGGTTTACAATTCCTCTCCCGCCGCAGGCCATCGACCACCAAGCACACCAAGGCCACGAAGAGGCCCCGCGCGGCCCTGGACGCCTGGGTGTGCCTGGTGGTCTTGGTGTCGAGAGAGGGCGCTGGCGCGCCTCAGGCCTGGGCGGGTCCGGCCGCCGGCTCCTGGATCTCGTTTTCCCACTTGGCGACGACGGCGCTGGCGACCGAGTTGCCGACCACGTTGGTGGCCGAGCGGCCCATGTCGAGCAGGTGGTCGACGGCGAGGATCAGCGCGATGCCGGCCTCGGGCAGGTCGAAGAAGGTGAGGGTGGCGGCGATGACCACCAGCGAGGCGCGCGGCACGCCCGCCATCCCCTTCGAGGTCACCATCAGCAGGCCCAGCATGGTGATCTGCTGGGCGATGGTCATCTCGATCCCGTAGACCTGCGCGATGAACAGCGTCGCGAAGGTGCAGTACATCATCGAGCCGTCGAGGTTGAACGAGTAGCCGAGCGGCAGGACGAAGCTGGCGACCTTGCGGCTGATGCCCCACTTCTGGAGCTCCTCCAGCGTGCGCGGGTAGGCGGCCTCCGACGAGGCGGTGGAGAAGGCGAGCAGGGTGGGCGCGCGGATCTGGCCGATCAGCTTCAGCACCCGCGGGCCGGCGATAATGACGCCCGCCAGGATCAGCAGGCCCCACAGGATCGTCAGCGACAGGTAGAAGCCGCCGACGAACTTGGCGTAGGTGAAGATCACCTCGACGCCGCGGGTCGCGATCGAGGCGGCGAGCGCGGCGAAGATGGCGAACGGCGCCGTCTTCATGACGTAGCCGGTCACCTTCAGCATGATGGTCGCGCCCTGCTCGACGGCGGTCAGGACGGCCGGCGCGCGGTCGTCGATGGCCGAGACGGCGGTGCCGACGAACACCGAGAAGACGACGATCTGCAGGATCTCGTTCCGGGCCATGGCGTCGAAGATCGACGAGGGCACCAGATGGGTCACGAACTCGCGCAGCGTGAACTTCGACATGTCGACGGCGGTGGTGGCCGCGGCGGCGTCGGTGGCCTGGTGCAGACCCACGCCGGGCTGCAGCAGGTGGACCATCACCAGGCCCAGCAGCAGCGAGACGATCGAGGCGCAGATGAACCAGAAGATGGTCTTCACGCCGACGCGGCCCACCTCGGAGGCGTCCCCCATGTGGGCGATGCCGGCCACCAGCGTGGTGAACACGAGCGGCGCGATGATCATCTTGATCAGCCGCAGGAAGATGTCGGTGATGATCGAGAGGTTGCCCGCGATCTCCTTCGCCTGGTCGGCGGAGAAGTTCACGTTGATGGCCCAGCCGACGAGGACGCCGAGCACCATTGCGCCCACGACGAGCCAGGTGAAGAGACGGTTCATGCACACCTCAGGTGAATTCGGGGGCTGTTGTCGCCGGGAAGCAGCCGTCCGTAAAGCGAACTGGATTCGCAAGCGTCACAAGCCGGCGCTATATAGCGCCCGATGAAGAAGCAAGAAGCAGCCGGCATCGTCGATCGGCTGGAGACCGAATACCGCAAGAGCGTCGAAAGTCTCCGCACCGCCCTCAAGTCATTCCTGGCCGGCGGCGCCCCGCCAGATCCCGCCACGCGCCGCGGCGGCGCCTACGTCTATCCGGAACTCCGCCTGACCTGGCCGCCGGGCCTGCCGTATCCGCGGACCAGCCGCGCCTATGCGCGCATCCCCGCGCCCGGCCGCTATTCGGTGACGGTGACGCGGCCCGAACTCTACCGCGACTACCTGGTCGAGCAGCTCAGCCTGCTGCAGGAGGACTTCGACGTCGAACTCGAGGTCGGGCGCTCCAACCAGGAGATCCCGTTCCCCTACGTGCTGGATCCCGCCGACCTCGCCATGGCCGACGTCACCTCGCTGGAGATCGCGCGGCACTTCCCCACGACGGAGCTCGCCTACATCGGCGACGAGATCGCCGACGGCGCCTGGGTGGGGCTGGACGACGAGCCGCGGCCGCTGGCCCTGTTCGACGGCCTGCGCACCGACTTCTCGCTGGCGCGGCTCAGCCACTATTCCGGGACCCCCGCCGAGCACACGCAGCAGTACATCCTGTTCACGAACTACCACCGCTACGTGGACGAGTTCGTGGCCTGGGGCTGCGAGCAGATCCGGGCGGGCGGACCCTATACGGCGCTGTCGGCCGCCGGCGGCGTCTACGTGACGGCCGATACGCCCGATCCGGTGGCGGCGGTGGCGGCGGGCACATGGCGCAAGCACCAGATGCCGGCCTATCACCTGATGGCGCCGGGCCGGGGCGGGATCACGCTCGTCAACATCGGCGTCGGCCCCTCGAACGCCAAGACCGTCTGCGACCACCTGGCGGTGATGCGGCCCCAGGCGTGGCTGATGATCGGCCACTGCGGGGGCCTGCGCGGCAGCCAGAAGATCGGCGACTACGTGCTCGCGCACGCCTACCTGCGCGACGACCATGTGCTGGACAAGGTGCTGCCGCCCGAGATCCCGATCCCGCCGCTGGCCGAGGTGCAGCTCGCGCTGAACGGGGCGGCCGAACGGGTCACCGGCGAGACCGGCGACGTGCTGAAGCGGCGCCTGCGCACCGGCACCGTGGTCTCGACCGACGACCGCAACTGGGAGCTCAAGTATTCGTCGAGCGCGCTGAGGTTCAACCAGAGCCGCGCCGTCGCCATCGACATGGAGAGCGCCACCATCGCGGCCCAGGGCTATCGGTTCCGGGTGCCCTACGGGACGCTGCTGTGCATCTCGGACAAGCCGCTGCACGGCGAGATCAAGCTGCCGGGGCAGGCGAACGCCTTCTACGACCGGGCCATCGCCCAGCACCTCCAGATCGGCATCGCGGCGGTGGACCTGCTGCGCAAGGAAGGCAGCCGCCTGCACTCGCGCAAGCTCCGCAGCTTCGACGAGCCGCCGTTCCGCTGATCCCTCCCCATGGAGGGGGGAAACCGCCTCGAACTCGTCGCGCGGGCAGGCTAGAAAGCGCCTCATGACGCGACGCATCGCCTTCGAGGGCATCGACAACTTCCGGGACTTCGGGGACTACGCCGCCGGTCCGCGGCGGCTGAAGGCCGGCCTGCTCTACCGCTCGGCCGGGCATGGCGGGGCGACCGACGCCGACCTCGAGAAGCTGGCGGCGATGAACCTGGCGGTGATCGTCGACCTGCGCCGCGCCAACGAGCGCGAGCGCCAGCCCAGCCGGCGCTGGCCGAGCTTCGACGCCCGGGTGATCGACAACGACATCGGCCAGGAAGCCGCCGACGAGTGGCTGACCTTCATCCAGGGCTCGGACCTGACCGCCGCATCGTTCCACGCCTACATGATGGAGTACTACCGCAAGGCGCCGCTGCAGCAGCGGCACCTCGACCTCTACACCCGCTACTTCCAGGCGCTGGCCGAGACCGAGGGCGCGATCCTGATCCACTGCGCCGCGGGCAAGGACCGCACCGGCATCGCGTGTGCGCTCACCCACCACATCACCGGCGTACACGACGACGACATCGTCGAGGACTACCTGCTGACCAACGACACGGCGCGGCTGGAGAAGCGCCTGCCGACGATCCGCGAGGTCATCCGCGAGAGCACCGGCCGGGTCGCCTCCGACGACGCCCTGATGGTCGCGATGCGGGTCGAGCCCGAATACCTGGACGAGTCGTTCCGGGTGATGCGCGAGGCCTACGGCTCGCTCGACGGCTACCTGGACGAGGCGCTGGGCCTGAGCGCCGAGACGCGGGCGAAGATCCACGACCGCCTGCTGGCTTGAACGCCTCTCCCGCGAGCGCGCAGCGCGACGAAGGGAGAGGGTAGGGTGAGGGCCGGCTGGGCGACTCCGTTCGCCTGTCGAGGTCCCGCAGGTCGCCCGTGGCCCTCGCTCGGCCATCGGCGCAACACGCTCTCACGAGCCGGCCCTCACCCTGCCGTCTCCCTCCATCCCCGGCCTTCGCCGGGGTCGGGGGAGAGGAGGCGTCTGGGGCGCCCGTAGGTAACCATCGACAACCCATTGCCGCCCGCTACGGTGGGCGAAAGCCGACGACAGAGCGGCCGTGAGAGGGGAGTTGTCGCGTTGAACGAGCCCGTCGCCGCCGAGATTCAGGGATCCGCCGGAGTGGTCGATCCGCCGATCGAGGCGGACGTCCACGGCGACGGCAAGCTCAACCGCGGCGCGGTGTCCTGGGCCATCTTCGAGGGCGGCCGCGACCCGCAGGTGATCCTGATCACCATCTACATCTTCATGCCTTACGTCGCCGCCTCGATGGTCGGCGACGCGGTCAAGGGCCAGGAGGTCATCAGCCAGTGGAACCAGTGGTCGGGCTGGGCGGTGATGGCCACGGCGCCCTTCATCGGCGCCTCCATCGACAAGCTGGGCGGGCGCAAGATCTGGCTGGCCGCGATCCTGGGCCTGATGATCCCGCTGACGGCGTCGCTGTGGTGGGCGAAGCCCGACGGCACGGGCCTGTCGGTGGCGACCACCATGCTCTTCGCCATGACGGCGCAGGTGCTGTTCGCCTACAACGAGATCCTGCACAACTCGCTCCTGATCCGCGCGGCGGGGCTCAACGCGGCGCACAAGGCCTCGGGGCTGGCGCTGTCGCTCGGCAACCTGTTCTCGGTGATCGCGCTCGTCTTCACCGCCTGGGCGTTCGCGCTGCCGGGCAAGGTGGACTGGTCGTTCGTGCCGGCCACCCCGCTGTTCGGCCTCGACACGGCGACCCACGAGCACGAGCGGGTCGTCGCCTGGCTGGCGGCGGGGCTGCTGTTCTTCGGCTCGATCCCGCTGTTCCTGTTCACCCCCGACGCGCCCCGGACCGGCGTTCCGATCTTCCGCGCGTTCGCGCAGGGGGCCGGCGAACTCTGGCGGATGCTGAAGACGATCAGCCACCACAAGGACGCGGCGGTCTACGTCGGCTCGCGGATGTTCTTCGTGGACGGGATGAACGGCGTGCTCGTGTACGCCGGCGTCTACGCTGTGGGCGTGATGAAGTGGGGCGCGCTGGAGATGCTGGGCTACGGCATCCTGCTCTCCATCTTCGCGGTGCTGGGCGGGTTCGTCGCGCGCTGGCTGGACGAGCTGGTCGGGCCCAAGAATGCGCTCAGGATCGAGATCGTCATGTCGATGCTGGGGCTGATGGCCTTCCTGGGCATGCGGCCCGACATGATCCTCTTCTTCTGGCCCTATGACGCCGCCGCCCACGCGCCGCTCTGGAACGGGCCGGTCTTCCAGCACCTGCCGGACGCCGTCTTCGTGCTGGTGGGCTTCTCCAACGCCATCTTCATCACCGCCCAGTACGCCACCAGCCGCACGCTGCTGACGCGCCTGACGCCCCCCGACCAGACCGGGACCTTCTTCGGCGTCTATGCGCTGTCGGGCGTGGCGACGGCCTGGCTGGCGCCGACGCTGGTGAACCGCGGCACGGCGATCACGGGCACCCAGCAAGGCGGCTTCGCCATGCTGCTGGTGCTGCTGGCGATCGGCCTCCTGGGCCTCTTCTTCGTGCGCGGCGGCGGCCGCGCCATCCCCGGCAGGGCCTAGCGCGGGCGGCGGATTCCTTCCGCGAATTCAAGGCGTCCGGCGACAGGGTTTACCGGCATAAACCCTTAATTTCCGTAGACAATAAACGTGAGTTAGGCATCCGGATTCATGCCGCCTTAAACGGCCCACGCGACATTGGCGATGTGCTTAGGGGCGAGCAGGCGATGAGCTTGAAGCCCCGTTTCAAAGTCTGCTCGCTAAAGGAGAAAACCCATGTCGAAGTTCGTGACCCGCTTCCTGAAGGACGAATCCGGCGCCACCGCCATCGAGTATGGCCTGATCGCCGCCCTGATCGCCGTCGTGCTCGTGACCGCCCTGCAGGCGGTGGGCGACAGCCTTGGCGGCGCCTTTGAGACGATCTCGAGCGCGGTCGGCGAAGCCACGACCTAAGGGTCGGCCCAGCCGAAGCGACAGGGCCCCCGGCGGCAACGCCGGGGGCCTTTTCGATTCAAGCTCCACTGCAACGATGCGTTCACGCGTGGACGCGCATAACCCACGCGAAGAAGGAAACCCGATGCTTCCGCCCCTCGTCGTCACCGCCCTCGTGCTCGCGCTCCCGGCGCTGGCGCTGGCGGCCGCGGTGAAGGATGCGACGACCTTCACGATCCCCAACGGGATCCCGCTGGCGCTGCTCGTGCTGTTTCCGGTCGCGGCGCTGGCCGTGGGCCTGCCGTGGGCGGCGTTCGGCTGGCACGTGGCGGTGGGCGCGGCGGTCCTGGTCGCCGGCATGGCGATGTTCGCGCTGCGCTGGGTGGGCGGCGGCGACGCCAAGCTGCTGGCGGCCGCGGCGCTCTGGGTGGGCTGGCCGGGCCTGCTGACCCTGGGGCTCGGCGCGGCGCTGGCCGGCGGGGCGCTGGCGGCGTTCCTGATCCTGGCGCGCTCGGCGCCGCTGCGCCCCGTCCTGCTGATGGGCCCCCGCTGGATGACCCGGCTGGCCGAACCCGGCGAGGGCGTGCCCTACGGCGTGGCCATCGCCGCCGGGACCCTCTGGGCCCTGCCCGCGACGCCGTTCGCCGCAAGTCTGGGGCTCTAGCTTGCGGTCGCAGCCCACATGCGCGAAGGGGGCCGCATGTCGGATGTGATCCTCGACGCCTGGGACGGGCCTGCGATCCCGGTCCACGCCCTCACCGAAACCGAAGCCGCGACGGCGCTGGAGGCGGACGCCTTCGCCGCGGGCCTCGCCAGGACCGCCGAATTCAAGGGCAGGTCCGGCCAGGTGCTGCAGGTCCCCGACGCCGCCGACGGCGCGCTCGGCCGCGTGCTGCTGGGCCTGGGCGAGGGCGGGAGCACGGACCCCTTCCGCGCGCTGGCCGGCAAGCTTCCGGCCGGCGTCTATCGGATCGCCGAGGCCCCCGCCGACATCGCCGCCGATCGCATCGCGCTGGCCTTCGCGCTCGGGAGCTACCGCTTCGACCGCTACAAGCGGGCCAAGGGCGAGACGGGGGCCGCCGGGCGCGCCCGCCTGCTGGTCGAAGGCTGCGACCTCGCCGAGCCGCGCCAGGTGGCGCACGCCTGCGCCCTGGCCCGCGACATGGTCAACACCCCGGCCAACGACATGGGGCCCCTGCAGATCGAGACGATCGCGCGCGAGATCGCCGAACAGCACGGCGGCCGCATCACGGTGATCGAGGGCGAGGGCCTGCTGGAGGCCAACTATCCGGCGGTTCACGCCGTGGGCCGCGCCGCCGATCCGGCCCGCGCGCCGCGGTTCATCGAGATCCGCTGGGGCGATGCCGGCAAGCCGCTGGTCTGCGTGGTGGGCAAGGGCGTCGTGTTCGACACCGGCGGCCTCGACATCAAGCCGTCGGCCGGCATGCGGCTGATGAAGAAGGACATGGGCGGCGCCGCCCACGCGCTGGCGCTGGGCCGGATGATCATGGCCGCCGGCCTGCCGGTGAGCCTCGCCGTGCTGGTCCCGGTCGTCGAGAACGCGATCTCGGGCGACGCGATGCGGCCGGGCGACGTGCTGGACTCGCGCAAGGGCCTCTCCATCGAGGTGGGCAACACCGACGCCGAGGGCCGGCTGATCCTGGCCGACGCGCTGACGCGGGCCTGCGAACTGGAGCCGGCGCTGACCATCGACATGGCCACCCTGACCGGCGCGGCGCGCATCGCGCTCGGCCCGCAGTTGCCGCCCTTCTATACCGACGACGAGGAGCTGGCCGCCCAGATCGAGGCTGCCGCCAGGGCCGAGAACGATCCCTTGTGGCGGATGCCGCTGTGGAAGCCCTACGCCGACGCCCTGGACTCGGACGTGGCCGAGATCAAGAACGACCCCGACGGCTGGGCCCAGGCGGGTTCGGTGACGGCGGCCCTCTTCCTTCAGCGGTTCGCGCCGAGCGGCCCGTGGGCGCACCTGGACATCTTCGCGTGGAACCCGCGGAATCGTCCGGGATTCCCCTCAGGCGGCGAAGCCCAGGCCATCCGCGGCCTCTACCGCATGATCCGCGAGCGTTTCGCATGAAGCACGATCCTCGCATCACCCCCTGGCGCGACGGCGTGGCCGCCCGCAGCCTGGAAGGCGTGATGCAGGCCGAGGTCTATCTCGACCCCAGGGCCATGAGCTGCGGCGTCGCGGCCGCGGCGATCCGCTCCGCGCCAGACGGCGGCGCCGAGCAGATGGACCAGCTCCTGTTCGGCGAGCGGTTCGCCGTGATCGAGGAGGAGGGCGCGTGGCTGTGGGGCCAGGCGACCCGCGACGGCTACGTGGGCTTCGTGGAGGCCGCGGCGCTGAAGCCGGTGGGCGCGCTTCCGACCCACCGCGTCTCGGCGCTCAGGACCTATGCGTTCGCGGAGGCCAGCATCAAGTCGCGGGCCAGCGGCCCCTATTCGCTGGGCAGCCTGGTGGCCGTCGAGGCGACCGAGGGCAAGCTCGCCAGGGTCGAGGGCGCGGGGTGGATGACGGCGGCGCACCTGATGCCGGTGGGCGCGTTCGAGGACGACTGGGCGGCGGTGGCGCTGCGCTTCGTCGGCGCGCCGTACCTGTGGGGCGGCCGCGAGAGCCTGGGGCTCGACTGTTCGGGGCTGGTGCAGCAGGCGCTCTTCGCCTGCGGTCGCGCCTGCCCGCGCGACACCGACCAGCAGCAGGCGCTGGGCGCGCCGATCGCGGCGGATCAGTTCGGCCGCGGCGACCTGGTGTTCTGGAAGGGCCATGTCGCCATGGGCGTCGGCGACGGGACGATCGTCCACGCCAACGGCCATCACATGGCCACCGTGGTCGAGCCGCTGAGCGAGGCGGTGGCCCGCATCGACGCGGCCGGGTCGGGCCAGCCCACGGCGTACCGGCGGCCGTAAGCATCTGCCTTTTCCGCTCGCGGGAAAGGGGGACCGCGCGCCGAAGAGCGCGTGGTGCAAAGGGCAAGCCGCCGGCAGGGCCCCCGGTTCAAGCTGAATGAAGCGTGGCGGATGAGGCTTTCCCTCTCCACCCCTCGCGCTACCCCCGGCCTTCGCCGGGGTCGGCGAGCGGTCCCCCTCTCCCGTCTGCGACGGGAAAGGCGGAACTACTTCTTCGCGGGAGCGACCGGCGAGGCCGCGGCGGCCGGAGCGACCGGGCCTTGTCCGGCGGCGCCCTGGGTGGCCGGCGCAGCCGCCGTCGTGGTGGGCGCGCCTTCGGCCGCGGCCGGGGCCGCAGCGCCTTCCGCCGCCGGAGCGGCCGCCGCCGCGGCGCCGGGAGCGCGCGACGGATCGGGCGCGGGCACGGCGAGCGTGCCGCCCTGCGCCTTCAGGTAGGCGATCAGGTTGATGCGGTCTTCGGGCTTCTTGATGCCGACGAAGGTCATCTTGGTGCCGGCGATGTACTTCTGCGGGCCCTTGATGAACTCGTAGAGGTGGTCGTAGTCCCACTGCGGCTGCTTGCCGCCGAAGTCGGTCATGCCGGTCGAGTAGGCGAAGCCGCCGTGCGTGCCGGGCTTGCGGCCGACGACGCCCCACAGGTCGGGGCCGGTGCCGTTGGGGCCGCCCTCCTGGATCGAGTGGCAGGACTTGCACTTGGCGAAGGAGGCCTCGCCCGCCGCGACGTTGGCGGCCGGAAGGACCGTGCCCCAGTCGGGCGGCGTGTCGGCCGCGGCGGCTTCGCCGCCGCCGCCTTCGGCGACCTCGACCACGTAGCCCGGCTTGGCGGGATGCTCGGGCGCGAACACGCCCGCCGACAGCTCGCGGAGGCCGACGATGGCGAGGCCCGTCGCCAGCACCGCGCCGAAGATCTTGTTGAACGTCAGGTCGCTCATAGTCCCCTGGTCACGCCTCTCAAACGGCCGCGGCGCCAAGTCCGCGAACGCGCGGGAATCCCGCCCCTTATTGCGTGCGGCTCTCTTACACGCTACCGGCGCTCGCGCAACCTCCAGACCGCCCGATGAACCCGATCGTCCTCATCCCCGCGCGCATGGCCGCGACCCGCCTGCCGGGGAAGCCTCTGGCGGACATCGGCGGCGTGCCGATGATCGTGCGCGTGCTGCGCCAGGCCGAGGCGGCCGACGTGGGCCCCGTCGCCGTGGCGGCGGGCGACCCCGAGATCGTGGCGGCCGTCGAGGCGGCCGGCGGCCGGGCGGTGCTGACCGACCCCGCCCTGCCCTCGGGCAGCGACCGGATCCTGGCGGCGCTGGCCGTGCTGGATCACGAGGCGCGGCACGACGTGGTCATCAACCTGCAGGGCGACATGCCGTTCGTCTCGCCCTCGGTGCTGCTGGACTGCGGCGCGCTGCTGGCCACCCACGCGAGCTGCGACATCGCCACCGTCGTGGCCCCGGAGGGCGCGGCCGCGGACCGCGCCAACCCCGATGTCGTGAAGGCGGTGCTCGCCATGGAGGCCGACGGACGCAGCGGCCGGGCGCTCTATTTCACCCGCTCGACGCTGTACGGCGAGGCGCCCGTGTGGCGGCACATCGGCATCTACGGCTACCGGCGCATCGCGCTGCAAAGGTTCAACGCCGCCACGCCGTCGCCGCTGGAGCAGCGCGAGAAGCTGGAGCAGTTGCGCGCCATGGAGCTCGGGCTGTCGATCTGGGCGGCCGTGGCCGAGGCCGCCCCCATTTCCGTGGACAGTCCCGCCGATCTCGAGCGGGCGCGTGAGTATGCAAGGACGCAGGCATGAGCGGGGCTAGGACAGACGGGGGCCGCATCGCCTTCCAGGGCGAGCTGGGCGCCAACAGCCACGAAGCCTGCATGGCCGCGTTCCCCGAGATGGAGCCCGTGCCGCACGCGACCTTCGAGGAGGCGTTCGAGGCGATTCGCGGCGGCGACTGCCAGTTGGGCATGATCCCGGTCGAGAACTCGATCGCAGGCCGCGTGGCCGACGTCCATCACCTGCTGCCGTCGTCGGGGCTCAAGATCATCGGCGAGCGGTTCAAGCCGATCCACTTCCAGCTCATGGCCAACCCGGGCGTGACGCTGGACCAGGTGAAGACCGCGGTGTCGATGCCCATCGCGCTGGGCCAGTGTCGCAGGACGCTCCGGCGGATGGGGCTCAAGACCGAGGCGACGGGCGACACGGCGGGCGCGGCGCGCGCGCTGGCCGAGACTCCGGACCCGACGCGCGCGGCGGTGTCGCCGGCGCTGGCGGCCGAGACCTACGGGCTCACGATCCTGGCCCGCGACATCGAGGACGAGCACCACAACACCACCCGCTTCCTCGTGATGACGGCGGACGCGAACCCGAAGCCGCCGCCGTTCACCGCGCCCTGCGTGACCAGCTTCATCTTCCGGGTGAAGAACCTGCCGGCGGCGCTCTACAAGGCGCTGGGCGGGTTCGCGACCAACGGCGTCAACATGACCAAGCTCGAGAGCTACATGGAGAACGGCGCCTTCACGGCCACCTTCTTCTACGCCGAGGTCGACGGACGCCCCGAGGACATCGGCCTGGCCCGCGCCTTCGAGGAGCTGGCCTATTTCTGCGAGAAGTTCGAGATCCTGGGCGTCTATCCCGCCGACCCGTTCCGCAGCCGCTGAGCGGCGGGCGGGAACCATCTTCCCACCGTGCAGGTTATCGGTCTGAAGCGCGGCTCCGGTCGCGCACACCTCGGCTGACCGGAGGGTCGGCGCGGGGCATTTACTCATGTTCGGAAAGATTTCGCGGGCGAATGTTCAGCATTCGCCTGTACGTTGTCTGAGAACACGCCTGGAGCGTGTGTGTAATTCACCCAACAGATGAATCGAATACCTCACTCTACCGTGCGTAGTAGCGTGGCCGTGCGCATTCCTTCTAGGGCTGGGGCAGGCTGTCAGTTGGGGGTGTGCGTGCAGTCCTGAGAGTTTCCCGCAACGACTTCGGAGCACGCATATGAAGACCGGACTACTCGCCGCGGCCTGCGCCGCCGGCCTCGTCCTGGGCGGCAGCGCCGCCCAGGCCCTGACCATCATCGACTTCGAGGGCGAGACCCTCGGCGCTCAGGCCGACGGCTACGCCGTCACGGGCTTCGAGGAGCTGGTGTTCACCACCGAACTCGGCTCGGGTCTCGCGCTCTACAGCGGGACCGAGAGCGACGGCGTCTCGCTGCTCGCGCAGAACGACACCAACGGCAACTTCATCCGCGGGACGTTCACCGACGGACTGCACTCGTTCCTCAGCCTGACGTTCGGCAACGACGACCCGAACTTCCTCACCGCGGGCGACCAGGCGGTGCTGACGGTGTTCAAGGCCGGGACCATGGTCGGCCAGACCATCCTGATGCTGACGGGCCCGAACGACCTGATGGACCAGACCATCGGCTTCCAGTTCGCGCAGTTCGACAGTTGGAGCTTTGCCTACACGAACGCGGCCGGGGTCCCTTCGACCGGCGGCGCCGGCGCCAACGTCGGACTGATCGAGGTGATCGACAACATCACCTACGACACCCTGGCGACGGGGGTTCCCGAGCCGGCGGCCTGGGCGATGATGATCCTGGGCTTCGGCGGCGTCGGGGCGATGGCGCGGCAGCGCCGCAGGCTGGTCGCGGCCTGAGCGGGCGCAGGCCGGCGTCGCTGCGGCGGCGTCGGCCCTGCCCGACCCTCAGCCTTCCTCGAAGGCCCAGGCCTTGATGAGCTGGTGGGCGATGGCCATCGGCTGCGGGCAGAAGGTGTCGGCGTACTCGCCGCGCACCAGCGCGCGCGCTTCCTCGCGGGAGAACCAGCGCACCTCCGACAGTTCGGTCTGGTCGGGCCGCGCGTCCTCGTCCTCGACCTCGGCGATCAGGCCGATCATCAGCGACGACGGATAGGGCCAGGGCTGGGTCGAGTGGTAGCGGACCGAGACGGTCTTCAGGCCCGCCTCCTCCGCAAGCTCGCGGGCGCAGGCCTCCTCGATCGACTCGCCGGGCTCCAGGAAGCCGGCCAGCGCCGAGAACATGCCCTTGGGCCAGATCTCCTGGCGGCCGACCATGCAGCGGTCGCCGTGGACGGCCAGCATGATCACCACCGGGTCGGTGCGCGGGAAGTGCTCGGCCTCGCAGGCGGGACACCTGCGCTTCCAGCCGCCGTCCATCGCTTCGGACGGCTGGCCGCAGCTCGCGCAGTACTGGTGGCGGCGGCGCCATTCGAACATCTGCTTGGCCGTGGCCAGGATCGCGGCGTCGGTCTGCGGCAGCCTGAGCGCGATCTGGCGCAGGTCCATGAACTCGCCCAGGCCCTGCAGCGGCCCCAGGGCCGGGTCGGACGTGCCCTCCATGTCGACGGCGAAGACGGCGGTGTCCTTCCACAGGCCCATGAACAGCAGACGCTCGGGCCCGCCCGACAGCTCGTCGACCATCTTCGAGGGCAGGTAGGCGATCTGGACGCCGCCTTCGCCGCCTTTTCCACCTGCGGTCTTCTCGACCAGGGGCTTGCCGTTCCAGATGGCGAGGCCCAGCGAGTCGGACGAGGCGAGCTGGCCGGCGAGCCAGTCGGCGTCGGTCCGGCGGTCGGACGCCCGGTCGAGCGGGTTCCCGGCGAAGGTGTTCTGGAAGAAGGAAAGGGCCATGGGGCGCTATCTACGGGGCTCAGGGCTGCGGCAGCAACACGTCTTGGCCGTAAGGCGGATTCGGACGACCGCCGCGCGGCGTCGCCCGGAGCCTCTGGTCAAACGCCTGTTCGTCCGCCACATGTTTCGGCAAGGGTCCCCATTCCGCGCCCAGCAGGAGTCTCCGCATGGCCGACGACGCCGCGAAACCGCCGCCCAACCACCCCGCCGACTACACGCCGCCGAAGGTCTGGGCCTGGAACAAGGACAACGGCGGCCGCTTCGCCAACATCAACCGGCCGATCGCGGGCCCGACCCACGACAAGGTCCTGCCGCTCGGCGAGCACCCGTTCCAGCTCTACTCGCTGGGCACGCCCAACGGGGTGAAGGTGACGGTGATGCTGGAGGAGCTGCTGGCAGCCGGCCACAAGGGCGCCGAGTACGACGCGTGGATGATCAACATCGGGAGCGGCGACCAGTTCGGCTCGGGCTTCGTGGAGCTCAACCCGAACTCCAAGATCCCGGCGCTGCTCGACAGGTCTGACCCGGCCAAGCCGTTCCGTGTGTTCGAATCCGGCGCGATCCTGCTGCACCTGGCCGAGAAGTTCGGCGCCTTCCTGCCGACCGAGCCGGCGGCCCGCGCCGAGGTGATGTCGTGGGTGATGTGGCTGATGGGCTCGGCGCCGTACCTCGGCGGCGGCTTCGGCCACTTCTACGCCTACGCGCCGTTCAAGATCGAATACGCCATCGACCGCTTCGCCATGGAGGCCAAGCGCCAGCTCGACGTGCTGGACCGCCGCCTGGGCGAGGTCGAGTACCTGGGCGGCGGCGACTACACGATCGCCGACATGATGGTGTGGCCCTGGTACGGCCTGCTGGCCAAGGGCGGCGCCTACGAGGCCGGCGAGTTCCTGGACACCCAGAGCTACAAGAACGTCCAGCGCTGGACCGACCAGATCGGCGCACGGCCGGCGGTGAAGCGCGGCCGGGTCATCAACCGCGCGCTGCCCGAGCGCCACTCGGCGGCCGACATCGACAGGTTCCTGGCCGAACAGGACGCGAAGAAATAGGGACCACGAAGGCGGGCCGCTTCGCACGCCGCGAAGCGGCGCCTTCCAGATTCGATGAACCGCGGAATGCGAGATGACTGAGCTTCCGCTCGCGCGGCGGCTCGAAGAAGAACGCTCGGGGAGAACGTCGTGGAACTGAAGGACAAGATCGTCGTCGTCACCGGCGCGGCGAGCGGGATCGGTCGCGCGCTCTGCGTGCGGTTCAAGGCCGAGGGCGCGAAGGCCATCGTCTGCGCCGACCGCGACGAGCCGGGCGCGAAGGCCACCGCGGAGATGGTGGGCGGCCGGGCCTTCCTGACCGACGTCTCGAAGGAAGCGGACATCCAGCGCCTCATCGAGACCGTCGAGGCCGAAGTGGGGCCCATCGACCTCTTCTGCTCGAACGCCGGCATCGGCATCGGCGGCGGGGCCGAGGCGCCCAACGACGGCTGGCAGAAGATCTGGGACATCAACGTCATGGCCCACGTCTGGGCCGCGCGGCATCTCGTGCCGCTGATGGCGGCGCGCGGCGGCGGCTATCTGCTCAACACGTCGTCGGCGGCGGGCCTGCTCAGCCAGATCGGCTCGGCGCCCTACGCGGTCACCAAGCACGCCGCCGTCGGGCTGGCGGAGTGGCTGGCGATCACCCACGGCGACCAGGGGATCAAGGTCTCGGTGCTGTGCCCGCAGGCGGTGAAGACGGCCATGACCGCGGGCAACCCCGACGGCGTGGCCTCCATCGACGGCATGATGGAGCCCGAGGTGCTGGCCGAGAGCGTGGTGCGGTCGATCGCCAAGGAGGAGTTCCTGGTCCTGCCGCACCCCGAGGTGCTGCAGTACATGCGCAACAAGACCAACGACTACGACCGCTGGATCGGCGGCATGCGCAAGCTGAACCGGCGGTTCGCCGGCTAGGGCTCAGTCCGCGCCGGACCTGGCCTTGCCCTTGACCGGCGCGGCCTTGGCGGCGGCGGCTGCGGCCTCCGCCGCCGCCTTCGCGTCGGCCTCGGCCGCGGCTTCCTTCTCCTTCTGGCGGGCGCCGGCGAGGATGCCCGGCAGCGCGTAGTTGCCCTCGTGGCAGGCGTACTCGTAGACGCGGCCGTTCAGGGTGTTGAAGGTGTATTCGCCGCCCCAGGGCTTGTCCCACAGCTCCGGATCCTCGAGCTGGAAGCGGTAGACGATCCGGTCGGGCGCCACGCGGGTGAACCACTCGGTGACCTTCAGCGTCTTCCAAGAGCCCGCGAACTGCTGACTTTCGGGGATGTTGGTGGTCTCGACCACCAGGGTGTCGCCCTCGTAGCGGCCGATGGCGTCGCCCATGTAGGGCCGCATGCCGTCGGTGCGGTGCTGGTCGCTCAGCCGGATGATCCGCGCGTCGTGGATCAGCTCCACCTCGATGACCACGGAGTCGGGCGTCTGAACGATCTGATAGTTGTTGTTGTAGTAGCCGTTCGGCAGCATCGGCGGGCCGGTGTTGCGCCCGAAGCCGGTGATGCAGCGCTCGCCCGCCGAGCGGGTCTCGTAGCTGGTGTAGTCGTCGCGGAAGTTGCGGGGCGGCATGGGCGGCGCGCCCGCTTTGCGGCCGGGGATCAGGCCGTTGGCCGTGGTCAGGATCGAGGTGCGGTACTGGCCGTCGATCTGCACGAGCTTGGTGCCGGGATCGATCCAGAAGGTGTTGTAGCCGCCGGTGTCGCCGCCCGCGGCGGCGAAGTCGGGGCGGATCTCCAGGAGCTTGGCGTAGGAGGCCGTCTGCTCGGCGGTGAGCGCGGTGGCGCCCTCCCTGGTGGGCTCGTTGGCGGCCGAGAGCGCGTCGGTCCAGATCTTCTCGAAGGCCTTGCCCTCGTCGGGCGTCAGCGTGGGCTTGTTCGAAATGCGCGGGTTGCGGAAGAGCGGCGTCAGCGTCGCGTTCGACCAGTAGCCGGCGAGGTCGGGCTGGCCCATGGCGTTGCGGGGCGCCTTCCAGGCCTTGGCGGCGGCCGGCTTCGCGGCGGCGGGCTCGGCGGCTTGGACGGAGACGGCGAGACAGGCCGTGGCGAGGGCTGTCCCGAGCGCGAGCGCAGTCAGGCGGCGCATTGGATTTCTCCCATGTCGGGGTCTCTGGCGGACCCTCGGCGCGAGAATACTACGACCGCGCGGATGACGTTAGGGAAGTGGAAGGCGGGAGCGGGCTGCTGCCGTTTCGGCAGAACTGTTCTGCAATCACGCTCAGTGCGGTGCGGGCGTCGGCGGCTTAACTTCCGGACCGAGAAGGAGCTACCCCCGTGACCACCGGCCTTTCCCTGATGACCCTCGGCTTCGCCATCGTGATGTCGATCCCGCTGTTCGGCCCCGCCCTGATGCGGGTCCTGGGTTAGGCGCACCAGCCTCGCCCCTTGCCCTCGGCGGTCCGATCCGCCATATGCCGCCGCGGAGATCGGCGGCGGACGAGCGCCTCGCCAACCTGGTCAGGGCCGGAAGGCAGCAGCCACAACGAATCACGCTTCGGGTTGTCGTTCGGTCTCCACCCGCCTTCGCTCCTGCGGAGCACACCCCGCAACGGATTGAATTCAGGACGTCGGCCTGGCCGCGTTGGCCAGCACATGCTCGACGCCCGCGACGGCGCGGTCGCCGTAGGCGAGGCCCAGCAGGGTGCGGTGGTCGGCCTTCTCCACGGCCTCGATCATCGGGGCGTTCGAGCCGCGCGCCGGCGCCTGGCGCACCTCGTCCCACATCGCCATCGCCCGTGACGGCGGCCCGGCCGTGATGACGGCCACCGGCCACTCGGGCCGCAGCGGGCCCGCTGCGGCGGCCTGCTCGGCGGCGTCGCGCCAGCTCTGCACCTCGACATAGGCCGTCCGGCTCTGGCGGCCCGAGATGAAGCCGCGGCGCTTCTCGGCCTTGCCCTGCGCGGGCAGGCCGATGCGGTCGCCCCACCAGTAGAGCGGCTTGGTCAGGCCCAGGCTGCCGGCGACGGCGCCCAGGCGCGCGAGGCCGCGCATGCGGTCGGCGAACTGGCTGGCCTCGCGCCGCTCGATCATCTCGGGCGTCACCGCGTCCAGCAGCACCAGCCCCACGACCTGGTCCGGATGCGACGCCGCAAACTGGCGCAGGTAGAGCCCCGCCATCGAATGCCCCATCAGCACGTAGGGGCCGCGCTCGCCCGAGGCGGCCATCAGCCTGGCCATGTCGCCGACGATGGCGTTCCCGTCGCGCGGCGCGGGGCCCGCCTCGGAATAGCCCATGCCGGCGCGGTCGTAGGCGCACGAGCGCAGGCCCCTGGCGGTGAGCTTCTGCTGGATCGCGGCGAAGTCGGCGGCGCCGCTGAACGCGCCGGCCTCCAGCCAGACCACCGGCTGGGCGCCCTTCGGGCCCTCGCAGACGAGGCGCAGCCTGCGCCCGCCGATGTCGACCATCTCGCCGCGCGGCTTGTAGCTGCGGCTGATCACTTCGGCGGCGACCGCGGCGGCGCCCCACGAGAAGGCGGCGACGGCGACGAGCGTGAGGAGCGAGAGCATCAACAGGCGCAGCATTTCTACTGCCTAGCCCGTTTGGCGCGCGTCCCGCCACCCTCGCGAGCCGACAAGGCGGCCGGTCCGCGCGGACCGGCCGCCTGCGGGCTCAGGCGCTCAGCGAGGCCTGGGCGCCGTCGCCGCGGGTGCGGCCGGCGGCGCGGAAGGCGTCGAGGGCGCTGGTCAGCTCGACGCTGTTCAGCGTTCCGTCGCCGTCGGCGTCGAGGCCGCCGAAGGCGCTGGAGAGCGTGTCCGCCTCCTCGCCGAGGGCGTTGGCGATCTCGGACAGCGACAGTCCGCCGTCGTCGTCGGCATCGACCTCGCCGATCAGCTTCGCGGCGATGTCGGAGCTGGCGGGCGGACCGCCGGGCGGCGGGCCGCCTGCGCGTCGGCCGCCTTCGGGCCGCGCGGCCTGGAAGCCGGCTTCGACCTCGTCGGCGCTCAGCTTGCTGTCGCCGTCGGCGTCGAGCTTGCCGATCGCCTCGCCGAGCGCCTCAGCGCCGGAGCCGGTAGCGGCCGCGATCTCCTCGGCGCTGAGCACCCCGTCGCCGTCGGTGTCGAGCGATTGCACGAGGCCGGTGGCGGGGTCGCTTCCGGTCTCGCCGTCCTCCTGCACGCCCAGCAGGCTGGACAGCGTGCCGGACGCGAACGATTGCGCGCCGCCGCCCGGGGGCGGCCCCGGCGGCGGACCGCCCGGCGGCGGGCCCGAGCCGCGCGCGCCCCGCGCCTCACCCGGCTGATCTTGCCTGGTGTCCGATGTGGACTGCAGCAGCGAGCGGAGCGCCTGCGCGGCCCCGCTTGTTGCGTAACTACTGGATAAGCTTGAAATTTGCACTCGGATTACCTGCCTTCCCTTCGAGGTTCGGGCGGCCGTCGGGGGTGACGGCGCCGGCAGGAGCGATGCAAGATCGCCGGCGGACGGGCCGGGCCGGATTGTTTCAATCGGCAGGGCGCGATTGAAACAGAGCCGCAGGCTTTGGGCGCGTGCGTGCCAGAGCGACGGATTTGTCCGCCCAGGCCGACATAATCCGCCCCGCGGGCGCGGCCAGGCGGGTGGGCAAGTTTCGCCGAGGTCCGGTTCTTTCCGCTGGGGCCCTTGCACGCCGCAGGCGCACCCGCTCGCGCGGGGCGCGAGAGGAGTTGCGGATTCGGCCTGCGGCGACCTATGGGCGATTGTCGGCGCCAGATCGGCGCGGGCAATCGGGGGGTTTCATGACCAGAATTCTTCTCGCCGCGCTGGGCGCGGCCACATCTCTGCTCGCCGTTTCGCCGGCGGCGGCCGGCGTCGTTCTCGACCAGGCCACGATACCCGAGACGGGGCATACGAACTTCGCGGGCGGAACGGGGCTTCAGGTGGGAACCAGGGGCGCCATCCAGACCTTCACGGTCGGCGTCAGCGGGTTCCTGGACCACGTCGTCGTGGCGGCCGAGAACTGGACGTTCCTCGGCGCGCCGGCCGGCCTTCGGCTCCAGGTGCAGAACGCATCCTACGCCACCCTCGTGTCGCAGGACTTCACGGCGGCCGACGTGCCGGACTTCGGGTTCGACGGGTTCGACTGGGTCAACGCGCTCTCGATGAGCGTCCGCGCGGCGAACATCGCCGTGACGGCCGGGGAACAGTATGTCCTCAAGGTCGCGGCGCTCGGCGACGTGGGCAATGTGGTGTGGCGCACCGGCTACGATGTCCAGGCGATCACCTACGCCGGCGGCGGCGCGGCCACCTACGACTTCTTCCCCGGCAACCCCAATCCGTTCCAGCTCGGCAACGACTTCGGCTTCAGGACCTATGTCGACAACGGCGCGGGGCCGGGCGGGGGCGATCCGGATCCGGGCCCCGGCGGCGGCGACCCGGACCCGGGCCCCGGCGGCGGCGATCCGCCGGTCGGCGGCGTGCCCGAGCCCGCCACCTGGGCGTTGATGCTCGTGGGCTTCGGCGCCGCCGGCGCGGGCCTGCGGCGCCGGCGCAGGGTCCTCGCCGCCTGATCCTGAACCGGCCGGGGGAGCGCGCGGATTTTCTGGCGCGTATCCCTTGGCCGGCGGAGACCCGACCCATTAGATAGCGGCATGGGCGACGACTTCGACCGCGACGATTCTCCGCCGGAGCGCGATCCGAACACGCCCGACATGTTCGGCGCCCCGCCGCCTTCGCCGAAGCCTGCTCCCGCAGAGGACGAAGGCGCGGCCTACACCGTCATCGCGCGGAAGTACCGGCCACGGTCGTTCGACGACCTCTACGGCCAGGAGGCGATGGTGCGCACGCTGCGCAACGCCTTCGCCAGCGGCCGGATCGCGCACGCCTTCATGCTCACCGGCGTCCGCGGGGTGGGCAAGACCACCACGGCGCGGCTGCTGGCCCGGGCGCTGAACTACGAGACCGACGCGATCCACGAGCCCTCGCTCGACCTGAGGGAAGAGGGCGTCCACTGCCGCTCGATCATCGAGGGGCGGCACATGGACGTGCTGGAACTCGACGCCGCCTCGCGGACGGGGGTCGGCGACATCCGCGACCTGCTGGAGGGCGTGCGCTACGCGCCGGTCGAGGCCCGCTACAAAGTCTACATCATCGACGAGGTCCACATGCTGTCGACCGGGGCGTTCAACGCGCTCCTGAAGACGCTCGAGGAGCCGCCGCCCCACGCCAAGTTCATCTTCGCCACCACCGAGATCCGCAAGGTGCCGGTGACCATCCTGTCGCGCACCCAGCGCTTCGACCTGCGCCGCGTGGAGCCGGACGTGCTGGTCAAGAACCTGGAGATGATCGGCGAGAACGAGGGCGCGCGCGTGGAGGCCGAGGGCCTGATGCTCATTGCACGGGCGGCCGAGGGTTCGGTCCGGGACGGCCAGTCGATGCTGGACCAGGCGATCGTGCAGGCCGAGCCGGGGCAGACGGTGACGGCGGCGTCCATCCGCGACATGCTGGGCCTGGCCGACCGGGCGCAGACGATCGGGCTGTTCGAGCAACTGATGCGCGGCGAGGCGGGCGCGGCCATCGAGACCTTCCGCCAGCTCTACGGCTATGGCGCGAACCCCGACCAGGTGGTCATGGACCTGCTGGACCACGCGCACGGCGCGTCGGTGGCCAAGGCGGTCGGCCCGAATGCGCTGGTGATGCCGAAGGAACAGGCGCTGCGTCTGGCGGCGGTCGGCGCCGCGGTCTCGCAGGGCGTGCTCGCCCGGATCTGGCAACTGCTGCTCAAGGCCTACGACGAGGTGCGCCGCGCGCCCGACGCGGCCGCCGCGGTCGACATGGCGCTGATCCGCCTGGCCTACGCGGCCGACCTGCCGGGGCCGGAGGAGGCGCTGAAGCGGCTGACGGGCGGCGAGCCGGTGGGCGGCGCGGGATCCCAGGGCGCCGGCCCCGCGGGGGGCGGCGCCCCTTCCGGCGGCGGTCCGGCGGCGCGGCAGGGCGGGGTCGCGGCCTCGGCGGTGGCGCGCCAGGCGATGCCGCTGTCGGCGCCCTCCACCGAGCCGGTGGCCGAACTGAAGACCTTCGAGGACCTGCTGGCGCTGATCGACCGGCGGCGCGACATCCGCCTGAAGATGGACGTGGAGCGGTTCCTGCGGCCCATCAGCTTCCGGCCGGGCGCGATCGAGTACGAACCCGCCCCCGGCGCGCCGAACGACCTGGCCCAGCGGCTGGTCTCGCGGCTGAAGGACTGGACGGGCGAGCGGTGGCTGCTGTCGACCCAGGGCGGCGGCGGCGCCGAGAGCCTGTGGGAGAAGCAGAAGCGCGAGCAGCGCGAGGTGCGGGCCGAGATCGAGGAGGATCCGTTCGTGCGCTCGGTGATGGAGGCCTTTCCGGGCGCGGAGATCGTCGGCGTGCGCAACCTGGAGACCGCCGCAGAGGCCGCCGCGCCGACGGAAGCCGCACCGCCGGACGAAGACGGCGACGACGAGTGACGCGGCGAAGCCGCTTGAATCGAACCGCGGAAAACGCGGAACGACGCGGAAGGGCGGCGGGGATTCCGTGTCATTCCGCGGTTTTCCTTCGAAAGCGCCTGCGGCGCGATGAGTGGATGTGATGAAAGACCTGAACTCCCTGATGAAGCAGGCGCAGGCGATGCAGCAGCGCATGGCCGACGCCCAGGAGAAGATCGCCGCGCTGGAGGTGGAGGGCACGTCCGGCGGCGGGATGGTGAAGCTTGTGCTGAAGGGCGCGGGCGAGCTGGCGCGCGTGGAGCTGGACGAGAGCCTGATGGCGCCCGGCGAGGGCGAGGTGGTGGCCGACCTGATGGTGGCCGCCCACGCGGACGCCAAGCGCAAGCTGGACGCCGCCCAGGCCGAGCTGATGCGCGAGGCGGCCGGGCCGCTGGCGGGCATGAACATCCCCGGCATGCCGAAGTTCTGAGTTGGCCGCCTCCGCCGGACCCGAGATCGAGCGGCTGATCGGGCTGCTCGCCAAGCTGCCGGGGCTGGGGCCGCGGTCGGCCCGGCGCGCGGCGCTGGCGCTGCTCAAGCGCCGCGACCAACTCCTGCTGCCGCTGACGGACGCGATGGGCGAGGCGGCGCGGCGCGTGAGGACCTGCCAGGTGTGCGGGGCGCTCGACACGCAGGATCCCTGCGCGATCTGCGGCGACGGCGTGCGCGACGGGGCGCTGATCTGCGTGGTGGAGGAGGTCGGCGCGCTCTGGGCGATGGAGCGGGCGGGCGCGTTCCGGGGCCGCTACCACGTCCTCGGGGGGCTGCTGTCGGCGCTCGACGGCGTCGGCCCCGAGGCGCTGAAGATCGGCCCCCTGGTGACCCGGGCGACGGCGCCGGAAGTGCGCGAGGTGATCCTCGCGCTGCCGGCCACCGTGGACGGCCAGACCACCGCCCACTACCTGGCCGAACGGCTCGCGGGCGCCGACGTCAGCGTCACCATGCTGGCCCGCGGCGTGCCGGTGGGCGGCGAACTCGACTGGCTGGACGACGGCACCATCGCCCAGGCGATGCGGGCGCGCCGGCCAGCCTAGAGCGCGC
>NZ_JAEUMO010000015.1 GCF_016793285.1 Phenylobacterium sp.
CTCATACGCCCGATCATAGCTATATAGTCCGACGGAACGTCCGCGTCAGGGGCGACGTTGCATCCCCGTCGACCCCATGATAGCCGCGTGCCCCGAACCCGCGCGCGTTCCGCCGCGAACCAGAGAGATTTCCGCCTTCCCATGACCGACATCGACGCCGGCGCGGCCGCGCCCGAAGGCTCCGCCGAGCCCGGCATCCGCATCCTCGCCCAGTTCATCCGCGACCTGTCGATGGAAAACCCGCGCGCGCCCGACGCGCTGCGCCCCAGCCAGGACCAGCCGCAGATCGACCTCGGCGTCGAGATGAACGCCCGCGGTCGCGAGGATGGCCTGTTCGAGGTGGACCTGAAGCTCTCGGCCCGCGCCAACCGCACCGACGGCCCGCTGTTCCACGTCGAGCTGCTGTACGGCGGCGTGTTCCAGATTTCGGGCGTGCAGCCCGAGGAGATGGAGCCGGTGCTGCTGATCGAGTGCCCACGCTACCTCTTCCCGTTCGCGCGCCGGATCATCGCCGAGGTCACGTCCGAGGGCGGCTTCCCGCCCTTCCTGCTGGATCCGATCGACTTCGGCGGCGTCTACGCCGCGCGCAAGGCGCAGCAGGACCCGCAGGTCGGCCACGCCTAGCCCCGGGGCCGCGCGCCGCCTTCGCCTGCGCTTGCTTTCCCGCGTTAGGCCGCCTTCTCCTCGGCGGCCGCTTCGCGGCCTGCGCCGTCCAGGCCGAACGGCGCCCAGAGCGCTTCGCCCTTCACCTTGTCGCGGATGAAGGCGGCGTGGATCGCGCGCTCGGCTTCGGTCGCGCGCGACACGAAGGGGCGCGGACGCGGGCCGTAGTCGCCGCGGGCCGTCGCAGAGGCGGCGCCGACCGACATCGACGCCGTCAGCTCCAGCCTGCGCTCGCGGCCGCCCTTCAGCTCCAGATAGACGGCGGCCAGCAGCTTGGCGTCGATGAGCGCGCCATGTTTCTCGCGCTCGCTGAGCGAAATCTTGAAGCGCTTGCAGAGCGCGTCCAGCGAGTTGTGCATGCCCGGGAAGCGCTGCTTGGCCAGGCCCAGCGTGTCGATCCAGCGCGACTCCGGGATCTCGGCGCGGTCGCAGCGCGAAAGCTCCCAGTTCACGAAGCCGCGGTCGAAGGCGGCGTTGTGGGCGATGATCGGCGCGTCGCCGACGAACTCCAGGAACCTGTCGACGACCGTCTCGTCCTCGAACCGCGGCTTGCCGCGCAGGAACGCCGTCGACAGCCCGTGAATGCGCTCGGCCTCGGTCGGCATGTCGCGGCAGGGGTCGATGTAGACGTGGAAGCTGCGCCCGGTCGGCACGAACTGCTCGATCTCCAGCGCCGCCAGTTCGACCAGCCGGTCGCCAGTCAGCGGGTCGAACCCGGTGGTCTCGGTATCGAGAACGATCTCACGCGCCATGCGCCCGTCATGCCGTGCGTCGGCCCGCCCGGGCAACCGGCGCCGGGGGGATGTCCCCAATCCTCTGAAATCACCCACAACTCACCGCCATCGCCTGAGCGCCGATGTTCCCATATTGTTCGCATGCGCGCCACCCTGGTCATGCGGCGGCCGTCTGCGGCACGGGATCCCGGTCTTTGGCTGGCGGCATAACCGGGACGGCAACGGCGGAGGGGGTTCGGGGGTGGTGGCGTGACTACGTCCGCAGCTTGGCGATGATGTCGGTGACCTGGGCCTGGGCGTGTTCCAGGCCGCGGCCCGTGTCGACCACGTAGTGCGCCCGGGCGCGTTTCTCGGCGTCGGCAAGCTGTTGCGCCAGGATCGCGTCGAGGCGGTCCGGGGTCATGCCGGGGCGCGCCAGCACCCGTTCGCGCTGCATCTCCGGGGGGGCGGACACCACCACCACCGCATCGACGTTGGCGTGGCCGCCGGTCTCGTAGAGCAGCGGCACGTCCAGGACCACCATGTCGGCGCCGCTCGCCTCGGCGGCCTTGAAGAAGCCCACCCGGTCTCGGCCCACCAGCGGGTGGACGATGGCGTTCAGGCGCTTCAGCTCGTCGGGCTGGCCGAGCACGCGCCGGCGCAGCTCCTCGCGGTCGACCCGGCCGCCCTTCACCACGCCGGGAAAGGCTTCGCCCACCGGCCCCACCGCCGCGCCGCCCTCGTCGTAGAGGTCATGCACCGCCGCGTCGGCGTCGTAGACCGGGATGCCGGCGTCGCGGAACATCGCCGCGGTCGTCGACTTGCCCATGCCGATGGAGCCCGTCAGCCCGATCACTTTCATGGAGCGGCCACCTTCATCTCAACTGCTCCAGCGCCAGTTCGCGGACGTCGACCTCCGCCGGAGGGTACTCGCCGTAGAAGGCCTCGAACGACGGCTCCGCCTGGCGCACCAGCATCTCCAGCCCGTCGACCGTGGTCCGCCCCAGGTCCTGAGCCTGCTGCAGGAACGGGGTGACCAACGGCTTGTAGACCATGTCCATCACCACACAGGCAGGCTGGGTCGCATCGAGCGGCACGTCCAGCGACGGCGCGCCGCCCATCCCCGCGGAGGTCGCGTTGATCACCGCCGTCGAGAGGCCGAGCGCGCCGACGGCGTGGTTCAGGGGCAGGGGCGAGACCTTCTGCCCCAGCGCTGCGGCCATCGCCTCGGCCTTCTCGACCGTGCGGTTGACGACGAACACCTTCGGCGTGCCGGCCAGCAGCAACGCCGCGACCGCGCCGCGCGCGGCGCCCCCCGCGCCCAGCACCGTCACCGGCCCCAGCGCCGCATCCCACTTCGGCGCCTGGACCGCGAAGGCGCGCAGCATGCCGAAGCCGTCGGTGTTGTCGGCGAGGATCCGGCCGTCGGGTTCGAACAGCAGCAGGTTGGCCGCCCCAGCCAGCCGCGCGGCCTCGCTGGCCTTGTCGGCCGCCGCCAGCGCGTCGGCCTTGAACGGGATCGTCACATTGACCCCGCGCACCGCGCCGCCCCGGAACCCCTCCGCCAGGCGCCTGAAGCCGTGGGCGTCGGGCGCGAACGGCACGTAGACGCCGTCGATCCCCGCCGCCGCCAGCCAGGCGTTGTGCAGGATCGGCGACATCGACTGGGCGACGGGATGGCCCACTACCCCCGCGACGACCGTCCGGCCGGTGATCCTGCGCCCGGTCATGGCGTCAGCGCGCCGTGGCGGCGGAGGAGGTCGAGCAGGCCCAGCAGCGGCAGGCCCAGGATCGCGAAGTAGTCGCCCTCGATCTTCGCGAAGAGCTGGGCGCCGGGCCCCTCCAGCCGATAGCACCCCACCGACCCCAAGGCGCGCTCGCCTTCGTCTGCGAGGTAGTGCTCCAGGAAGTCGTCGGAGAAGTCGCGCATGGTGAGTTTCGCCGTGACCACCTCGCGCCAGATCGGCGCGCCCGCCTTTGCCACCACGACGGCCGAGTGCAGCTTGTGTGTCCTGCCGCGGAGCTCGAGCAGGCGGTCACGGGCCGCCGCGACGGTGTCGACCTTGTCGTAGAGCCGTCCGTCCAGGTCCAGCGTCTGGTCTGCGCCGATCACGAGATCGGACCGCCCCCGCGAAACCCGGATCGCCTTCAGCTCGGCCAACGCATCGGCCACGTCGCGCGGGCCCTGGCCCTCGGCGAGCAGCGAGGCCTTCACGGCGTCCTCGTCGACGCCGGCCACGGTCGCCTCGTAGGTGACGCCCGCCCCGTCCAGCACGGCGCGGCGCGCGGCGCTTTTCGACGCCAGCACGATCATCCCAGCACCTCGACCTGGCCGTGGCCGCGCGACAGCAGGTTCAGCACCGCCGCGGCGGTCTCCTCGACCGAGCGCCGCGTGACGTCGATGGTCGGCCAACCCTGGCGTTCGTAGAGCCGGCGCGCCGCGATGATCTCCTCGCGCACGGCCTCCTGGTCGGTATAGCTGGTGTCCCGCGTCTCCTTGAGGCTCAGCAGGCGGTTGCGGCGGATCTGGATGAGCCGGTCGGGCGAGATCAGCAGCCCCACGATGAGGGCGTTCTTGAGCTGGAACAGCTTCTCGGGCGGCGGCCGGGTGGGGACCAGCGGCACGTTGGCGGCGCGCACGCCCCGATGCGCCAGGTAGATGCAGGTCGGCGTCTTGGAGGTGCGCGACACGCCCAGCAGCACCACGTCGGCCTGATCGAGATCCTGCCCGCCCTGTCCGTCGTCGTGGCCGATGGCGTAGTTCAGGGCGTCCATGCGGTTGAAGTAGTCGTTGTCGAGACGCAGGTGCGCCCCCACGCGGCTGGTCGTCGCGGCGCCCAGGTAGCGCTGCATCGCCGAGACCAGCGGGTCCAACGCCGGCAGGCAGGGCATGTCGAGCCGGCGGCAGCCTTCCTCCAGCGCCGCACGCAGCTTGTCGTCGACGATGGTGTGCAGGACGATGCCCGGCGACTCCTCGATGTCGTCCAGGGCCCGGTCGAGCTGCCGCTGCGAGCGCACCAGGGCGTAAATGTGCTCGATCGGCAGCACGTTCTCGAAGCGCGCACACACCGCGCGCGCCATGGCGTTCAGCGTCTCACCGGTCGAATCCGACACCAGATGGATATGGAAGTACGTGGCGAGGCGGGGCTGGGCGGTCATCGGGCGGCGAAAATCCCTGGGCCGGAATCCTGGGGACGGATCCTGTGGATTCAGTCTTAGCGAAGCTGGACGCCGTTGGGGATAGAGGCCGTCGCGGAAACCCGCCCCGGCCGTCCCGGTGGATCGCGTGGAGCGATCGGCCCGTTTACGATCTGTTAATCCTCAGGCCCGGCGGGCTGGGCGCCGTTCCCCCCCACCGGCGCCCGCGGACCTGTGTTTCCGCCTCGGCGCCCCGCGTTCTCCCCGCAGGTCTTAACGAATCCTTAAGGGCTGTCAGAGGCGGCTGGCGGCTTTCCCCGGAACTCACAGGGTCTGTGCATGAACCGCGCGGCCTTGGGACAAGCCGGGGACAGCCGGAGGATTGTCAAAGGATCATCAAGGTTTTCCACGCGGCCCACCGGGCCAACCTCTCCTTCTCCAACCAACTTCAAGACTCTTTCCTTTTGAAGGGAGGAAGGCCGGGCAGGGGAGAGCTTGAGCCCGGGCGCCGGGCAGGCTTTAAGGCTCCCATGAGCGAGACACCCCGCCTTCTGCGTGTCCTGGCCGGCGAGACCCTGGAGCGGCCGCCCGTGTGGTTCATGCGCCA
The DNA here is from genome assembly GCF_016793285.1 of Phenylobacterium sp. Classification (GTDB taxonomy): domain Bacteria; phylum Pseudomonadota; class Alphaproteobacteria; order Caulobacterales; family Caulobacteraceae; genus Phenylobacterium. Next base: position 5,122 of record NZ_JAEUMO010000015.1, read on the forward strand.
GGCCGGCCGGTCGCTGCCGGAGTATCTGGAGCTGCGGGCCCGGGCGAAGGACTTCATGGATCTGGCCTTCAATCCCGAGATGGCGGCCGAGGTCACGCTGCAACCCATGCGCCGCTTCCCCATGGATGCGGCGATCGTGTTTTCCGACATCCTGGTGATCCCGCTGGCGCTGGGCCAGGACGTCTGGTTCGAGGCGGGCGAGGGGCCCCGCCTGGGCCCATTGCCGTCGATCGGGCAGCTCCGCGACGCCGTCGAGGGCTCGACCGCCAGGCTGGCGAACGTCGGCGAGACCCTGGCCCGCGTCCGCGCCGAACTGGAGCCGGAACGCGCTCTGATCGGGTTCGCCGGCGCGCCCTGGACGGTGGCCACCTACATGCTGGAAGGCCGCGGCTCCCAGCGCGAGGCGGCGCGGACCTACGCCTACCAGCACCCGGAGGCGCTGGACGCCCTGCTGGACGTGCTGGTCGACGCCACCGCCCGCTATCTGGTCATGCAGGCGCGTTCGGGCGCCCAGGTGCTGAAGCTGTTCGAGAGCTGGGCCGAGAACCTGCCCGAGGACGTCTTCGAGCGGATCGTCATCGGCCCGCATCAGCGCATCGTCGAGAAGGTCCGTGCCGCCGGTGTCGACGCCCCCTTCATCGGCTTCCCGCGCGGCTGCGGCGCGCTGGTCGCGAACTATGCGGCGAAGGTCCCGGTGAACGCCGTCGCCCTCGACACCCAAGCCTCGGCGGCGATGGGCCGCCAGATCCAGCAGGGCGGCCAGGCGATCCAGGGCGCCCTCGACAACCTGCTGCTGGCCACGGGCGGCCCCGCGCTGGACGCCCGCGTCGAACAGCTCCTCGAGCAGTGGTCGGGCGGGCCCTACATCTTCAACCTCGGCCACGGCGTCATGCCCACGACGCCGATCAGCCACATCGCCCGCGTGGTCGAACGCGTCACCGGCAAGCCCGCGAAGGCGCTGGCGGCAGAGTGACGAAGCTCGCGGTCGTCCTCTTCAACCTCGGAGGCCCCGATGGCCCCGCGGCCGTGCGGCCGTTCCTCTTCAACCTCTTCCGCGATCCGGCGATCATCCAGCTCCCGGCCATCGCCCGCTACCCACTGGCGGCCGCCATCGCGGTCGGACGCACGAAGACCGCCCAGGCGAACTACGCGATCATGGGCGGCGGATCGCCCCTGCTGCCCGAGACGAAGGCCCAGGCCGAGGCCCTGGAGACGAAGCTGCGGGCGGCCGGCCACGACGCCCGCGTCTTCGTCGCCATGCGCTACTGGAAGCCCTTCGCCGCCGAGACGGCGCGTGAGGTCGCCGCGTTCGAGCCTGACGAGATCGTGCTGCTGCCGCTCTATCCGCAGTACTCGACCACGACCACCGGCTCGTCGCTGAAGCAATGGGCCGGCGTCTACAAGGGCCCAGGCCGGGTCCGCGCCGTCGGCTGCTACCCCACCGCGGACGGCCTGATCGAAGCCCACGCCGCGGAGATCCGCCGCGTCTACGAGCGCGCCGGCCGTCCGGCGGGCTTGCGCCTGCTGTTCTCCGCCCACGGCCTGCCCCAGCGCGTCGTGGACGCCGGCGACCCCTATCAGGCGCAGATCGAGGCCACCGCCGCGGCCATCGCGGCGCGACTGCCCGAGCTGGCGGACTGGCAGGTCTGCTACCAGAGCCGCGTCGGCCGCCTCGTCTGGCTGGGCCCGTCGATCGATGAGGCGATCCACAGGGCGGCCCTGGACGACAAAGGCGTGCTGGTCTCTCCCATCGCCTTCGTGTCGGAACACGTCGAGACCCTGGTCGAGCTGGACCACGAGTACGCCGCGGCCGCGAAGCGCCTGGGCGTCACGCCGTACCTGCGCGCCCGCACGCCGGGCGTGGCGACCAGCTTCATCGACGCCCTGGCCGCTGCGGTCACCGATGCGCTCGGCCGCGCCGGCGCCAACCCCTACGGGCCCTGGCTCTGCCCGGCGGGTCATGCCAAGTGTGCGTGCCGGGAACAGGAGCGCGCGTGAGATGGGTTGGCCGGACGTCCTCAGCTACGATCTGCTGCGCGGCCTGCACATCATCGCGGTGATCGCCTGGATGAGCGGCATGATGTACCTGCCGCGCCTCTTCGCGTACCACACCGAGACCGCCCCGCCCGGCAGCGAATTCGACGCCCACTTCAAGGTGTGGGAGGCGAAGCTGCTGCGCATCATCATCAACCCGGCGATGGTGCTGACCTGGATACTCGGCGTCACCCTGATCCTCTGGCACGTCTACGCCGCCCAGGAAGGCTGGGGCTTCCTCGCCCAGCCGTGGATGATCGTGAAGCTTTCCGTGGTGATCGCGCTTTCGGGCTGGCACGGCTTCCTGGCGGGCGCGCGCCGCAAGATCGCCGCCGGCCAGCGGCCCCGGAGCGCGAAGTTCTGGCGCGCCACCAACGAGATCCCCTTCCTGCTGGCCATCGTCGCAGTGCTGGCGGTGACCTTGCAATTCGGGCAGCGCTGACTGGGGCTCTTGAAACCTCCCGCGCCAACCCCACGTCTTGACCCTGAGGCGCGGACATGGTTCCCCTCGGATACGCGTCGGCCTCCGGCGCGCCCCGCCTTTCACCGGCCCCGCTGCCTCCGATTCCAAGACGTCGGTCGCCCGGACCCGCCGGTTCCCACGAGACGAGAACAACGGCGCTGAACGGCGCCCACACCACGACCAGACCGCACCGGGACTCCGTCCTGGGGCGCGAGATTGCAAAGTGAATTCAGATGACTGACGAAACCCAGGACAACATCCCGGCTGACGAGAACGACGTCGACACCGTCGTCGCCGAAGCCGAGGACACCGCCGCGGAAGCCGAAGGCGCGGACGTCGCCGCCGAGGCCGAAGCCGAAGACGACGAACCGGAAGAGCCCAGCCAGGCCTCCAAGGCCATCGCCGCCATGGGCCTGACGCGCATGAGCCTGCAGGAGCTCAAGGACAAGTCGCCCGCCGACCTGCTGGCGCTCGCCGAACAGCTCGAAGTCGAATCCGCGAACTCCATGCGCAAGCAGGACATGATGTTCGCGATCCTCAAGACGCTGGCCGAAGAGGGCGTCGAGATCGAGGGCTCGGGCACGCTGGAAGTTGTGCAGGACGGCTTCGGCTTCCTGCGCTCGCCGGAAGCCAACTACCTGCCGGGCCCCGACGACGTCTACGTCTCGCCCTCGCAGATCCGGAAGTTCGGCCTGCGCACCGGCGACACCGTGGTGGGCGCCGTGCGCGCGCCGCGCGAAGGGGAACGCTACTTCGCCCTCGTCAACGTGCGTCAGATCAACTTCGAGGCGCCCGAGAACGTCCGCCACAAGGTGATGTTCGACAACCTGACGCCGCTCTACCCCGACCAGCGCCTGACGATGGAGATCCAGGATCCCACGCTGAAGGACCGCTCGGGCCGCGTCATCGACATCGTCGCGCCCTTGGGCAAGGGCCAGCGCTGCCTGATCACCGCGCCGCCGCGGGTCGGCAAGACGGTGATGCTGCAGAACATCGCCAAGTCGATCGAGACCAACCACCCCGAGTGCTACCTGATCGTCCTGCTGATCGACGAGCGCCCGGAGGAAGTCACCGACATGCAGCGCACGGTGAAGGGCGAGGTCATCTCCTCCACCTTCGACGAGCCGGCGACCCGCCACGTTCAGGTGGCGGAGATGGTGATCGAGAAGGCCAAGCGCCTGGTCGAGCACAAGCGCGACGTGGTGATCCTGCTGGACTCGGTCACCCGCCTTGGCCGCGCCTACAACACCGTGGTCCCGTCGTCGGGCAAGGTCCTGACCGGCGGCGTCGACGCCAACGCCCTGCAGCGCCCCAAGCGCTTCTTCGGCGCCGCGCGGAACATCGAGGAGGGCGGCTCGCTCACGATCATCGCCACGGCCCTGATCGACACCGGCAGCCGGATGGACGAAGTCATCTTCGAAGAGTTCAAGGGCACCGGTAACTCGGAAATCGTCCTCGACCGCAAGGTCGCCGACAAGCGCATCTATCCGGCGATCGACGTGCTCAAGTCCGGCACCCGCAAGGAAGAGCTCATCACCGACAAGGCCAACCTGCAGAAAACCTACATCCTGCGCCGCATCCTGAACCCGATGGGGGCCCAGGACGCGATCGAGTTCCTGCTCGACAAGCTGCGGCAGTCGAAGAACAACGACGACTTCTTCCAGTCGATGAACACGTAAGAGCTGTCGTCCCGGTCTGGGCGCAGACCCGAGGCCGGGACCCAGGCGCGGCGCTTCGGTGGGAAGGCGCGGCGCCCGTGCCGCGTTGCGCCACCGAACACCGTTCGGAACGGGCAGAAAAACCCTAACGAAAACAACGCCTGATTTCGAAATTGGCCATATGGCGAATTTCGGAGCGGGCGGCGCATGCGGATGCGTCTCCGCGCGCCTGGGACGAGGCCCGCAGCGCTCCGGGCGCGTCGGTCCGACCCCAGCAGTTTACCCGCGGTAGCGCCCGGCCATACCTGCGCTTCGATGTTTCACGTGAAACAGGCTTGGCCCTACGGGTTGGCCCGCGTCCAGGTCGTATCGCGCCCCATCTGGTGGACCACGGCGCGCGTGACCGGCCCGCCCGCCGGGTCGCGCTCGAACGTCACCTGGGCGTCGACCACCTTCCAGAAGAAGTCGTTCGGGCCCTCCGGGAAGATCTCGTAGCGGGCCTGGCCGGTGAGCTGCGCGAACAGCCGGGCGCCCTCCTGCGACACCTCCATCTTCATCGCGGACGCGAGGTGGTAGACCCCGACGAACGGCGCAATGGCCGCCGAGGGCAGGGCGATCGCCACCCGCGGCGGCGGCGCCGGCTGCAGCTTCGAGAGCGGCCGTCCGGCCAGGATGTGGAAGCCGATGTCGTCCCCGCCGGCCACGGTAGCGGCGTTGGTCAGGACCACGACCCCGATGCGCGACTTCGGGTCGAAGCCGAAGAAGCTGCGATAGCCGCCGGTGCCGCCGTTGTGCCAGTAGACCTCGCCGCTCGAGACGTGCCAGCCCAGCGCCATGTCCACCGGCGCCGGACCCTTGCGGCGCGGGACGAGCTGGTCGGCCATGGCGCCGGCGAGCGGGGAGGGGGCGTAGCGCAACTCCGCAGCCAGGAACGTCAGCAGGTCGTCCGCGGTGGAGCGGATCGCGCCGGCGCCGGCCAGAGCGTCGAGGTCCCAGTTGGCCGCGGGCGCCAGCGTCGCGGTATGGCCGGCCGCCAGCCGCGCCTTCAGCGGCGCAGTCAGCGCGATGGTCGTGTCGCGCATCTTCAGCGGCTCGAGGATGCGCCGGCGCAACAGCGCCTCATAGGTCATACCCGCCTCGCGGGCGAGGACGTCGCCGAGCAGGCCCGCGCCCAGGTTCGAGTATTCGTACTGCGCCCCGATGTCCCGGGTGAGGGCGTAGCCGCTTAGATAGGCGTAGAGCTTGGCCGCATCGTAGTCGGCATAGGGGTTCTCGGGGTTCGCCGGCTTGAAGTTGTCCGGCATGCGCGGCAGGCCCGAGGTGTGGGTCGCCAGGTCGATCAGGGTGATCTGTCTTCCGCCCCGTTCGGGCATGCGGGCCCCGGCGGGCGCGTACTTCGCGACCGGATCGTCGAGGCGAACCTCGCCCCGCCGCACCGCGTCGGCCAGGAGCAGCGAAGTGAACACCTTGGTCATCGATCCGATCTCGAAGACCGTGCCGCCGTCCAGCGGCCGCGAATGGGGCGCCCGCGCCGCGACTCCGTGGCTGACCACCCGCCGACCCTTCGCGTCGATCACGCCGACGACGATGCCGACGCCCTGTCGCAGCGTGTCGATCCGCTCCGCCAGGATCCGGTCGATCGCCCCGTTGTCGGGGGCGACCCACGCCGGCTGCGCCCTCGCGCCGGGCGCAGCCACCGCCGCCAGCATGCCCGCACCCACCGCCCGCCGGGACATCCTCATGCGCCACCCTCCGCCACCGGGAGAGATAGTCACGCCGGAGGCCGGGCGTCGACAACCGGAGCAGCGCTGTTTCACGTGAAACGGGGCCGGCCCGTCATGGTCGTCCCACCCCGGTTGTCATCCCATCCCGGGATGTCAGGCGACGAGGTCAGGGCAACAGCAGGCTCGCGCCGACCGTGGCGCGGCCTTCCAGGGCCTCGTGCGCCTTGCGGGCGTCGGCGAGGGGAAACGTCTGGCCGATCTCGATCCGGATCTTTCCCGACAGGACCATCTCGAACACCGCTGCGGCGCTGGCGGCCAGCTCCTCCGCCGTCACGACGTAGTCGAACAACGTCGGGCGCGTCAGGTAGAGCGAGCCGCCCGCGGCGAGACGACCGGGGGCGAAGGGCGCCACCGGCCCCGAAGCGTTGCCGAAGCTCACGAACAGCCCCCGGCGCGCCAGGCTGCCCAGCGTGCCCTCGAAGGTGTCCTTGCCGACCGAGTCGTAGGCCACCGGCACGCCCTTGCCGCCGGTGATCCGCTTCACTTCGGCGGCTACATCCTGCTCGCGGTAGAGGATCACGTGGTCGGCGCCCAGGGCGCGGGCCCTGGCGGCCTTCTCGTCCGAGCCGACGGTGGCGATCACCTCGGCGCCGATCGCCTTCAGCCACTGGGTCATGATCTGGCCCACGCCGCCCACGGCCGCATGCACCAGCACCGTCTCGCCGGCCCTCACCGGATAGGTCCGGCAGACGAAGGCCTCGGTGGTCATACCCTTCAGCAGGATCGCCGCAGCCGTGCGCGCGTCGATCCCTTCGGGCAGCTTCACCAGGCGGTCGTCTTGGACACAGTTGGCCTCGGCATAGGCGCCGAAGCCGCCGGAATAGGCGACCCGGTCGCCGATCTTCACGGCCGTCACGCCCTCGCCGACGGCGTCCACCACGCCCGCCGCCTCGCCGCCCGGGATGCAGGGCAGTTTCACGGGGTAGAGGCCCGTGCGGTGGTAGGTGTCGATGAAGTTGATGCCGGTCGCCTCGTGGCGCACCCGCGCTTGGCCCGGCCTGGGCTCCGGGAGGGGGACGTCGACGACCTCGAGCACCTCGGGACCGCCGGTCCGGGTGAATTGAACCGCGCGCATCAGCCGATCGTCCTTTCGAAGAATTGCAGGGTGCGGCCGCCGGCCAGCCTGGCGTCGCCTTCGTGGTAGTGCTCGCCGCCCGCGCGCGCGAAGGCGTGGTCACGGCCGGGGTAGCTGTGGATCTCCACGTTGGGGTGGTCCTTCAGCGCCTGCTTGATGATCGCCTGCGCGGTCGGCGGCACGAAGCCGTCCTCCTCGGCGATGTGCAGCATCAGCGGCCGGGTCAGCTTCTCGGCCTCGCCGACGACGCCTTCGATGCCGACGCCGTAGTAGCCCACCGCCGCGTCGACGTCGGTGCGGGTGGCGGCCAGGAAGGCCAGACGGCCGCCCAGGCAGAAGCCGACGCAGCCCACCTTGTCGTTGCTCTGCGCGTCGGCGCGGATCCTGGTGATCGTCGCCTGGATGTCCTTCACGCCCAGGTCCACGTCGAAGGCGTTGAAGAGCGCGAACGCCTTGTCCCACTCGACCTTGGACTTGTCGGTGATGTCGATGTCGGGCTCGATCCGCCAGAAGAGGTCGGGGCAGATCGCCAGGTAGCCCTGGGCCGCCAGCCCGTCGGTGATGTCGCGCATCACCTGGTTCACCCCGAAGATCTCCTGGATCACCACCACGGCGGGCGCGGTCTCGGCCTCGGGGCGCGCCACATAGGCGGAAAACCCGCCGTCCGGCGTCGAAATGGTGATGCGTTCGCCCATGTCCCGTCCTCGCGTTGAAAGCCGCCCTGGCCTACTAGCGCACCGGGGCCGGTCGCAGCCATATTCCGCCGACCATAGGGAAGGCCAGACACGATGAAGATGACCATCGAAGTGGACTGCTCGCCGGAAGAGGCCCGCCGCTTCCTCGGCCTGCCGGACGTGAGCGCGTTGAACGAGCACCTGGTGTCCGAGATGAGCAAACGGATCGACGCCAACATCAACATGCTCAATCCCGAGGAGTTCATGAAGAACTGGATGAGCTTCGGGACCGGCGCCCAGGAGCAGTTCCGTAGGTTCATGGACGCCGCCACGACCCGGAAATGACCGACACCATCTACGCGCCGGCCACGGCTGCGGGTCGCGCGGCCGTCGCAGTCGTGCGCCTGTCGGGCCCCGCCGTGCGCTCGGCGCTCCGCGAGCTGACGGGCAGCGTGCCCGACGCGCGCGTGGCGACGTTGAAGGCCCTGCGCGATCAGGACGGCGAACTGATCGACCAGGCGCTGGTCCTCTATTTCCAGGCCCCCAACAGCTACACCGGCGAGGACGTCGCCGAGTTGCAGATTCACGGCGGTCCCGCGGTGATGGGCGCCCTGATCGCCGCCCTGGCCGAGCTGGACCTGCGCCTCGCCGAGCCCGGCGAGTTCACCCGCCGCGCCTTCGAGCACGGCAAACTGGACCTCGCCCAGGCCGAAGGCGTCGCCGACCTCGTCGAGGCCGAGACCGAGGCCCAGCGGCGGCAGGCCCTCGAGCAACTGGGCGGGCGGCTCTCCGACGTCCAGGCGCGCTGGAGCGAGGCGCTGCTGGAAGCGCTGGCCATGCTGGAAGCCGCCGTCGACTTCCCCGACGAGGAGGTGCCGGCCGACGTCGCC
>NZ_JAEUMO010000019.1 GCF_016793285.1 Phenylobacterium sp.
GCCGGCGGAGCTGGCCGGGATCATCGCACTGTCGGAGGCCCGGTTCGGGACCGGGACGATCTCGTCGATCGTCTTCGCCTCGCCCGACGCGGCCTGGAGCGAAGTGCGGCTGGCCGACGGCCATCACGCGTGGGTGGATCACCGGGCGGGCGTGGTGCGCGAGTTCACGCAGGCGGACTGGGCGATCGAGTGGGTGTTCGACCTGCATCACCAGCTGCTGAGCGGCGACACGGGTGAGCTGGTGGTGGGCGGCGTCGGGCTCGCGACGGCGCTGATGGCGGTGAGCGGGCTCATCCTATGGTGGCCGGCGCGGCGGAGTTTCACGGCGGCCGTGGTCCCGAAGCGGAAGGGCCGGGCCGGGTGGCTCGCGGCGCACCGGGACCTGGCGGTGATGGCGGCGCCGATGGTGTTCGTGAGCACGCTGACCGGGGCGACGATGGCGCTGCCGGACCTCTCGCGGCCGCTTTTCCAGGCGCCGGCGCCGAAAGGGCCGAAGGTGGCGGTGGCCGCGTCGGGCGCCACGAACTGGCCGGCGGCGTTGGCGCAGGCCCAGGCGCGGTTCCCGGGCGCGGTGGTCCGCATGGCGATCCCGGCGCGCAAGCCTGGACAGGCCGCCTCGTTCCGCATGCGCCAGGCCGGCGAGTGGCACACCAACGGGCGCACGACGGTCTTCTTCGATCCTGCCGACGGTCGGATCGTCTCGGCCTATGACGCCATGGCGCAGAACACGGGCGCGCGGGTCTACAACTCGGCCTGGCCCGTGCACACGGCGCGCTACGGCGGGCCGGTCTGGAAGGCACTGATCATCGTGGGCGGCCTCAGTTTGGCGGCGCTCGCCCTCTACGGCGGCGAGGCCTACCGCAGGAAGCTGTTCCCGGCGCGGCGGCCCCCGATCGGGGGATGAGGGGCCCGGCCGCCGGGACCAGGATCATGGAGAGAGGCCTGCGCGTGTGCGTTGAGGGCGCTCACGCGCCAGGAGTCTGGCGTTGTTCTACGATCGACGTTCGGCGACGGTGCGCCGAAAGCTCTGCTGGGGATGCTTGCAATGACCTTTTCCGCCCGCGGCGTCGCCGCCTGGACCTTCGGCGCGCTCTGCGCCACGACCCTCGTCGCCACGCCGGCCGCGGCCGACGCGGTGCTCATCGATTTCGAGGAGGTCGGCGTCGAGAACTCGGTGTTCCCCTACTACACGCAGCAGGGGTTCCAGACGCAGGGGTACGACTTCAGCGACAACAGCGACGTCGTGGACGTCGACTACTACGTCCACGGCACGGGCCACAGCGGCCAGTTCGCGGTGCTGAACGACTACACCGGCCCGATCGATCTCATCAAGGTGGGCGGCGGGACCTTCACGCTCACCAGCTTCTGGTTCCGCAACTGGGGCGTCAACGACACCTTCGAGGGCTCGGTGACCGGCTACCTCGGCAACGACGTCGTCGGCAGCGCCAATCTGAGCTTCAGCAACAACTGGACCTTCGCTGCGGCGAACTTCGCCTCGGTGGATCGGGTCACGTTCAGCGGCAACAGCTTCATGCTGTTCGACGACATCTCGATCGACGGGGGCGTCTCGACGGCGGTCCCCGAGCCGGGCGCCTGGGCGCTGATGATCCTGGGCTTCGGCGCGGCGGGCGCGGCCCTTCGGCGTCGCCGCCTCGTCGCGGCCTAGTTCGAAGCTAGAGGTTGAAGCCGCCGGTCGCCTCCAGGCGCTGACCGGTGAGCCAGCGGGCGTCGTCGCTGCAGAGCAGAGCGACGACCCCGCCGATGTCGTGGGCGTCGGCGAGGCGGCCCATCGGGGTCTGGGAGATCACCATCTGCTGGACGCCTGGGTTGTCGCGGATGAAGCCGCCGTTGAAGTCGGTGGCGACGCCGCCGGGGGCGACGCTGTTCGAGCGGATGCCGCGCGGGCCGTACTCCTTGGCGACGTAGCGCGAGAACACCTCGATGGCGCCCTTGCACGAGGCGTAGAGGCCGTAGTTGGGGACGTTGTAGCGGTCGGCCGCGGCGGTCACGAACACCACGCCGCCGCCGTCGTTCATCATCCGCAGCACCTTCTGGGTCAGGAAGAAGACGCCCTTGAAGTGGACGTTCGCGAAGGTGTCGAAGTCGGCCTCGGTCACCGCGTCGAGCGGGATGCCGCGGCCGATGCCGGCGTTGTTGACCAGGAAATCGAGGCGCTCGGCGCCGTCGAAGGCCTCGGCGATCGTCGCCTGCGCCTGGGTCACGAAGCCGTCGAGGCCCGTAATGTCGGTGAGGTCGAAGCGGAGCGCCGCGGCGCGGGCGCCCAGCGCACGGATCTCGCTCACGACCGCGTCGGCCTCGGCGGCGTTGGAATTGAACGTCAGCACGACGTCGGTGCCCATGCGGGCCAGCGACAGGGCCATGTCCTTGCCGAGGCCGCGGTTGCCGCCGGTGACGAGGGCGATCTTGTTGGCCTGGGCCATGTCGGGTCTCCGGTCCGGGCCATCCGGACGGGCGACGATCTAGTCGCGCGCCCGTTGTGCGACTAGCTGAGCGTCGGCGCACAGACTGTGCGGATGACCGCACAATCTCATGCCGCTCATCCCGGCGAATGCCTGGCGAATGCCGGGATGAGCGGGAATTTGATGTGACTACCGCCCGGCGTGACGGTCGAGGAAGGCGAAGACGGCGTCGTTGAACGCGTCGTTGCGGTCGCCCGCGACCATGTGGTCGGCGTCGGCGATGTCGGCGAACTCGGCGTGCGGCACGAGTTGCAGGAAGTCGTCCACGCCCTCCTGCGAGAGCACGTCGGAGAGGCGTCCGCGGACCAGCAGGGTGGGCGCCCGCAGCCCGCGGGCGGCGTCGCGCAGGCCCTCGGTGTCGCGCCGCGGACGGTCCCGCTCGCCGAACATGCGCGGGTCCCAGTGCCAGTAGTAGCGGCCGTCGCGGAGGCGGAGATTGCGCAGGAGGCCCGAGGTGTCCTTCGGGCGCTTGCGGTGCGGCAGGTAGGCGGCGACCGCGTCGGCGGCCTCGTCGACGCTGGCGAAGCCGTCCGGGGCGCTGTGCATGAAGGCCAGGATCTTGTCCGTGCCGGCCGTGTTCACGGTGGGCGCGATGTCGACCATCACGAGCCCCGCCAGCGGGTGGCCGAGCGCGGCGTAGCTGAGGCTGGCCATGCCGCCCAGCGAGGCGCCGACCAGGAACGGCGGCGCGTCCAGGGCGTCGGCGAGGGCGCGGATGTCGCCGGCGTGGGCGGCCATGCCGTAGTCGGCGCCGGGCGACCAGCCGCTCTCGCCGTGTCCGCGCAGGTCGGCGCTGATCATCCGGAAGCCGCGCCGGGCCCCCTCGGCCAGCGCGCCGCCCCAGGCCCCACGGGTCTGCCCGCCGCCGTGCAGCAGGATCACCGGGGCGCCGTCGGCCGCGCCGGCGACGTCGGCGGCGATCTCGACGTCGCCGCTCGCGACGCGCAGGAGCTCCAGGGTCGGGCTGAGGGCGTTCATGGCCCCAGCGGTAGCGAACCTGCCCCTAGGGAGGGGAAGCCCCGGCGGCGGCCTCCGGGAACCTTCACCGTCATAAAACGCGTTCCGCCACTTGGCGCAGCTTCACAGAACCGCCAGATGGAACGTCCATGCCCGAGTCGCCTGAGAACCAGCGTCCCCTGTCCGCCGTCCTGGCGGACGTCGCCTATCACGAGGGCGAGCGGATCTCGGTGGCGGAACTGACCCAGCTCTTCGGCGGCCGCGCGATCGGGGCCCTGCTGTTCGTGTTCGGGCTGGCGTGCATCCTGCCGCTGCCGCCGGGCGCCACGACGATCTTCGGCCTTCCGCTGGTGCTGCTGGCGCCGCAACTGATCATCGGCGCGGCGGCGCCGTGGCTGCCCAGCGGGATCAGGAACCGCACGGTCTCGACCGCCGACCTGAAGAAGGGGCTGCCCCGGCTGGTGGGCGCGCTGCGCAAGGTGGAGGCGGTGTCGAAGCCGCGGCTCACCATCCTCTTCGGTCCGGTGGGCGAGCGGCTGATCGGCGTGGTGGTGCTGGGGCTGTCGCTGGTGCTGATCCTGCCGATCCCGGGCGGCAACATGCTGCCCGCCCTGGCGGTCTCGGCCCTGTCGTTCGCGCTCATCCAGCGCGACGGACTGATCGCGCTCCTGGGCTACCTGATCGCCTTCGTCAGCGCCTCCGTCCTGGTCGCCGCCGCTCACATTATCGTCAGGATGTTCGTGCATGTCTGGTCGGTGATTTCGCCGGCTTGACACCTTCCGCGACCGGGCGCGTTGTCATCGGTATGCAAGTCCAAGTCACCGGCAAACATGTCGATGTCGGCGAGGCTCTGCGGACGCGAGTCTCGGACGAACTCTCCACCTCCATCCTGAAGTATTTCGATCGCGACGGCGGCGGCGCCGACGTGGTCGTGAGCCGCGAGGGAACCGCCTTCAAGGTGGACTGCGCGGTCACGCTGGCCTCGGGCCAGCAGCTCACCACGCATGGCGTAGGGGGTGACGCGCACCTCGCCTTCGATGCGGCGCTGGAGAAGATGTCCAAGCGCATCCGGCGCTACAAGAACCGGCTCAAGGACCATTCGCTGGCCGCCAGCGCCAAGCAGGCTGAAAGCGCCGCCTACTTCGTCATCGCCGCCAGCGAGGAGGGCGACGACGACCTCGACGAGGGCGCCGCCGGCCAGGCCTTCCCCGAGCCCATGATCATCGCCGAGACGGAAAAGCCCATCCGTCAGATGACGGTTTCCATGGCGGTCCTCGAATTGGACTTGACCGAGGCTCAAACAATCGTGTTCCGGAACGCCGCGCACGGCGGACTTTCGGTGGTATATCGCCGCCCCGACGGGAACATCGGCTGGATCGACCCGGAGAGGACGAAGGCGAGCAACGGTTCTGCCGCGGAACCGGCGCACTAGTTGCAAGGCTGGCCAAGGGCTTCGCCGCCGTCTCCGCGAGGGCGGCGGTCCTTGGTTCGAGGATTGGGGTTAGTTCTTCAAGACCATGAACATCGGTGATCTGCTGGATCGCACCGCGATCTCGACGCGCGTGAGCGCGGCCAACAAGAAGAAGGCTCTGGCGGTCATCGCCGAGATCGCGGCGCGCAACTTCGGCCTCGACGCCGGCGACGTGCTGGACGCGCTGACCGAGCGCGAGGCTGCGGGCTCGACGGGCGTCGGTCACGGCGTCGCCGTGCCCCACGCGCGGCTCTCGGGCCTGGAGCGGATGCGGGGCGTCTTCGTGCGTCTGGAGGCTCCGATCGAGTTCGAGGCGGTCGACGACCAGCCGGTCGACCTGCTGTTCGCGCTGTTCGCCCCGAAGGACGCCGGCGCCGACCACCTGCGGGCGCTGGCCCGGGTCTCGCGCCTCCTGCGCCAGAGCGATCTGCGCGAGCAGCTCCGCAAGGCGCGCTCCGCGGATGCGGTCCACGCGCTACTCGTGCAGGACGCGCACCGGCCGGCGGCTTAGCACCCATCTCCACGTCAGCGGGGACTCAATCACCTTGGAGCCGCGGAATACGCGGAAAGAAGGTCAGGGCTCCTTCCGCGAAATTCCGCGGTTCATCAGATCGGAAGGCGCCGCTGCGCGGCCTCTCCCAAACGAAAACGCCGGCCTTGAGGGCCGGCGTCTCCATTCAAGCGATGGTTGTGGCCGCCTAATGCACCGACACCGGGGCGAGTTCGTGGGCGAGGGCGGCGGCCATGGCGGCGTCCCGGTCGGTCAGCACCGCAAGGCGTTCGCCGTCGGCGCGGTGGACCGCGTACAGGGTCTGATCCGGATCGAGCTCGAAGCTCTGGATCTGTGCGGCCGGCGTCGACGCGATGATCTCGGCGGCCTTGATGGGCCGCACGTAGACGAGATTGGGCGCGCCCAGGGCGGCAAAGGCTTCAGTCGTAAGAACAGGCGTCATCATGACCACCTCCGTGAAACTCAACGCTCCGAAGGGCCGCGGGTTCACGCGCCCTTCTTCTGACAGGGACCCGGGGAATTCCGGCGTCCCGTTCGGCAAGACTTCGATCGACCTCAGCCGACGGTCCGGATCGGGATGCTGAGCACCTGCTTTTCCGGTTCGGGCCGGGCCAGATCGATGTGGAGCAGGCCATGCTCCAGAGTGGCGGCTTCGACCACCATCCCGTCCGCGAGCACGAAGCTTCTGACGAAGCCTCGGGCGGCGATGCCGCGATGGAGGAAGGCGTCTTCGGATCGTCCCGCGCCGCCCGCGTCGCGCCTGCCGGCGATGACGAGCTGGCGATCTTCGACCGTGACCCTGAGCTGGTCGGGCGAGAAGCCGGCCACCGCCAGCGTGATGCGCAGGGCGCCGTCGCCGCGGTCCTCCACGTTATACGGAGGATAGCTCTCGGCGGCCGCCTTGGCCGCCCGCTCGATCAGGCTTCGGGTATGCTCGAAGCCCAGCAGGAACGGGCTGTCGAAGATCAGGCTGCGGTTCATTCCAAAGAGGCCTCGAAGAAGCGACTCCCCGGCCGATGCGCCCCCGCGAGGCACGCCCCGACCGGACACCGTTCAGATGGGAATTCAGCCACCCGGTTGCAATGCGCCGCCAGTTCGGGGGGCTCCTGCGCGGGGCGGCTCAGGTCCCGGCGCCGGCGCGGAACACCCACAGGCGCATGAGCAGGAAC
>NZ_JAEUMO010000038.1 GCF_016793285.1 Phenylobacterium sp.
GTGCTGCTGTCGGCCCATCGCGCCCGCGCCATCTCGGCCGGCTCGCAACTGATGGTCGATCGCGACAACGACAAGAACCCGGTCGTGGCCCTGCGCGAGATCGCCGACGACGTGGTCGACGCCGAGGAGCTCAAGGAAACCCTGATCGGCACACTGCAGCGCGTCGACGAGCGTTCGGAAGCCGAGGAAGAGGCCGAAACCCTCGCCCTGCTGGCCGATCCGACCCACATGCAGATGAGCGAGCTGGAACTGGTCCGCGCTCTCCAGAGCGACCGTGACGGCGGCCAGGAGGAGCGGTACTGAGCCCGGAAGGCGCAGAACCCCTTCTTCAAGAGGCGGCGGCTACGCCCGTCGCCCCCCCGAAAGACGCACCGATTTCTCCGCCCGTGGCGAGCCCGCGGCCGCGGATGCTTCGTCAGTTCGAGCTGATCGACAAGGTCCGCTCCTACGAGCCCACCGCCGACGAGGCGATGCTCAACCGCGCCTATGTCTACGCCATGCGCCAGCACGGGTCGCAGAAGCGGGCGTCCGGCGATCCCTACTTCGCCCACCCGATCGAGGTGGCGGGCATCCTCACCGACTACCGGCTCGACACCGAGACGATCGTCACGGCCCTGCTGCACGACGTCATCGAGGACACGGACGCCACCCGCGAGAAGGTCGAGGAACTGTTCGGCGCCGAGGTGGCGGAGCTGGTCGAGGGCGTCACAAAGCTCTCCAAGCTGGAGCTCTCCCAGGAGCACCTGCGCCAGGCCGAGAACCTGCGGAAGTTCATCCTGGCCATCTCCAAGGACGTCCGCGTCCTGCTCGTGAAGCTGGCCGACCGCCTGCACAACATGCGGACGCTGCACTTCATCAAGCAGGCGGCCAAGCGCGAGCGGATCGCGCGCGAGACGCTCGACATCTACGGTCCGCTGGCCCGCTCGATCGGGGTGCATCGCATCTGCGAGGAGTTGGAGGAGCTGGCCTTCGCCCACCTGAATCCGGTGGGCCGCAACGCCATCCTGCGCCGCCTGGAGGTCCTGCGGGCCGAGCAGGGCGGGGCGGTCTCGGCGGTCACCCAGGAAATCACCGCCCGCCTCGAGGCCGCCGGCGTGCCCGCCCGCGTCTATGGCCGAGAGAAGAGCGCCTACTCGATCTGGCGCAAGCTGCAACGCAAGTCGATCGGCTTCTCCCAGCTCTCCGACATCTACGCCTTCCGGGTCATCACCGACACCGAGGAGGACTGCTACCGCGCCCTGGGCGTCATCCACCGCGCCTGGCCCAGCGTGCCCGAACGCTTCAAGGACTTCATCTCGACGCCCAAGCGCAACAACTACCGCAGCCTGCACACCACCGTCGTCGGCTATCGCGGCATGCGCATCGAGATGCAGATCCGCACCGAAGCCATGGATCAGGTGGCAGAGGAGGGCGTCGCCGCCCACTGGCGCTACAAGAACGAGAACTACGGCTTCGACGCCGAGCACCAGAAGGCCGCCGGCGGCCGCGACCCGCTGGTCAACCTGCGCCACCTCGTCCAGGTGCTGGAGCACGGCGGCGACGCGGAAGAGCTGGTCGAGCACGCCAAGCTCGAGATGTACCTCGACCAGGTGTTCGTCTTCACGCCGAAGGGCCAGTTGGTCAGCCTGCCGCGCGGGGCCATGCCGCTCGACTTCGCCTATGCGCTCCACACCGACATCGGCGACACCACCATCGGCGCGAAGATCAACGGCGAGTTGAAGCCGCTGCGCACCACGCTCTCGAACGGCGACGTGGTCGAGGTGATCCGCGGCGGCAAGCCCGTGGTCCCGCCCGACTGGCGCTCGCTCACCGTGACGGGCCGGGCCCGCTCGGCGATCCGCCGCCATATCCGCCAGACCGAGCGGGACGAGTTCATCCGCCTCGGCCGCGCCACGGTCGACCAGATGTTCGAGGCCGCCGGCAAGAACCTCAAGGACGTCTCGCTGCGTCCCGCGTGCGAGCGCTTCGCCGTCGCGTCGGAAGACGAGCTGTTCGACGCCGTGGGTCGTGGCCGCGCCGCGCCGGCCCAGGTGCTGGAGACGGTCTTCCCGGGCCTCAAGGCGGCCGAACGCGAGGCCGCAGCGGCGCGCCGCCAGATCCAGGACGGCAAGGGCGCGCGGCTCTACGTCCGGGGCAGCGGCCTCACCCCGGGTGTCACCCTGCACTTCGGCGAATGCTGCTCGCCGGTGCCTGGAGACCGCATCGTGGGGATCCTGGAGAACGACGGCCGCGGCCTGACCGTCCACACCATCGACTGCGAGAAGCTCGCCGAATACGAGGATCGCGAGGAACTCTGGCGCGACCTGCAGTGGACGCCCGAGGCCGAGCGCAACGCCACCGCCCGCGCGCGCCTCACCGCCACCATCCGCAATGCGCCGGGTGTGCTGGGCCAGGTCTGCACGATCATCGGCGAGGCCGGCGGCAACATCGTGGGCCTGCGCATGCACCACCGCCAGAGCGACTTCTTCGACGTGGACATCGACGTGGACGTCAACGACGCCCGCCACCTGACGCACATCTCCGCCGCACTCCGGGCGAACCCGAGCGTCGAAGAGGTGGAGCGGACGAAGGGGTAGGGGCGCCCTCCGCTCCCTCTACTCCAGGAAGGTCACGCTGACGTTGAAGCGAGGCCCGCCGCGAGCGCCGCTACAGTGTTGAGCCGAGGGGAACTCAGTCCCCCAGCAGCACCACGCCGGTCACCGCCTCGCGGTGGCGCACTTCGTCCTGCCAGTGGCCCATGATGCGCTTCAGGATGTACGGCGGGACCCAGTCGAAGGCGTCGGCGCCGCCGTTCTCCAGGAACAGCGGGGTGATCGAGCTGTAGTTCTGTTCGATGAGCGCCTCGCAGAAGGCGCGGATCGTGCGCTGGTCGGTGATCGCGGGTTCGGTCCGCGGCTCCTCCGTCACGCGTCCGCCCACCGGCGCCCACAGGCGCGGGTAGGGCTGGTCGCACGCCACGCCCTTCAGGCGCGCGCAGCCGCTCAGGTTCAGCCGCAGGTGGCCCAGGCCGCCGGCCGGCGTGTCCATGAGCAGGAAGGCCAGGTCCACCGACAGGATCATGCGCGAAGGCGTCGCCCAGGCGGTCAGCCGGAATCCGGTGTCGATCGACGGGCCCACGAACTCGCGGGTGATCGTCGCGCCGAAGGGGTAGGCGTACCACTCGTCGCGGATCTCGGACTGCACGATCAGCGGATCGCGGGCGATGTCGTCCAGCGGCCCGAAATTGCCCCTCCGGAAGAAGATCTCCGCGTTGGGCGCCGGGAAGAGGCCGATCCAGGCCGTTGATTTCACGTCGAGATGTTCGTCGGCCTCGACGATCGTGGCGCGGTAGCGCTCCAGCGCCGCCAGCCAGACGTACATCAGCGAGTGGGCCTCGTTCGGACCCGTCATCTCGCAGACGTAGAGAAGCTCGTCGCCGTTGCTCTTCCAGAACGTGGGCGCGGTCAGGGCCGGGTTGTGCGTCTCTGCGAAGGCGGCGTGCTCCTCCTTCAGAATGAAGTCGAAGTCTCTGTAGAAGTTCAGGATTTCCGGCCGCCAGATCGTCCGCGACTGCTTGTAGCGGGTGGCGTCCACCAGGTCGGCGCTGAAGAACAGCCGCACGCGCGGCTTGAGCCCCTCCGGAAAGTCCGCCGGAAAGTCCCCCCGCTCGCCCGGCGCCATTGCGCTTCGAGGCGGCTGTATGCCCGCACCATCGGCCATGACGCCGGTTTTAGCGGGCGCGGGCTAACGAGGTGTTTCGATCCAGGCGGAAACCCGCTTGCGGCGGCCGGCGCGGGACGGGACCTTTCGACAGAGCCAAAACCGGACTATCTGGCCCCCATGAACACCGACGACGTCCTCGAAGAGTTCCGCGGCGCGGGCGCGCTGCGCGAAGGCCACTTCATCCTGGCCAGCGGCCGACACTCCCCGATGTTCCTGCAGAAGAACCTGGTCTTCCAGTACGCCGACCGCACCGAGCGGCTCTGCAAGGCGCTGGCGGACAAGATCGTGGCCCGGTTCGGCAAGCCCGACGTCATCGTCGCCCCGGCCGTCGGCGCCATCATCCCAGGCTATGAGGTGGCCCGGGCGTTGGGCGTGCCCTCGATCTACGTCGAGCGCGAGGACGGCAGGTTCAAGCTGCGCCGCGCCTTCAGGATCGCGCCGGGCGCCAAGGTCGTCGTCGTCGAGGACGTCATCACCACCGGCGGCAGCTTCCGGGAGGCCGTGGAGCCGGTCGAGGCGGCCGGCGGCCAGGTCCTCTGCTGCGCCTGCATCGTCGACCGTTCGGGCGGTAAGGCCGACGTGGGCTGGCCCCTGGTCGCGCTGGCCACCGTCGACGTCCCCAGCTACGCCCCCGACCAGATCCCGCCCGAACTCGCCGCGCTGCCGGCCGAGGAGCCCGGCTCGAAGCGGCTGCGGGGATGAGTGGGGGAGGGGTGCATGAGCAGGCTTAGGCTGGGCGTCAACATCGACCACGTGGCGACCGTCCGGAACGCCCGGGGCGAGGGCTATCCCGACCCGGTGCGCGCCGCGGAAATGGCGCTGACCGCCGGCGCCGACGGCATCACCGCCCACCTGCGCGAAGACCGTCGCCATATCTCCGACGCCGACATCGACCAGCTCGCCGCCATCTGCCGCCGCCGCGGTCGGCCCCTGAACTTCGAGTGTGCGGTGACGCCCGAGATGGAGGCCATCGCGCTCGCCCACCGCCCTCACGCCGCCTGCCTGGTGCCCGAGCGCCGCGAAGAGGTGACCACCGAGGGCGGCCTCGACGTCGCCCGCGGCCAGAACACCATCAAGCCCGTGGTGCAAAGGCTCGTCCACGCGGGAATCCGCGTCTCGATGTTCATCGACGCCGACGAGGCGCAGGTCGCCGCGTCGAAGGCGGTCGGCGCCCATGTGGTCGAGCTGCACACCGGCGCCTACTGCGAGGCCGTCCGCGAGCGCCGTCCCCAGGCCGAAGCCCTGCTGCGCAACCTGAGGGCCGCCGCCGCCCGGGCCCGCGAGCTGGGCCTCGAGGTCCACGCCGGCCACGGCATCGACTACGAGACGGTGAAGCCCATCGCCGCCATCCCCGAACTCGCCGAGCTCAACATCGGCCACTTCCTGATCGGCGAGGCGATCTTCATCGGGCTCGG
>NZ_JAEUMO010000054.1 GCF_016793285.1 Phenylobacterium sp.
TCACAGGGACTCGCCTCCTGCGCTTCGCGCGCCTAAACAGCCACCATGTCCGAACCCGCCGACATCGCCGCCATGAGCTTCGAGACCGCGCTCTCCGAACTGGAGCAGATCGTGGGACGGCTGGAGTCCGGGCAGGCGCCGCTGGAAGACTCGATCAGGCTCTACGAGCGCGGCGCGGCCCTGAAGGCGCACTGCGAGAAGAAGCTCAAGGAAGCGAGCCTGCGGGTCGAGAAGATCGTGGTGGGCGCGGGCGGCGCGCCCGGCGCAGAACCGGCCGAGTTCGGCTGATGGAGCTCGCCCGTCGTGTGGCCGAGGCGGCGGACCTCGTCACCGTCGCGCTGGACGAACTGCTGCCCCGCGCCGAGGGGCCGGAAAGCCGGCTGACCGAGGCCATGCGCTACGCCGCCCTGAGCGAAGGCAAGCGCCTGCGCACCTTCTTCGCCCTCGAGACCGGCCGCATGTTCGACCTCGACGAGCGCTCGGTGCTGCGCGCCGCCTGCGCGCTGGAGTGCATCCACGCCTACAGCCTCGTCCACGACGACCTGCCCTGCATGGACGACGACGACCTGCGCCGCGGCCGGCCCACGGTCCACAAGGCCTACGACGAGATGACCGCCGTGCTCGCCGGCGACGCCCTGCAGACGGTCGCCTTCGAGATCCTGGCGCACCCCGACACCCACCCCGACGGCGCGGTCCGGGCCGAACTGGTGACGAAGCTCGCCGTGGCCTCCGGCGCCCGCGGCATGGTCGGCGGCCAGATGATCGACATGCTGGGCGTGCGCGACGACCTGGGCGGCGTCGCGCGCATGCAGCGCCTGAAGACCGGCGCCCTCATCGCCTGCGCCTTCGAGCTGCCGCTGGTGCTGGCGCACGCACAGGAGGCGCAGCGGCACGCGCTGATGGCCTTCGCCCACGACGTGGGCCTCGCCTACCAGATCGTCGACGACCTGCTGGACGCCGAGGGCACGGCCGAGTCGATGGGCAAGGCGGTGGGAAAGGACGTCTCGAAGGGCAAGGCCAACTTCGTCACGCTGCTGGGGGTCGACGCGGCGCGCGAGCGGCTGGGGCTGCTGAAAACCCAGACCAAATCTCACCTGGATCCATTCGGGCCGCGGGCGGATTTCCTGCGGGCGAGCGTCGATTTCGTGCTAGAGCGCCGCCAGTAGTCGAGAATTTCATGCCGCCCGTCACGCCCCTGCTCGATACGGTTTCCACGCCGGCCGACACCCGCGACTTCACGATCCCCCAGCTTCGCCAGCTCGCCGACGAGTTGCGCGCCGAGACCATCGACGCCGTCTCCCAGACCGGGGGCCACCTGGGCGCGGGGCTGGGCGTGGTCGAGCTGACGGTGGCGCTGCACCACGTCTACGAGACGCCGTCGGACATCCTCATCTGGGACGTCGGGCACCAGGCCTATCCGCACAAGATCCTGACCGGCCGGCGCGACCGCATCCGCACGCTGCGCCAGGGCGGCGGCCTTTCGGGTTTCACCAAGCGCTCCGAGAGCGAGTACGATCCGTTCGGCGCGGCCCACGCGGCCACCTCGATCAGCGCGGCGCTCGGCTTCGCCGCGGCCCGCGACGCCAAGGGCCAGGACAACAAGGTCGTGGCCGTCATCGGCGACGGCTCGATGAGCGCCGGCATGGCCTACGAGGCC
>NZ_JAEUMO010000087.1 GCF_016793285.1 Phenylobacterium sp.
GGTCTAAATCAAATGCACAGACACTTTCACGAACACCGTTTCCACCGCAGCCGCCATGGCTGGGGCGGCCACATGGGCTCCGCCGGCGGCCGGCACGACCGTCATGAGCGTGGCGAGCGCCGCGGCCGCCGGTCCGGCCGCTTCTTCGAGCACGGCGACCTGCGCTACGTGGTCCTGGCCCTGCTCGCCGAACAGTCGCGCCACGGCTACGAACTGATCAAGGAACTGGAAGACCGCACGGGCGGCGCCTACCGGCCCTCGCCGGGCGTGGTCTATCCCACGCTGGCCATGCTCGAGGACGAGGCCATGATCCGCCAGACGGCGGGCGACGGCGGTCGCAAGCAGTTCGAGATCACGGAGGCCGGCCGCGCCGAACTGGAGCGGCACAAGTCCACCGTCGAGGCGCTCTTCGCCCGCATGGACGAGGCCGGCCGCGCGTCGGGCCCCGGCCGGCCGCGCGTGGGACGCGCAATGATGAACCTCGGCATGGCGCTGAAGAACCGCATGGCGCGCGGCTGCTCTGAAGACGAGCTCGACCGGATCGTCAGCATGATCGACGACACCGCCGCGGCGATCGAACGCTCCTGATCAGATCCTCCCCGATCGGCTGCGAAACTGGGCCTCCGCTGCGAAGCGGAGGCTCTCTTCCTGCCCGATCCATGCTTTCCTGCGTCCGAGTCGGGCGGGGGGAAAGCATGCGGCGGCGCGAGGTTCTGACGGCTCTGGCGGGGCTGGGCGCGACGGCGGCGGCGCCCGCGCGGCGACCACCCAACGTAGTGGTGATCCTGGCCGACGACCTGGGCTGGGGCGACCTCGGCAGCTACGGCTCGAAGCTGATCGCCACACCGAACCTCGACCGCCTGGCGCGCGAGGGCGTGCGGCTCACCGACTTCTACGCTTCGGCCAACGTCTGCACGCCGTCACGGGCCGGGCTGCTCACCGGCCGCTATCCGATCCGCACCGGCCTTGCGAACCAGGTCATCCAGGCGCCCGACACCAACGGCCTGCCGCTGTCGGAAGTGACGCTCGCCGAGGCGCTGAAGCCCGACTACGCCACCGCCCTGGTCGGCAAGTGGCACCTGGGGCACGTCGCGCCCTACTGGCCGCCGACGGTGCAGGGCTTCGACCTCTTCTTCGGCCTGCCGTACAGCCACGACATGAAGCCGCTCGCGCTTTACGAGAGCCGCGCCGGCGGCGACCTCACGCGCGAGGACGTGGATTTCCCGCGGCTCACGCAGCGGTTCTTCAAGCGCGGCCGGCGCTTCATCGAGGACAACCGCGACCGCCCGTTCCTGCTGATGCTGACCCTGACGGCGCCGCACCTGGAGCTGTTCCCGAACCCCGCGTTCGCCGGCCGCTCGCGCGCCGCCGCCTACGGCGACGTGGTGGAGGAGATCGACGTCGAGGTGGGCCGGCTGCGCGAGCACCTGAAGCGCCTGTCGCTCGACCGCGACACCATCGTCATCTTCACCTCGGACAACGGGCCGTGGTTCGAGGGGTCGGCCGGACCGATGCGCGACCGCAAGGGCGGCGCGTCGTGGGACGGCGGCTACCGCGCGCCCTTCATCGCCTGGGCGCCCGGCCGCCTGCCGGCCGGCAAGCTGCGCCGCGGCATCGCCATGAACACCGACGTGCTGCCGACCGTGCTTTCGCTCTGCGGCCGTCCCGCCCCCGCCGTCGAACTGGACGGCCGCGACCTCACGGCGCTCCTGACCCGCGACGCGGCGAGTCCGCACGACGAGCTGGTGCTGTTCAACAACGAGCAGGTGGCGGCCATCCGCACCGACCGCTGGAAGTACGTCGACCGCAGCTACTACCGCACGATCGACCTGCCGCTGTCGGCCCGCTACCAGCCGCTGCTGTTCGACGTCCGCGCGGACCCCGCGGAGGTCTACAACCTGGCCTCCCTGCATCCGGCCGTCATGGCGGAGATGAAGGGCCGCTTCGACCGCGCGAAGGCGACGTTCGAGCCGCTGGGCAGGCGTTACAAGCCGCCGGGCTGACCCGGCGGCGCCGCACGATGGTGCGACGGCGCGAGCTTTCGCCTATATAGCCCGCCGCCATGAGCCGTCCGTTCCTGAAGATGAACGGGCTCGGCAACGACTTCGTCGTCGTCGAGACCCGCAGCGCCCCGTTCGAACCGACGGCCGACGAAGTGCGCGCGATCGCCGACCGCGAGACGGGCGTCGGCTGTGACCAGCTCATCGCCATCGACAGGGCCGAGGGCGCCGACGCGCGCGTTCGCTTCTGGAACGCAGACGGCGAGGCGGTGGGCGCCTGCGGAAACGGGACGCGCTGCGTCGGCTGGCTGCTCATGCAGTCGTCCGGCAAGGACGAGGCGGTGATGGAGACGGCGGCCGGCCGGCTCGTCGCCACCCGCGCCGGCGAGCGGCTGGTCAGCGTCGACATGGGCGAGCCGCGGCTCGACTGGCGCGAGATTCCGCTCGCCACCGAACACGACACCGCGACCCTGCCCGTGGCGCTCTACCCGCACGCCGATCTGATGGCCCCGCCGGGTTGCGTCTCGATGGGCAACCCGCACGTCGTGTTCTTCGTGCCGGACGTGGCCCAGGCGCCGGTCGCCGAGGCGGGTCCCGTGGTCGAAAAGCACCCCCTGTTCCCGGAGCACGTCAATGTCGGCTTCGCCCAGATCGGGGCGTCCGACCGGATCCGCCTGCGGGTCTGGGAGCGCGGCGCGGGGCTGACGAAGGCGTGCGGCACCGGCGCCTGCGCGGCGCTGGTCGCGGCGGCGCGGCGCGGCCTGACCGGCCGCCACGCGACGATCGAGCTCGACGGCGGCGAACTCTTCATCGAGTGGCGCGACGACGGCCACGTGATCATGACCGGGCCCGCGGCCGTCGACTTCGCCGGCGAACTGCCGTGACGGCGCCCACGACGGACGCGCGCCCGCGCCACTGGTGGGCGGCGATGATCCTGAACGTGCTGTTCCCGCCTGCGGGCTACGCCTACGTCGGCGCCTGGATGGCCGTGGCGATCACCCTGCTGATCATCGTCACGGTGCCGATCCTGGTGATGGTGGCGACGCTGGAGTATCCGCCCGGGCTCTACGCGGCCGGCATGGGGCCGGCGATCTGGGCCAGCCTCGCCGTCCTTGCGGTCCTGGGCCTGCACGCTGCGCTGCTGGCGCGCCGCGCGCCGTCGCGGACGGGGTCGCAACTGCCGCATGGCCTGCTCTACATGGCGCCGTGGGCGGTGGCGTTCGCGGTGAATCTCGCGTTCAACGCCTACTGGCCGAACCCGGCCTACGCGATCACGGCGCGCGCCATGCAGCCCACGCTGGAGCCTGGCGATGTGCTGGCGGTCGAAGGCGCGCGCAACGCCTGCGCGGCGCAGCCCAAACCCGGCGACGTGGTGCTCTACCGCACCGGCCCGGCCAGCCAGGCCCTGATGCGCGTCGTGGCGGGCCCCGGCCAGCGGGTGATGATGGCCTCGGGCCAGCTCTTCATCGACGGCAAGCCGGTCGAGCGGACGTCGGCGGGCGCGACGCGGGTCATGGAGACGCCGCTGCCGGTCGAGATCGTCGAGGAGACGCTGGCGAACGGCGCGCGCTACCGCACCCTGGATTTCGGCCCGGAGGGCGCCCTCGACACCCTGCACGAGGTCACGGTCCCGGCCGGCGCGTGGTACGTCCTGGGCGACAACCGCGACAACGCCGCCGATTCCCGCACGAACGGCCTCGTCGCCGCGCGCGACATCTGCGCGGTGGGCCTGAAGGTGCTGTCGAGCAAGGACGAGAGCCGTGTCGGCCAACGACCCTGACCTGGGCCAGCCGGGCCTCGAGCCGGGCGCCGCGGACGTCGTGGACGATGCCGCCGACGCCGACGTGCGCATCGTCACGTTCGGCTGCCGCCTGAACGCCTACGAGAGCGAGGTCATCAGGAAGCGCGCCGCCGAGGACGGACTGACCGACGCGGTCGTCTTCAACACCTGCGCGGTGACCAACGAAGCCGTGCGCCAGGCGCGGCAGGCGATCCGGAAGGCGCGGCGCGAACGCCCGGCCGCGAAGCTGATCGTCACCGGCTGCGCGGCGCAGATCGACCCCGCCGCCTTCGGCGCCATGCCCGAGGTCGACCTGGTCCTGGGCAACGCCGAGAAGAGCGCGGCCGGCGCCTACAAGCCGCAGCCTGAACCGATGAAGGTCCGCGTCAACGACATCATGAGCGTGCGCGAGACGGCCGGCCACCTGATCGACGGGCTGAAGGACCGGGCGCGGGCCTATGTCGAGGTCCAGAACGGCTGCGACCATCGCTGCACCTTCTGCATCATCCCCTACGGCCGCGGGAACTCGCGCTCGGCGCCGGCGGGCGAGGTGGTCGAGCAGGTGCGCAAGCTCGCCGCACAGGGCTACCGCGAGGTGGTGCTGACCGGGGTCGACGTGACGAGCTGGGGCGCCGACCTGCCGGGCCGGCCGACGCTGGGCCAGCTCGTGGCGCGGATCCTGAAGCTGGTCCCCGGCCTGCCGCGGCTGCGCCTGTCGTCGATCGATGCGGCCGAAATCGACCCCGACCTGATGCGCTGCCTGGCCGAGGAATCACGGCTGATGCCGTATCTGCACCTCAGCCTCCAGGCCGGCGACGACATGATCCTGAAGCGGATGAAGCGGCGGCACCTGCGGGCCGACGCGCTCAGGCTGGTGCGCGAGGTCCGCGCCGTGCGGCCCGACGTGGCGTTCGGCGCCGACCTCATCGCCGGCTTCCCGACCGAGACGGACGAGATGTTCGCCAACACGCTGCGGCTGGTGGACGAGGCCGACCTGGCCTTCCTGCACGTCTTCCCCTTCAGCCCGCGGCCCGGCACGCCCGCCGCACGGATCCCGCCCGTGAAGCGCGACGTCGTGAAGGCCCGGGCGGCCGAGCTGCGTGCGTTCGGCGAGGCGGCGCTGGCGCGGCACCTGGGCCGGCAGCAGGGCCGCGTGCTCTCGGGCCTGGTCGAACGCCCCGGTGTGGCGCGCGCGGAGGACTTTACTGAGATCGCCTTCACGGGCGAGGCGCCGGTGGGCGAGGTCATCTCGCTGCGGGTGACCGGCCACGACGGCAAGCGCGTGCTGGCCGAGACGCTGGCCACGGCGGTCGCATGAGCATCACCGGCGGCTGCCAATGCGGCGCCGTCCGCTTCCGCGCCGACGGCCTGGGCGAGGCCAGCATCTGCCACTGCCGCATGTGCCAGAAGGCCACAGGCGGCCTCTTCGGTCCCTATGTGGCGCTGGACGGCCTCGTCTGGACGCGGGGCGAGCGCAGGCGCTTCCAGAGTTCCAACAAGGTCTGGCGCGGGTTCTGCGAGGCGTGCGGCACGCCTCTGACCTGGGAGCACGCAGGCGGCCTCATGTCGGTGACGATCGGGGCGCTGGACGATCCGGCGCGCGTGCGCGTCTCCGAACAACTCGGCAGTGCGGCCAAGGTCCCGTGGGTCGACGACCTTCCGCGCCTGCCGGTCCACGAGCCGACCGAGCCGCAGGCTGCCGCGCACCTCGCCAGCATCGTCAGCCGGCAGCACCCCGACCACGACACCTGACGGAGGCGACATGGCGTTCACCGGCGGCTGCCAGTGCGGCGCGGTGCGGTTCGAAGCGGGGCGGCTGGGCCGCTCCAGCATCTGCCATTGCCGCATGTGCCAGAAGGCGACGGGCGGGCTCTTCGGCCCCTATGTCGACGTCTTCGACTTCACCTGGACCCGCGGGCCGCCGCGGTACTTTGCGAGCTCGGAGGCGGTGAAGCGCGGCTTCTGCGGGGCCTGCGGCACGCCGCTCAGCTTCGAGATGGGCGAGAGCGTCGGCGTGTCCATCGGCGCCCTCGATGATCCCGAACTCGCGCCGCCCGCCCGCCAGCTCGTCTGGCCCGCGAAGCTCTCGTATGTCGACCGCCTGGGCGGCCTGCCGCACTGGACGAACCCGAAGACCGGCCAGGGCCCGTCCGAGACCTTCGCGGCGGTGAAGTCGAACCAGGACACCTCTTCCTAGCTTCGGGGCGGGAGGGCCGGGCAAGCCTGACGCTCAGGGATGTTCAAGACGGAGGGGGTCCCGGCGGGGCTCGTCCCGGGAAGCCGGGCATCCGCCAGCCGAACAGCATCGCGCCGGCGCGCACCGCGAAGGCGGTGAGGAAGCCCAAGACACCCGCGAGGGTCGCGGCCACGCCCATCGCGTCAAGGCCCACGAAGGCGCCCGCGCCCAGCAGGGCCGGGGTGATGTAGAGTTCGCGCTTCAGCAGGATCGAAGGCTCCTCGGCGAGCACGTCGCGGATGATGCCGCCGAAGGCGGCCGTCAGCACGCCCATGACGATGGCCGAAAGCGGCGGCACGCCCAGCGACAACGCCTTCAGCGCGCCCACGACGCAGTAGGCGGCCATGCCCAGCGCATCGAGCCAGTTCAGCATCCGCTCCCCGCGGCGTCCCCAGCCGAACACCCACACCGCGGCGGCGGCCGCGACGCAGACCGCGACGTATTGCGGCTTGGGCACCCAGAACACCGGCGCCCCGATCAGGAGGTCGCGCAGCGTGCCGCCCCCGACGCCGGTGACGGCGGCGAAGAAGCCGAAGGTGATGATGTCGTGCTTGCGCCGCGCGGCCGCCAGCGCGCCCGTCGCCCCGAACACGGCGACGGCGGCGTAGTCCAGCACCATCAGGGTCGTGGCGAGCGGGTCCATCGCGGCCCTTGATGCGGTGGCGCGTGACGCGGAGCAAGCCTGAGGCTAGAAGGCGCGCCCATGTCTGAACCCAAACGCGGCTGGTTCGCGCGACTTACCGAGGGGCTGACCAAGTCGTCGAAGCAGATGGGCGATCAGATCGCCCAGGTGTTCGTCGCCAAGGAGCCGCTCACCCAGGCCAAGCTCGACGAGCTGGAGGAGATGCTGATCGAGGCCGACCTCGGTCCGCAGTCGGCCGCGCGCATCACCGAGCGCTTCGCCTCCGAGAAGTTCGGCAAGGACGTCGACGAGGCCGAGATCCGCGACGCGCTGGGCAAGGCGATCGGCGAGGAACTCTCGAGCCGGGAAGGCGTGTTCGACCCCCTCTCCGGCCCCAGGCCCTACGTGGTGCTCTTCATCGGCGTGAACGGCTCGGGCAAGACCACCACGCTGGGCAAGATCGCCACCGACCTCGTGCGCCGCGGCGCCAAGGTGCTCGTGGTGGCGGGCGACACCTTCCGCGCGGCCGCGGTCGAGCAACTGAAGGTCTGGGCCGAGCGGGCCGGGGCCGACTTCATGGGCCGCCCGACGGGATCGGATGCGGCGGGCCTGGCGTTCGACGCGGTGCAGACGGCGAGGGACAAGGGCTACGATGTGGTGCTCGTCGACACCGCCGGCCGGCTGCAGAACAAGCAGGGCCTGATGGACGAGCTGCTGAAGATCATCCGGGTGGTGAAGAAGGTCGACCCCGACGCGCCGCACGAGACGCTGCTGGTGCTCGATGCAACGGTGGGCCGCAACGCCTTGGCCCAGGAGAACATCTTCGGCAACCAGATCGGCGTCTCGGGCATCGTCATGACCAAGCTGGACGGCACCGCGCGCGGCGGGGTGCTGGTGCCGGTGGCCCAGGCCTCGGATTCGCCGATCAAGCTGATCGGAGTCGGCGAGGGCGTGGACGACCTGCAGCCCTTCGATGCGCGGGCGTTCGCGCGCGGCCTGGTGGGCCTTTCGGAGCCGGTGCGATGAGCGACGCCTCCAAGCGGCACTGGGTGCGCTGGTTCGTCGACTATTCGGCCCTGGCGGTCTTCCTCGTGGCCTTTTTCGCGACCGGCCGCGACCTGCAGAAGGCGACGTGGGCCCTGGTGGCCGGCTCGGCGATGGCGCTGGTGGTGGGCCTGGCGGTGGAGCGGCGGATCGCGCCGTTCCCGGCGATCGCCGGCGGCGCGGCGCTCCTCTTCGGCGGCCTCTCGCTGATCTTCCACGACCCGCGGGTGCTGAAGATCAAGCCGACGGTCATGAACGGCCTCTTCGGCGCGGCCCTGTTCGGCGGCCTGCTCATGGGCAAGAACCCGCTGAAGCTGGTGCTGGCCGACGCCTTCGAAATGCCCAACGAGGTCTGGCGGACGCTGACGGTGCGCTACGGCCTGATGTTCTTCGCGCTGGCGGCGCTGAACGAGGTGGTCTGGCGCACGCAGTCCGACGCGACCTGGGTGCTGTTCCGCTTCCCGGGCCTGATGATCCTGACCCTGATCTTCACGCTGACGCAGGTTCCGCTGCTGATGAAGTACGTGAAGGCCGAGGATATGCCGCCGCCCCCGACCGAATAGGGCTCAGCCCTTCGGGAAGGCGATGTTCGACGGCCGCAGATGGTCGGTGGCCAGCCGGCTGTAGGCCTCCCGGGGCAGATCGCCCAGGATCCCGTCGAGGATGGCTGCGGCGTCGCCCGCCGGCGGCGGTTCGCCATAGAGTTGGCGCCAGAGCGCGGCGGCCTCCTCGTAGATGCGTTCGTCCCGTCCCATGGCTGACCCTGGCAGATACAAAATACTTGCCCTGGAGAACCCCCGGCGTGGACCGACGTTCCTTGATAAATTGTAGTTAATTGTGAGGCTTAGCCGTGGAACCCTATCTTCGGGTTCAGACGCGGATGTCGAGCAGCGACCCTGGCCGCAGGATCTTCTGGGGCGCCTCGACGGACTGGGAGCCGGTCGCGCGGCCGGCCGGCTGGGGCCCCGGTGTGATCGTCGTCGCCATCGGGGCGGCCGCCTGAGCCGCGCCGCCGGCCTGGCGCAGCGCCGCGTCGAAGAAGGCCCGCGCCGCGGCGGCCTTGGCCGGGTCCTGGGGCTGGGCCTGGGGGCCGTGGCCGCCGGGCGGCGGCGAGAGGTTCGGGCGGATCGTCGTCACAGGTCGCCAACATGGTTAACGGGTCGCGCCCCAGACTCGCGCGTCGCTCTCAACGCATGGTTAACGCGCGCGGTTCGCCAGTTTCTGGGCGGCGGCCTCGTCCAGCGGGCCAGTGTGCTTGTCCAGCACCTTGCCGTCGCGACCGATCAGGTAGGTTTCGGGCACGCCGGTGACGCCGAACTCGACGCCGGCGCGGCCGTCGCGGT
Source organism: Phenylobacterium sp. (assembly GCF_016793285.1). GTDB lineage: Bacteria > Pseudomonadota > Alphaproteobacteria > Caulobacterales > Caulobacteraceae > Phenylobacterium. The sequence continues at coordinate 9,026 of NZ_JAEUMO010000087.1, forward strand.
CGACGAGGATCTGCGCGAACGGATCGCCGAGGCGGGTGAGGAAGGCGCTCGTGTTGGTGGGGGCGTCCTTGTAGGCGACGCCGACGACGCGGACGCCGCGGCCCTTCAGGCCCATCAGCACCGGGTGCTCGATCTCGCAGGGCGCGCACCACGAGGCGAAGAAGTTGACCAGGATCGGCCCCTCGGAGGCCGCGGCGGCGGGGATCCGCACCGGCTGCCCTTCGGCGAGCGTCGGCAACGTCAGGTCCGGAACCTGCCGCCCGACGAGGGCCTTGGGCTGCACCTGCGGGTCGCGCTTCAGCGCGAAGAAGTAGAAGAGCCCGCCCAGCGCCGCGAGGGCGACAAGCGGCAGGACCGCGAGCCAGCGGTTCATCCTGCTTCGCTCCGGTGGAGGGTCACGTCCTGTCCAACTCCTCGAAGCGCTTCTTCCAGCGCGCGGCGTGGGCGAGCGCGCTCCAGACCATGGCGGCGAAGACCAGGGCGGTGACGACGAAGGCCGGGACGATGAACTCTGCGTATCTGAAGTCGAACATCAGGCCCTCTTCTCAGGCTCGGGCGGCCCTGAGCGCCGCGGCCTCCGCGCGACGGCGCCACACCTCGCCGCGGATACGCACCAGCCAGAGCGCGCCGAACGTCGCCATGTAGGCCAGCGCCATGATCAGCAGCGGCTCGAGGAACACCGGCGCCAGCGTGGGTCCCTCGGCGCGGAAGACCGAGGCGCCCTGGTGCAGCGTATTCCACCAGTCGACGCTGAAGTGGACGATGGGCAGGTTGATCGCGCCCACGAGCGCCAGGATGGCCGCCGCGCGGGCCGCCTTCGCCTCGTCGTCGAGCGAGGCCCGGAGCGCCATGTAGGCGAGGTAGAGCAGGAACAGCACCAGCACCGATGTCAGCCGCGCATCCCAGACCCAGTAGGCGCCCCACATCGGGCGGCCCCAGAGCGAGCCGGTGACCAGCGCCAGGAAGGTGAAGGCCGCGCCCAGCGGGGCCGCAGCCTGGGCGGCGGCGTCGGCCAGCACATGGCGGAAGATCAGCGACAGGAAGCTCGCCGCCGCCAGGCAGACGTAGATGAACATGCAGAGCCACGCCGCGGGGACGTGGATGAACATGATCCGGACCGTCTGGCCCTGCTGGTAGTCGTCCGGGACGTTGAAGCCGAGGCTGAGCCCCCAGATCGCCAGGCCCAGCGCGACGGCTCCGAGCAGCGGAGCCGCCCAACGCGAGAACGCCATGAAGCGCTCGGGATTCGACAGGAAGGCGGGCGCCCAGCTCATGTCCTTCGCATAGGGCCGGCGCGTCCGCGTCGCAAGCGGCCTACAGCCGGGGCATCGGCGGGACCGGGGGAAGCGGCGGCGCCGGAGGGACGTGAGCGATCGGGATCCGCGCCGGGATGAGCATCGGCCCGACCGAGGGGCCGACCATCATCAGCATCGGCATGCCGTCGAAGGCCTTCTTCTGCCCGGCGTCGAGCTGGCCGTAGAAGGCCCTGATCGCGGCGATCCTGCGGTTGGCGTCGGCCTGCTGGGCGGCCATGCGCGACTGCATGTCGTCGAGCCGCTGGAGCGTGGACCTTGCGGCGTCGCGGTCGTGGTCGAAGCGCACCATGGCGTCGTGGCGGCCGGTCGTCTTCGTGGCGTCCAGGAAGGCGGCCAGCGCCGGCTTCTGGTCGGGCCTCAGCCGCAGCACGTCGGCCAGGTAGTCCTCCCGATCCATGCCGCGCGAGACGGACACGAAGTCCCCGTCGCGGCGGACGGCGAGGGTCGCTTCACGGGCGGCGTCGCGGGCGCGCTCTGCGGCTTCGCGAGCGCGTTCGCCCGCTTCCCGAGCGCGGTCGGCGGCATCGCGGGCGCGGTCCTGGGCGTCCTCGCGCGCCTCGCGGGCCCGGTCGCGCGCCTCTCGGGCGGCATCGCGGCTGTCGCGGATCGCACCGTGGGCGTCTGCAGCGGCGGCGCGCGCGTCGGCTTCGGCCTGGCGGGCCGCGTCCTCGGGGTCGATGGCGGCGACCGCGGCCCCAGCGCAAAGGGCGAGCGCGGCTCCGGCCAGGAGCCAGGTCTTCGTGCGGGTCATGTCGGCGTCTCCTGCAAGAGGCGAGTTCCCTCCGCCGGCCAGCATGCGGCGCGGGACGCGGGAGGCCAGTTAAGCTTTGGTCATGCTCGGGACGCCCCGAAGCCGGGAAGCCGAAGGCTAGGACAGGGCGTTCCGGCAGGCGGCGGCCATGGCGATGGGCCCTACCGCGATCGCGCCCAGCGCGTAGGCGCCGAGCAGCGCGAAGCCGCCCGTCCACGGCAGCCCGCCGGCGAAGGCGTCGAGGGCGCCGCCGCCGAAGATCACCGGCGGCACGAACAGCGGCAGGACGATCACCGCGGTCAGGAGCCCCCCGCGCCGCGCGCCCAGGCTGAGCGCCGCGCCGATGCCGCCCACGAAGGCGAAGGCCAGCCCGCCCAGCAGCGCACAGGCGAAGGCCAGGGGGCCCAGCTCGGGCTTCGCGCCCAGCGAGATCGCCGCGACCGGGGCGGCGAGCGCCAGCGGCGCGCCGTTGGCCAGCCACTGGCCCAGGCACTTGACCAGGCAGGTGAGCTCCAGGGGGACCGGCGACAGGAAGAGCTGGTCCAGCGCCCCGTCCTCGTAGTCGCGCTCGAACAGGCGCTCGAGCGAGAGGAGCGAGGCCAGCGCCAGGGCCACCCAGGCCGCGCCGGGCGCGATCGCCGCCAAGCGCGCGGGCTCCGATCCGATGGCGAGCGGCAGGAAGGTCGTGACCCCGGCATAGAAGCCCACGGCCACCAGCGGGCCGCCGCCGCGGCCCCAGGCCAGGGCGGTCTCGCGGCCGAGCAGCGCGAGGAGCCGACTCATGCCGGCAGGTCCAGGCCGACCGTCGGGATCGGCAGAGGGTCGTGTACGGCCGCCAGGATCAGGCCGCCGCCGTCGAGGTGGCGGCGCATCAGGCCGCCGAAGGCTTCGCGCCAGCGGGCATCGAGGGGGCTGAGCGGCTCGTCCAGCAGCCACAGGGCGCGGGGCGCCGCCAGCAGGCGGGCCATGGCGAGGCGACGCCGCTGGCCGGCGGAGAGGCGGCGCACCTCCAGCGGCAGCAGGGTCTGCAGCTCCAGCGTTTCCGCCGCCGCGCGGGCGGAGGCCTCGGTCCCGCCGCACCAGCCGGTCCAGAACGCCAGTTCCTCGGCGGCCGTGCGCGCGGGTTTCAGCCCGTCGGCATGGCCCACGATGTGCAGTCCGCCGCCGCGCGCCTCCTCGGCTTCCACCGCGCCGAACCGGATCGCGCCCGCCTCCAGCCTCACGAACCCGGCCACCGCGCGCAGCAGGCTCGTCTTCCCCGACCCGTTCGGCCCCGTCAGCGCGCACGCTTGCCCGGCCCGCAGCTCCAGCGACACCCCCTCGAACAGAAGCCGGCCACCCCGACGGATTGCGGTGTCTTCGAGAACCAGTTGCGTGATCACGCCGTCACCCCAGCTTTTCCCGACCCGCGTCCTGCGGCGCATGGACGACTTTGGAGGGCGGGTTTATGAACGGCGGGGCCGCCGCCCCTGGGGGGAGCCAACGCCGCGCGGAGACGGACCCTGTGAGTCCGCCTCTTCGATAGCGCGCGATCCCCCGGATGGTCCTGGTTGGCCGGAACAGAGAAAGGATCTCCCCTATGGCGTCCGTGGACACCCTGAAGACCCGCCGTCAACTGACGGTCGGTGACAAGACCTACGCTTACTACAGCCTTCCGGCGGCCGAGGAAGCGGGGCTTTCCGGCATTTCGCGCCTGCCCATCTCGATGAAGGTGCTGCTCGAGAACCTGCTGCGCAACGAGGACGGCGACACCGTCACCGAGGCCGACCTGAAGGCGATCGCCGCCTGGGCCGACAACAAGGGCGCCGTCGAGCACGAGATCAGCTTCCGCCCTGCCCGCGTCCTGATGCAGGACTTCACCGGCGTGCCGGCGGTCGTCGACCTCGCCGCCATGCGCGACGCCATGACGGCGCTCGGCGGCAACCCCGACAAGATCAACCCGTTGAACCCGGTCGACCTCGTGATCGACCACTCGGTGATGATCGACTACTTCGGCACCGCCAAGGCGTTCGGCCAGAACGTGGAGCGCGAGTACGAGCGCAACATCGAGCGCTACAACTTCCTGCGCTGGGGCTCGTCGGCCTTCAACAACTTCCGCGTCGTGCCGCCCGGCACCGGCATCTGTCACCAGGTGAACCTGGAGTACCTGGCCCAGACCGTGTGGACGAACGCGGACGAGGGCCCGGAAGTCGCCTATCCCGACACCGTCGTCGGCACCGACAGCCACACCACCATGATCAACGGCCTCGCCGTTCTGGGCTGGGGCGTCGGCGGCATCGAGGCCGAGGCGGCCATGCTGGGCCAGCCGATCCCGATGCTGATCCCCGAGGTCATCGGCTTCCGGCTGGACGGCGCGCTGCCCGAGGGCGCCACGGCCACGGACCTCGTGCTCACGGTCACCCAGATGCTGCGCAAGCGCGGCGTCGTCGGGAAGTTCGTGGAGTTCTACGGCTCGGCGCTGGCGAACCTCACCCTTGAAGACCAGGCGACCATCGCCAACATGGCCCCGGAGTACGGCGCCACCTGCGGCTTCTTCCCGGTGACGCGCGCCACCATCGACTTCCTGGCCGCCACCGGCCGCGACCCGCAGCGCGTGGCGCTGGTGGAGGCCTACGCCAAGGCGCAGGGCATGTGGCGCGAGCCGACCGATCCGGAGGCCGTGTTCACCGACACGCTGGAACTGGACCTGGGCACGGTCGTCCCCTCGATGGCGGGCCCCAAGCGTCCCCAGGACCGCGTCGTGCTGACCGACGCGGCGTCGGAGTTCAAGGCCGCGCTGGCCAACGACTTCGGCAAGGCCGACACCATGGGCGAGCGCTACAAGGTCGAGGGCGAGAACTTCGACCTGGGCAACGGCGACGTGGTGATCGCCTCGATCACCTCCTGCACCAACACCTCGAACCCGGGCGTGCTGATCGCCGCCGGCCTGGTGGCCAAGAAAGCCGTCGAGAAGGGCCTGCAGGTGAAGCCCTGGGTGAAGACCTCGCTGGCGCCCGGCAGCCAGGTGGTCACCGACTACCTCAAGGCCGCCGGCCTCACGAAATCGCTGGATTCGCTGGGCTTCAACCTGGTCGGCTACGGCTGCACCACCTGCATCGGCAACTCGGGTCCGCTGCCTGAGCCGGTGTCGGAATCGATCCAGAAGAACGACCTCGTGGCGGTCTCGGTGCTCTCGGGCAACCGGAACTTCGAGGGCCGCGTGAATCCCGACGTGCGCGCCAACTACCTGGCCAGCCCGCCGCTGGTGGTGGCCTACGCGCTGGCCGGTTCGATGCAGATCGACATCGTCAACGAGCCGCTGGGCGAGGGCAAGGACGGCAAGCCCGTGTACTTGCGCGACATCTGGCCGACGACCGCCGAGATCACCGCGCTCCAGCGCAAGCACGTGACGAACAAGATGTTCGCCACCCGCTATGCCGACGTCTTCAAGGGCGACAAGAACTGGCAGGGCATCAAGGTGAAGGGCGGCCAGACCTACGACTGGACCCCCGGCTCCACCTACGTGAAGAACCCGCCCTACTTCGAGGGCATGACGATGGAGCCGGCCCCGGTCACCGACATCGTCGAGGCCCGCGTGCTGGGCGTGTTCGGCGACTCGATCACCACCGACCACATCTCGCCGGCCGGCTCGATCAAGACCACCTCGCCCGCCGGCCAGTACCTGATCGAGCGCCAGGTTCCGCCCAGCGACTTCAACGGCTACGGCGCGCGGCGGGGCAACCACGAAGTCATGATGCGCGGCACCTTCGCCAACATCCGCATCCGCAACCGCATCACGCCCGACATCGAAGGCGGGGTGACCAAGCACTTCCCGTCCGGCGACGAGATGTCGATCTACGACGCGGCCATGCGCTACCAGGGGGAAGGCCGTCCGCTGGTGGTGTTCGCGGGCAAGGAATACGGCACCGGTTCGTCGCGCGACTGGGCGGCCAAGGGCACGAAGCTGCTGGGCGTCCGCGCCGTGGTGGCCGAGAGCTTCGAGCGGATCCACCGGTCGAACCTGGTGGGCATGGGCGTGCTGCCGCTGCAGTTCCTCCAGGAAGGCTGGCACAAGCTCGGCCTGACCGGCGAGGAGATCGTCACGATCCGCGGCCTGACCGAGCTCGCCCCCCGCAAGCAACTGATCGTGGAGATGTACCGTCCGAGCGACGGCCGCATCGCCCGCTTCCCGGTCCGTTGCCGGATCGATACGCCGACCGAGCTCGAGTACTTCAAGCAGGGCGGCGTCCTGAACTACGTCCTCCGCAGCCTCGCCCGCGCGCCGGCGGCGGCGGAGTAGTCCTCAGTTCCGACGGACGATGATGTTGGGAGCCCTCGCGCAAGCGGGGGCTCCTTCATTTGAAACCCCGGCTCATCGAATGATGGCGCCTGCGGCGGGCGGCTATCTCAGCGGGCGCATCGCGGCCTTGAGGCCCATGCGGGTATAGGTCGGCCGCAGGCGGCGTTCGAGGTCGTCGGCGAAGCGCTGGTCGGCGGTGGCTTCGACGATGGCGCCGAGGCCGGCCTGGGCGGCGGCGATGCCGGGGCGGGTCAGCGCGCAGGCGGTGGCTTCCTCGGTGAGGGGCAGGACCTCGTGTCCGCGCTCGGTGTCGTCGAGGCGAACGGTGTAGCTCTCGGCGCAGGCCAGCTTGCCCGTGATGCTCTCGAAACAGGGCTCGCGCTCCAGATAGCTCGTGACGACCCACTGGCAGTGGACGGGCGGCGGCGGCCCGTCGGGCCGGGCGGGGTCCTGTCGCGCCTCGATGTCGGTTCGCACGAAGAGCTGGTAGCGGATCAGGGCCTTTTCGCCCGGATCCTTCGGCGCCGCCTTCTCGCGGCTGATCAGGATCGGCACATCCTTGCGCGCCACCCGCAGGTAGGCCGACTCGGTGCGGACGACCTCGGGCGGTTGCGTCGGCGTCGGCGTCGGCGGGACCTGGAAGAACATCCCCCCACCTTAGCCACGGCGGCGCTCGATTTCGCCATCCGGTCGCGTGCGCGCCTTGCGGCGCTTCACCACGTACAATGGAGCATGCGCCAAGCTCTCCTCGCCCTTTCGCTGCTCGGGGCCGCCCTGCCGCTGCTGGGCGTCGCGCCCGCGCCCAGCCAGCCCGTCGTGCTGGAGCTGTTCACCAGCCAGGGCTGCTCGTCGTGCCCGCCGGCGGATCTGGCGGTGGCCAAGGCCGCGGACCGGCCCGATGTGATCGCGCTCAGCTTCAACGTCACCTACTGGAACCACCTGGGCTGGAAGGACACGTTCTCGCGGCCTGAGTTCACCGACCGCCAGGTGGCGTATGCGAAGGCGCTGGGCCAGGGCGCGCCCTATACGCCAGAGGTGGTCGCCGGCGGCCGCGTGGGCGGGGTGGGCAACACGGCGAGGGCTGTCGATCAGCTCATCGCCCGCGGCCGCACCGCTGCGACGACCACGGTCAGCGCCTCCGGCGACAGGATCGTTGTCGGCGCCGGCGTGGCGCCCCGGCGCGGCGCCGAGGTCTGGCTGGTGCGCTACGATCCGCGCACCCTGCAGACGCCCGTGAAGGCGGGCGAGAATACGGGCAAGACCCTGCCGCAGCGCAACGTCGTGCGCAGCCTGAAGCGCCTGGGCGACTGGTCGGGCGGCGCGGCGAGCTTCGGACGGCCGAGGTCTGAGCCGGGGCTCAACGAGGTGGTCATCGTCCAGGCCAAGGGCGCGGGGCCGATCCTGGCCGCCGCGCGGCTGCCGCTCACGCCTTCTTGAGATTGCCAGCCCGCGGAACCTTCCTTAAGTCGAAAGCGATGCCGAAGGCCGCGCTTTTCAGCCTGATCCTGCTCGCCTGGCCGGTCGGCGCGGCGGCGGCCAAGCCTCCCGTCCTGGTGGAGCTGTTCACGGCGCAGGGCTGCGCCTCGTGCGCGGACGCCAATCCCTACTTCGCCAAGCTCGCCGACCGGCCGGGCGTGCTCGCGCTCACGTTCTCGGTGGACTACTGGGACTACCTCGGCTGGACCGACACTTTCGCCCGGCCCGAGTTCACCGAGCGGCAGAAGGCCTATGTGACGCGGCTGAAGCTGCGCGAGCCCTACACGCCGCAGATCGTCATCGAGGGCCGCGAACAGGCCCAGGGCCTGAAGACCGCCGAAGTGGACCGCCTGGTGCGCGCCGCCGCGGCCGCGCCGAAGAATCCGCCCGACATCCGCTTCGTGGGCGCGCGCCGGGTCGACGTCGGCTCGGGGCGCGCGGGCAAGGGCGGCGCCGATGTCTGGTTGATCCGCTACGACCCGCGGGCGGAGGTGCAGGTGCGCGCCGGCGACAACCGCGGCGAAACCGTCGTTCAGAAGAACGTGGTGCGGCAGATGGAGCGCCTGGGCGCCTGGCGCGGCCGGCCTCAGGCCTATCGGATCCCCCCGATGGCCGAAGAGGGGCTCAAGACGGCGATCGTCGTGCAGCAGCCCCGCGGCGGCCGCGTCCTCGGCGTCGCCGAACCCAGGTCCTGACGGGGCGGTCCGGAAAGACGAAAGCCCGCCCGGCTGGAGAGTGACCGGGCGGGCTCGTCGGGTTTCTAGAGTGTCGGTTGGCCAGACTGCCAGTCCAGGGGGGCTGGGGGGGCTGTTCAGGATCCGAGGCCGGCCGTCTTCGGGGCCAACCGACGATAGCAATATCGGCAGGCTATCGGGCGGGTGCTGGACCGAAATAAGGTCATTTCGCGGCGCCCGGACCACCAGGGATGGTGGCGTTTTGGGGTGGAAGGACTCAAAAACTTCATCCAAGCTCGACGTCGATGTCACTCGATCCGAGTCACGCGGCCCCACGAGGGGCCGGAATCTTCTTCGAACGGCGCGAGCTGGAGCGCCTTCTCCGCCTCTACGGACGCATGGTCGCCGCCGGCGAATGGCGCGACTACGGCATGGACGCGCTGCACGACAGCGCGGTCTTCTCGGTGTTTCGCCGCACCGCCGAGGCGCCGCTCTACCGCATCGAGAAGCGTCCGGCCCTCGCCAAGCGACAGGGCGCCTGGGCGATCTTGGGCCACGGCGGCCACATCCTGCGCCGCGGCCACGACCTGGATCAGGTGCTTCGCTTCTTCGACAAGGGCCGCTTCTCGGTGGTGGATTAGGCGCCGCCGCGCTTCAGCGCCGCCATCGTCCGCTCGCGGAGCGCCGCGCGGTCGACCTTGCCGGTCTCGCCGCGGGGCAGGGTCTGGCTCCAGGCGAAGCGCATCACCGGCAGCTTCACCCCCCGCCCGCGCAGGTGCTCGGCCATGTCGTCGCGGCCGATCTCCTCGTCCGCGACGAGCGCCAGCCAGACCTCGTCGGCGCCCTTCGCGCCGGGGACGGCGAAGCAGGCGGCATCGCGCACGGCGGGGTGCTCCAGGGCGGCAGCCTCGATCGGCGCGGGCCAGACCTTGACGCCGCCGATGTTGAGCTGGTCGTCGGCGCGGCCCTCCAGCACCAGGGCGCCGTCCGGCAGAAAGCGGCCCAGGTCGCCGGTGTAGACCGCCGCGTCGCGAAAGCGCCCGGCCGCCGCGGGATCCTCGTCGAGGTAGCGCGCGGCGCTCGCGGGCCCCGAGACGCGCACCTCGCCCACCGCGCCCGGCGATACGGGCGCGCCCGCCTCGTCGACGACATCCACGGTCACCCCGGGCGCGGGCCAGCCGACGAAGCCGGGATCGGTCTCCAGACGGCTCGCCGGGCCCAGGGCGACGCGACCGCTCTCGGAGGCTCCGTAGACGATGTGCAGGTCGGCGGAGAGGCGCAGGCGGGCCTGGCGGGCGGTGGCCGGGGCGAGCAGCCCGCCCGTGGCCAGCACCCGGTAACCGGGCGCGCCGGGGTAGTCCCGCGGCAAGGCTGCGAGCAGCTCGCGCAGGTGCAGCGGGGTCAGCCCCAGGATCCCGTCGGCCTCGGTTTCCATGAGCTCGGCGATCTCGCGCGACCCGAGGTCCGACGCGACCGGCGCGCCGATGCTCCAGGCGCCGGCGGCGAGCGCCTGGCCCAGGCCGCTCTCGAGCCCGGTGCGGACGATCCAGGGCCCGGGCCGGTCCAGCCCGAACAGCGCCACGGCCTCGGCCGCGCGGCCCTCCAGCACGCGCCAGCTCCGGCCCACGCGGCGCGGCTGGCCGGTGCTGCCGGAGGTGAGCTGGACACGCCCGATGGCGTCGGGATCCCGCGGCGCCGGGGCCACCGGATCGGGCGCGGCCGCCTCCACGGCCGCCGTCCAGCGGCCGGAGATCAGGACCCGGTTGGCGGCGCCTTCGCGCGGGCGGGGGCTGACGCGCAGATCCGCGCGGCGGTCGGTCCAGGGCGTCACCGTGGCGCCGAGGCGGTCCAGCGCCAGGGTGATCACGCGCTGGCGATAGCGGTTGGAGGCCTCGACCGCCACGCAACCGCTGGCGGGGCCGACGCCGAGGTCGCGCAGGCCGCGGGCGTAGCGGTTCACGTCGGCGTCGAGCTCGGCGTAGGTGACCCGCCGCCCCGGAATGATCAGGGCCAGAGCCCGCGGCCGGACGCGGGCGTGGTAGCTCAGGTAGGCGGTCGACACCGCCTCAGGCCCCGCCGGGTTGCAGCGCGGCGGCGACCTGGTCGCGCAGGACCCCGCGCTCGATCTTGCCCATGGCGTTGCGCGGGATCTCCTCGCTCCAGGCGATGCGCACCGCCGGCAGGCGCTGGGGGCACTGAGCCAGGTAGGTCATCAGCGTCTCGCGGGTGATCTCCTGCCCCGCGACGACGGCGATCCAGAGCTCGTCCTGGCCGCGCGCGTCGGGGAGCGCAAACGCCGCGGCGTCCTGCACGTCGGGGCAGGCGAGCGCTGCGTCCTCCAGCAGGTTCGGCATCACCTTCACGCCGCCGATGTTCATCCGCTCGTCGATGCGGCCGTCGATGACATAGGCGCCGTCGGGCAGCCGCCGCGCGAGGTCGCCGGTATAATACCAGCCGTCGCGGAAGGCCTGCGCGCCGGCCTCGTCGTCGCCCAGGTAGCCCTCGGCCAGACGGTCGCTGCGGATGCGCAGTTCCCCGGCCTCGCCATCGGGCAGGATCTCGCCCTCGGGCCCGACGATTTCGATCTCGACGCCCGGGAGCGCCCAGCCGGCGAAGCCCGGGTCGCGGTCGAGCCTGGTGGCGGGGCCCGCGGTGGCGCGGCCGGACTCGGTGGAGCCGTAGACGATGACCACGTCGGGGCTCAGCCGCATCCGCGCCTCGCGGGCGACCGAGGCCGGCAGGACGCCGCCGCCGACGGCGATCCGCCACCCCGGTTTCAGCTCGAAGCCGCGCGGCAGGTTGCCCAGGAGGTCGCGGAGCTGGATGGGCGTCAGGCCGACGACGCCGGGCTGGTTGCGCTCCATCAGGCCCGCGATGTCGGCGGCGGCGAAGTCGGCGGCCACGCCCGCGCCTGCCGTCCAGGCCAGGCTCGCCATCATGTAGCCGATGCCGGAGTCGATGCCGGTGCGGACGATCCACGGCCCCAGCCGGTCGGCGCCGTAGACCGACAGGCCGTTCAAACCGTTGGCGGCGACGCGCCGCCAGGTGAGCGGGATGCGCTTGGGCGTGCTGGTCGTGCCCGACGAGAGCATGACGCGGGCGATGGAGTCAGGGTCGCGCCGGACGGTGAGCACCGGCGTCGGCGGCGCGCCTTCGGTCCGCGCGGTCCAGGCGGCGTCGAGATGCACGACTGGCCGGCGTTCGTCGGACGGCGCGCGCTGGGAGAGGACGAGGTCGGCGGCCAGGTCCTCCTTCGGCGTCGAGGCGACGCCCAGGCGGGCGAGCGCCAGGATCAGCAGGTGATGGTGATGGGTGCTGGTCGCATCGACCGCGACGATGCCGCGTTCGGGCCCGATCCCCAGCGCCTGCAGGCCGGCCGCAAAGCGGTTGATGTCGGCGTCCAGGTCCGCGTAGGTCGCGCGGTGGCGGGGTGTCACCAGGGCGAGAGCGCGCGGCCGTGTCCTGGCGTGGTAGGCGATATAGCTGTCGAACATCGGCCGCCAAGCTAGACGATGGTCGTGCAACGAAAAACCCCGGCGGTGACCCGCCGGGGCTTCGCATGCTGGTCCTGGTCGGTCGTCCTAGCGGCGGTCACCGAAGAGGCGGAGCAGGAACATGAACAGGTTGATGAAGTCGAGGTAGAGGCTGAGCGCGCCGTAGTTGGTCGCCACGCCCATGGCCGCCTGGTCCCCGCCCAGCTCGTAGTAGGTCATCTTCAGGCGCTGGGTGTCGTAGGCGATCAGGCCCGCGAAGATCAGCACGCCCACCACGTTGATGATGAAGTACAGCATCGAGCTGGCCACGAAGATGTTGACCACCATCGCGATCATCAGGCCGAAGGCGCCGAGGATCAGGAAGCTGCCCATCGGCGAGAGGTCCTTCTTGGTCGTGTAGCCCACGAGGCTGAGGCCGCCGAAGGCCGTGGCCGTGATCAGGAAGGTCTGAAAGATCGAGGCGCCCGTGTAGACGAGCGTGATGGCGCCCAGGCTGGCGCCGATCATGGCCACGAAGGCCCAGTAGTAGATGCCGGAGGTGCGCGGCGTGGCGTTGCGCATGCCGAACATGCCGAAGAACATCAGCACGAGCGGGCCAAAGGCCACGACGTAGCCCGCGAGGGTGTAGCCCGCCAGCCGGCCGTCGGCCGTCACCTGGTAGAGCAGCCGCTGCACGGGCTCGACCTGACCTGTGATGTAGGCCAGCAGGGCCGAGACCACGAGGCCAAGCGCCACCTTGTTGTAGACGCCGAGCATGAAACTGCGGAGGCCCGCGTCCACCGACATGTCGGCGCGATCCGCGGGGACCGTGCGCGCGTAGTCGCGGTTGAAGTCGCTCATCTGAGCTAGGCCCTTCGTTGCACGTCCCAAATCGGACGCCCGCCAAATATCGTTTTGCCGCGTGTCGTAAGCAAGGCCCCTGCTATGACACCCGTGAAATGATCCGCCTGTTCGCCGCTCTTTCCATCCCCCCGGACGTCGGCCGGGCCCTGCAACCGCGCCAGACCGGCATCGACGGCGCGCGCTGGCGGCCGCTGGAAGCCCTGCATGTGACGCTGCGGTTCTACGGCGACATCCGCGAGGACGTGGCGCGTGACCTGGACGCCGAGCTGGTGCAGGTCCGCGGCCATGCCCTGGAGATCGAACTCAGCGGCGCCGGCGCGTTCGACAACGGCGACGGCATCGACGCCGTCTGGGCCGGCGTCGCCGAGAACGCCGAGCTGCGCCGGCTGGCCGAGGCGTGCGAGACGGCCGCGCGCCGCGCCGGCCTGAAGCCCGAGAAGCGCAACTACAAGCCCCACGTGACGCTGGCTTACCTGCGCCGTGCCGACCCGGCCGAGGTGGCGGCCTGGATTCAGGCGAACAACCTGCTGAAGAGCCCGCCGATCGAGATTGACCGCTTCGGCCTCTATTCCAGTCACCAGGCCAAGGACGGCTCCTACTACCGCCTCGAGGCGGAGTACGGACTGGGGTAGCGATGGAGGGAGAGGCGTCCTACGCCTCGACGGCATAGTCCTTCAGGACGCCCAGCGCGACGATGGCCAGGGTCTCCTCGTGGGTGCTCTCCAGCACCACCTTCGGCGCGGCGCCGGCGTCGAGGGCCTCCTTCCAGCGGGGCGCGCAGAGGCACCAGCGGTCGCCGGGGTTCAGGCCCGGGAAGCCGAGGTCCGGCCGCGGCGTCGAAAGGTCGTTGCCCATGCTCCGCGAGAAGGCCAGGAACTCGGCGGTCATCACCGCGCAGACGGTGTGCATGCCCACGTCGTGCGGGCCGGTCTCGCAGCAGCCGTTGCGGAAGAAGCCGGTGACCGGGTCGAGAGAGCAGGGGACCAGCTCCTGCCCCAGCACGTTCCTGGCGTCGGCGTCGTAGCGGATCGGACGTGTGGCCATGAGCCCATCCTAAACGCTAAGACTTCCCCGTCGCCAAGGCGCGAGGAGCCGAAGTCCACACATGATCGCCGCCCAGCCCCGACGCAGCGCCCTCTACCTGCCCGCGTCCAACGCCCGGGCGATCGAGAAGGCCCGGACGCTGCCGTGCGACGTGGTGATCCTGGACCTGGAGGACGCGGTCGCGCCCGACGCCAAGGCCGAGGCCCGGGCGGGCGCCGTCGCGGCGGTCCGGGCCGGCGGCTTCGGCGGGCGCGAGCTGGTGGTGCGGGTCAACGGACTCGATACGCCGTGGGGCGCCGACGACCTCGCCGCGGTCGGCGCTGCGCAACCCCGCGCGGTGCTGATCCCGAAGGTCGCCGCGCCGGCGGACCTCGCCGCGGCGCGCACGCGGCTGCCCGGCGGCGTGGCGCTCTGGGCGATGATCGAGACCTGCGCGGCGATGTTCCGGCTGGATGCGCTGGGCTCCGGGTCGGTGAGCGAGGGCGTCGAGGCCTGGGTGATGGGCACGAACGACCTCGCCAAGGAGATGCGCTGCCGGCTGACGGTGGAACGTGCGCCGCTGATGGCGGCCCTGTCGCTGTCGGTGATGGCCGCCCGTGCGCATGGGATCGCGGTGCTGGACGGCGTGTTCAACGAGATCGCCGACGCGGACGGGCTGGCCAGGCAATGTGCGCAGGCTGCCGACCTCGGCTTCGACGGCAAGACGCTGATCCATCCGAGCCAGGTGGAGGCCGCCAACGCCGCCTTCTCGCCCGATCCCGAGGCCGTGGCCTGGGCGCGGACGGTGGTGGCGGCCTTCGAGGCGCCCGAGGCCGCGGGCAAGGGCGTGCTGAAGGTCGACGGGCGGATGGTCGAACGGCTGCATTTCGATCAGGCTCGGCGTCTCATCGGGGTGGCCGAAGCCATCGCGGCGCGGGAAGCGGCATGAGGCTGACGGGGGGGCTGATCGCTGGGTTTGCGGCGGTGCTGGCGGCGACGCCCGCGCCGGCCCAGACGGCTGCGCCCGTCGCGGACCCGATCGGCGACCTGCTGCGCCAGCGCGCGATCGACCCCGAGGAACCGGACACCGCCGCGGCGGGGAACAGCCGGGTCGATCCCGATCCGGTCCCGGGCGTCCGCAGCTACGTTCGCCCGCCGGCGCCGGTGCTGACCCGGCCGGTCTACGTCGACGAGACCGGCCGGAACCCCGACGCGCCGCCCTCGCCGGCGGACGTCGCCTATGACAGCCGCCTGAAGGCCTCTGCGGCCTCTGCGCGGGGCTTCCAGGGCCCGATGGACGGCGGCTGGACGCTGTCGGTGGGCGGTCGCGACCGCTACGCGCTGCAACTGATCGACCGGAACGGCGTCGTCGAGGGCGCCTGGCGCGACCTGCGCCGCGCCGGTGCGCTGGAAGGCTCGGGTTTCATCGACGCAGTGGAGCGGGCCGGCGTCGACGTGACATTCCGCTTCGCCGGCGGCGCGGTGGCCGTGCTGCACGCCGCGGGCGAGCGCTGGACGGGCGACCTCACCGAGGGCGGACGCACCGAGGCGGCGACGCTGGCGAAGCGCGTGCCCTGACCGCGGCGCGCGGGAGGGCAGGTCAGAGGTCGAGCGCCCTGCGCGCCGCCGCGATCGCTGTTCCGACATCGTCCGGCCCATAGGCCTCTACTGTCCCCGCGCCCCACACCGGACCCGGCCAGGCCGCGTCGTCGCTGCGGCGGCCGACGATGTGGACGTGGAGTTGCGGGGTGACGTTGCCCAGCGCGCCGACATTCAGCTTTGCGACGGGGCGGCCGAGGGCCTCGCCGATGGCGCGGACGGCGCCGCCGCCGCGGACGATTTCCTCCATCAGCGCGGCGCGGTCGTTGGCGGGAAGGTCCTCCACCTCGCGCGCGCCGGCGATCCGCGGGATCAGCACCAGCCAGGGAAACCGCGCATCGGCCTGCAGGCGAACGTGGCAAAGCGCGAGGTCGCCCACGGCTTCGGAGGTCGGCGGGAAGGCGGGATGCAGCTCGAACATCGCCCCGGCGCGTGCGGCATTGCAGCGGTCACGTCAACGGGCTAACGAGCCCGCGCACATCGAAACCCAAGGAGTGGCAGATGGCGAAGAAGCCTATTCGCGTGGCGGTCACCGGCGCGGCCGGCAACATCGGCTACGCCCTGCTGTTCCGGATCGCGTCCGGCGCGATGCTGGGGCCGGACCAGCCGGTCATCCTGCAACTGCTCGAAATCCCGGTCGAAGGCCCGCAGAAGGCGCTGAAGGGCGTGGCGATGGAGCTGGAGGACTGCGCCTTCCCGCTGTTGCAGGACATGGTGCTGACGGGCGACGCCGACGTCGCCTTCAAGGACGCCAACTGGTGCCTGCTGGTGGGCTCCAAGCCCCGCGGTCCCGGCATGGAGCGCGCCGACCTGCTGAAGGACAACGGCAGGATCTTCATCGCCCAGGGCCAGTCGATCGACAAGGTGGCCGCCGACGACGCGCGGATCGCCGTGGTGGGCAACCCCTGCAACACCAACTGCATGATCGCCGCCAGCCAGGCCAAGCGCCTCACGGCCGACCGCTTCACCGCCATGGTGCGCCTCGACGAGAACCGCGGCCGCAACCAGCTCGCCAGGAAGGCCGGCGTCCAGGTGACCGACGTCTCCGAGCTCTTCATCTACGGCAACCACAGCCCGACGATGTTCGCCGACTTCACCCACGCGAAGATCGGCGGCAAGGCGGCGAGCGACGTCATCACCGACCGCGCCTGGCTGGAAAACGACTACCTGCCGACGGTCGGCAAGCGTGGCGCGGCGATCATCGACGCGCGCGGCGCGAGCTCGGCGGCCTCGGCGGCCGGCGCGCTGATCGACCACGTGCGCGATCTCTCCACGCCCGGCGCGATCCACTCGGTGGCGGTCAGGTCGGAAGGCCGCTACGGCTTCGACCCGAACGTGTGGGCCGGCATGCCGGTGAAGACCACGACGCCGGGGTCGTTCGAGGTGATCGAAAGCTACGAGATGGACGACTTCGCCAAGTCGAAGATCAAGATCACCAACGACGAGCTGCTGGGCGAGCGCGACACCGTGAAGGACATGCTCGCGTAGGACGCGTCGGGGATCCGCGCCTCGCCGGACGGCGAGGCCCTACGACCCACCGAAATACACACCAGAGTCTGCGGCGGGGCCCCTCGAACCCTCGATGGGCCCCGAACGCGTTGCGGCGTCAGTTCTCGCGCGCGTCCCGCGTCTGGTCCTTCAGCTCCGAGATGCGCGCGACGTAGACGTCCTCGACGGCCCAGGGGGCTTCGCGGGCGGCGGCGGCGCGGGCCTGGGCCCAGCGCGCCTGCTGGGCGCGCAGCGCCGACGCCGGGACGCCCGCGGCCTCGGCGTTGCGGTAGGCCTGCTGCAACTGCCGCTCACGGGCGGAGAGGCGCGGATCGGCGCAGACGACCGCTTCGCCCGGGTCGTACGAGGCGCAGGGGTTCGCGCGCGCGACGCGCATCGGGCCCTCGCCGCGCGGGACCACGACCCGCCTGGGCGCCGGCGCGCGCTGGGCGGTCTCGACGCGCGTCGGGCGCGTGGTCTTCGCGGCAGGCCTCGCCACCTTAGGCGCCTTCGGCCGCGCCTCGGCCACCTGGGTCGCGGGCTTCTTCTTCGCGAGCTGCTTCACCTCGGCCTTCAGCTTGCCGGGCGCCGACTTCACGGCCTTGGCGAGGTTCGCCAGGCGGCGCTTCTCCCTGGCTGCGGCCTCCCTGCGCGCGTCCAGCTTGGCGAGGCGAGCCTTCTCGGCGCCCTCCGCCTTGACTTTCCGGGCCTTTTCCGCGCGGGCGAGCTTCCCGGCGCGCGCCTTCCCGGCTCGCGCCTCTTCCGCCCGGGCCTTCTGCGCCTGCGCCTCGCGGGCGTCCGCGAGTTCCGCCTTCCTCGCCCGCGCCGCCGCGGCGCGCGCGTCGGCGATCCTGGCCTTGGCGGGGGCCGCGGTCCCGGCGTCCCTTGCAGGCCTGTCCGCGCTGACCTCGGCGCTTCGCGACCCCGCCGCCGCCTCGGGTGCGGCCTTGGCCGGCCTGCCGCCGGTCGGCTTCACGGGCTGTACCGGGGCGACCGCCGGCGCCACGGCCTCGGGCGCGATCAGGGTGGCCGCGATCGGGGCGTCCACCCTCACCAGCCCCGAGGCCGCGCCGCGCGGAACGACCACGTCGGGAGCCGGCCGCGCCGGCGTGTCGTCGTCGGGCAGCACCTCGAGGTAGTCTCCTGCGGGCGCAAACGCTTCCTCGACGACCACCTGCAACGCCGGCGGACGGGTCTCGACCGGACTCGGGGCGGCCTGCGCTATGGCCGTGGGCCGCGCCCACAGCCCGAGGCCGGCGCCCGCGGCGCAGGCGACGGCGATGCCGGCGAAGACGAGCGCGCCCGAACCGCGCCGCCGCGGCGGCAGGCCCTCTTCCGGATACGCGTCGTTCTGCTGGTCCTGCGTCATGGACGACCCCTCGTACTCCCGGGTCCCTCGGCGCATGGGATCGGAGGCAGGCGCGCAACCGCGCGGAAAGCCCCAACCCCGAACTCTCTCCCAACCCCAGATTGAGGTCAAACGCGCCCGGCGCCAAGTCCCCGCAGCGGGACAGAACGTCTCATTCGCGACGCGCTCCGCCCCGCGACTCCGGACCGGCCGGAGCGCCGAATGATCTAGATCCAGCCGCGCTCGCGCAGGAGGCCGGCGTAGGTGCGGCTCACGGGGACCTCCGCGCCGTCCTTCAGCGTCAGCGTGGCGCGGCCGTCGCCGCGTTTCGCATCGGTGATGGCGTCGCGGGCCACCCACCACGAGCGATGGACCTGGGCGCCCTCGATGCCTTCGAGCTCGGCGACCGCATCGGCGAGGCGCATCAGGATCAGGTCCTGCCCCTTGGAGGTGTGCAGGCGCAGGTAGTGGTCTTCGGCCTCGACCGCCCAGACATCGGCGCCGCGCAGCTTGAGCGGCAGGCGCTCCAGGAACTTCGGAGGCTGCGGCGAGGCGTGGGTGATCGCGGTGCGACGCGTTTCGACGATCGTGTTGATGGCGGTCAGCGCCAGGCAGACGGAAAGCACGGGGACGAACAACACCGGCAGGCTCGCCGGCTGCATGCGCGAGCCGAAGAAGAGACTGGAGCCGACGCTGACCAGCGCCGTGAAGGGGATCGCCATCAGCAGCGACGCGGCGACGACCCGCAACCAGGTGGGCCAGCTCCGCCGCGCGCCGTGGAAGAAGAAGCGGACGATGAACGAGCCGAAGACGTAGCCGACCACCATCAGCGTCAGCCAGTAGGCGGCCCGGACGCCGAAGGGCGCGTCCCCGGTGCCGAAGGCGCCTGCGAAGGTCAGGAAGGCGGCCGCCGCCAGGGCGATCACGAATCCGCGCAGATAGCCGCCCGTCTCGTCGTAGGGCGTGAAACGCCGCAGCAGGTCCCTCATGCCGCCGCTCGCGAAGCGTGAACGGCGGGCGGCGGTCGTTCGCGAACCGGCGCTGCCTGTCGACGCATCCGCGCTCGCACCCCGATCCTCACCGCCGCAAACCCTGACCCGACAGCGGCGCGTCCCGGCGCCGTCCACAGGTTCGGAGATAGAATATGTCGTCGGTTTCGCAAACGGCGCCCGCCCGAAAGGGTGTGGGCTTCGGCGCCCGCCTGACGCTCAGCACGGTCGCCGTCGCCAGCGTCGTGGCGCTTGCGATCGGGCCTGCCGGCGGCGCGGTGGCGAGCCTCGCGGGCCAGGCGCGGCTGCATGCGCCGAACTTCGCGCTGCTGGGCGACCTGTCGCCGGCCATCAGGATCCATCTGGCCACCGCGCTGGCGGCGCTGGTGCTGGGCGGCGTGCTGATGGCGGTGCGCAAGGGCCGCACCTTCCATCGCGTGGCGGGCTGGCTGTGGGTGGGTCTCGTCGCCGTCACCGCGGGCGCCACGCTCTTCATCACGAGCCTGAACCACGGCGCGTGGTCGTGGCTGCACCTGTTCACGGCCTGGACGCTGATCATCCTGCCGCTGGGCGTGATGGCGGCCAAGCGCCGCGCGGTCGCCGCGCACCGCGCGCGGATGATGGGGCTCTTCTACGGCGGTTTTGCGATCAACCTGCTGATCGCGTTCCTGCCCGGCCGGACCCTCTGGACGACGTTCTTCGGCTAGCCCGGGGGGCGCCGCCCACAGCACGGCGTTCCCCCACCTGCGCCCGCCGCGCGCCGGCTGACCTGACCCCAGGGGAGCTTCATGCGCGGCGGGCGGCTTTTCGCGGCCTCACGCGGTTGTCATCGGTGGGAGCAGTTTCTATAAGCCGCGTCACTCGCCACAGGGGCGAGCCTGCCAGCCGCCCCAAGGCCTCATGAACATCCACGAACACCAAGCCAAAGCCGTCCTCGCGGAGTTCGGCGTCGCGGTCCCGCGCGGGTTCGCCGCCTTCACGGTCGAAGAGGCGGTCGAGGCCGCCAGGAAGCTGGGCGGCCCGGTCTTCGTGGTGAAGAGCCAGATCCACGCCGGCGGACGCGGCAAGGGCCGCTTCGAAGGGCTCGGGCCCGACGCCAAGGGCGGCGTCCGGGTGGTGAAGTCGGCGGACGAGGTGAAGGCCAACGCCGCCGAGATGCTGGGCCGGGTGCTGGTGACCCACCAGACGGGCCCGAAGGGCAAGCAGGTGAACCGCCTCTACATCGAGGAAGGCGCCGCCATCGCCAAGGAGTTCTACCTCTCGCTGCTGGTCGACCGCGAGACGAGCCGGGTGTCGGTCGTCGCGTCCACCGAGGGCGGCATGAACATCGAGGACGTCGCGCACGAGACGCCCGAAAAGATCACCACCTTCTCCATCGACCCGCTGACCGGCGTGCGCGGCTACCACGGCCTGCAACTGGCGCACGCGCTGAAGCTTTCGGGCGACCTGGCCAAGCAGGCGCGCGTGCTGCTGGAGCAGCTCTATGCGGCGTTCGTCGACAAGGACATGAGCCTGCTCGAGGTGAACCCGCTGATCGTCACCGCCGACGACCAGCTCCGGGTTCTGGACGCCAAGGTCAGCTTCGACTCGAACGCCCTCTTCCGCCACAAGGACATCCAGGCGCTCCGCGACGAGACCGAGGAGGACGCCAAGGAGATCGAGGCCCACAAGTACGATCTCAGCTACATCGCCCTCGACGGCGAGATCGGCTGCATGGTCAACGGCGCGGGCCTGGCGATGGCCACCATGGACATCATCAAGCTCTACGGCGCCGAGCCCGCGAACTTCCTGGACGTGGGCGGCGGCGCCGACGAGGCCAAGGTGACGGCGGCCTTCAAGATCATCATGGCCGACCCCAACGTGAAGGGGATCCTGGTCAACATCTTCGGCGGCATTGCCCGCTGCGACGTGATGGCCAACGGCGTGATCGGCGCGGTGAAGCAGGTGGGTCTGAAGGTGCCGCTGGTGGTGCGCCTGGAAGGCACCAACGCCGAACTCGGCAAGCAGATCATCAACGAGAGCGGCCTGAACGTCATCGCGGCCAACGACCTGGCCGACGGCGCCGAAAAGATCGTGAAGGCGGTCCGGGGCGGCTGAGCGCCCCGACCTCATCGAACGCCCGACAGACGCGACAAGAACGAGCAAGCATGTCCATCCTCATCGGCAAAGAAACCCGCGTCATCTGCCAGGGCCTCACCGGCGCTCAGGGGACGTTCCACTCCGAGCAGGCCATCGCCTACGGCACGAAGATGGTCGGCGGCGTGACGCCCGGCAAAGGCGGGACCACCCACATCGGCCTGCCCGTGTTCGACGGCGTCCGCGAGGCGGTGGATGCGACCGGCGCCGACGCCAGCGTGATCTACGTGCCGCCGGCGTTCGCCGCGGATTCGATCCTGGAGGCCATCGACGCCGAGGTCCCGCTGATCGTCTGCATCACCGAGGGCATCCCGGTGATCGACATGATCCGCGTGAAGCGGGCCCTGGCCGGTTCGAAATCGCGGCTGATCGGCCCCAACTGCCCCGGCGTGCTGACCCCCAACGCCTGCAAGATCGGCATCATGCCGGGCAACATCTTCAAGCAGGGCAGCGTGGGTGTTGTCTCGCGCTCGGGCACGCTTACCTACGAGGCCGTGTTCCAGACCACCCAGGCAGGGCTCGGCCAGACGACGGCCGTGGGCATCGGCGGCGACCCCGTGAAGGGCACCGAGTTCATCGACGTGCTCGACATGTTCCTGAAGGACCCCGAGACGGAGTCGATCATCATGATCGGCGAAATCGGCGGTTCGGCCGAGGAAGACGCGGCCGAGTTCATCAAGAATTCACCAAACAAGAAGCCCATGGTGGGCTTCATCGCGGGACGCACCGCGCCGCCCGGGCGGCGCATGGGTCACGCGGGCGCGATCATCTCGGGCGGCAAGGGCGGGGCCGAGGACAAGATCGCCGCGATGGAAGCCGCGGGCATCCGCGTCTCTCCGTCTCCGGCGGCGCTTGGCACCACGCTGGTCGAGGTTCTCAAGGGCGGCTGACGCCGCGACATCGGTATTGGGCGGTCCGCGCTCGGCTCCTTCTCTCCGAAGTCCGTGGCCCGCCCGCGGAAGCGAAGGCGCCGAAAGGCGAAGCGACATGGCGGACGACGCAGGCCTGATCAACGACGTTCTGGCCGAGACCTCTTTCCTCTACGGCGGCAACGCGGCCTTCGTGGAGGACCTCTACGCGAAGTGGGCGAACGACCCGAAGTCGGTGGAGCCCTCCTGGGCGGCGTTCTTCGCCTCGCTGGCGGACGGGACCGACGCGGTGAAGCGCGCCGCGGCCCAGCCGGCCTGGACCAGCCCCGCCGCACCGGCCGCCCGGCCCGACTGGATGAGCGCGATCGACGGCCTCTGGCCGGCGGTGGAGGCCAAGCTCGGCAAGGGGATCGAGACCCGCAAGCCCGAAGCCTCGGTCGACGAAGTCCGCGCCGCCACCCTGGACAGCCTGCGCGCCATCATGATGATCCGCGCCTACCGGATGCGCGGCCACCTCAAGGCCAACCTCGATCCGCTGGGCCTGGCCACCACCCCCGGCGACGCCTCCGAGCTGGATCCCGCGACCTACGGCTTCGCCGAGGCCGACTTCGACCGGCCGATCTTCCTCGACTACGTGCTGGGCCTGGAGACCGCCTCGATCCGGGAGATCCTCGCGATCGTGCGCCGCACCTACTGCGGGAACGTCGGCATCCAGTACATGCACATCTCCGATCCGAAGGAGAAGGCCTGGCTGCAGGAGCGGATCGAGGGCCGCGACAAGGAGATCGTCTTCACCAGGGAGGGCAAGGTTGCCATCCTGAAGAAGCTGATCGAGACGCAAGGGTTCGAAGGCTTCCTGCACCGCCGCTTCCCCGGCACCAAGCGCTTCGGCCTCGACGGCGGTGAGTCGATGGTCCCTGCGCTGGAGCAGATCATCAAGCGCGGCGGCGCGATGGGCGTGAAGGACATCGTCATCGGGATGCCGCACCGCGGGCGCCTGAACGTGCTCGCCGCCGTGATGGGCAAGCCGTACCATGTGATCTTCCACGAGTTCCAG
Source organism: Phenylobacterium sp. (assembly GCF_016793285.1). Lineage (GTDB taxonomy): Bacteria > Pseudomonadota > Alphaproteobacteria > Caulobacterales > Caulobacteraceae > Phenylobacterium. The sequence goes on from NZ_JAEUMO010000087.1 coordinate 32,368, forward strand.
GGCGGCTCGTCGCTGCCCAGCGACGTGGAAGGCTCGGGCGACGTGAAGTATCACCTGGGCGCCAGCTCGGACCGAGAGTTCGACGGCAACAGCGTCCACCTGTCGCTGACCGCCAACCCGAGCCACCTCGAGATCGTGAACCCGGTGGTGATCGGCAAGGCGCGGGCCAAGCAGGCCTTCACCCTTCGCGAAACGCCGAACGCGGGGCGCAGCCATGTGATGCCCCTGCTGCTGCACGGCGACGCGGCCTTCGCGGGCCAGGGCGTGGTCTCGGAGTGCTTCGCACTGTCGGGCCTGCGCGGCTACGGCGTGGGCGGGACGATGCACTTCGTCGTCAACAACCAGATCGGCTTCACCACCAGCCCGAGGAACAGCCGCAGCTCGCCCTATCCGACCGATGTGGCGCTGGCGGTCGAGACGCCGATCTTCCACGTCAACGGCGACGACCCCGAGGCCGTGACCTTCGCCGCGAAGGTGGGCACCGAGTATCGCCAGCTCTTCGGCAAGGACGTGGTCATCGACATGTTCTGCTACCGGCGCTTCGGTCACAACGAGGGCGACGACCCCACGATGACCCAGCCGCTGATGTACGCGAAGATCAAGAACCACCCGACGGTGCGCGACCTCTACGCAGCGCGCCTGATCGGCGAGGGGGTCTGCAGCCAGGGCGACGTCGACGGCTGGATCAAGGCGTTCGACGGCTTCCTCGACGAGGAGTTCGACGGCGGCAAGGTCTACCACGCGAACAAGGCCGACTGGCTGGACGGCAAGTGGTCGAGCGTGAAGCTCGCCACAGGCGACGAGCGCTACGCGACGGGGGTGGCCAAGCAGAAGCTGCTCGACCTCGGCCGCAAGATGACCACGATCCCCGAGCGGATCGCCGTCCACAAGACCGTCGAGCGCGTCGTCGCCGGCCGCCGCGAGGCGATCGAGAGCGGCCAGGGCATCGACTGGGCGACCGGCGAGCAGTTCGCCTTCGCGACCCTGCTGGACCAGGGCTATCCTGTGCGCCTGTCGGGCCAGGACAGCGTGCGCGGCACGTTCAGCCAGCGGCACTCGGGCTGGGTCGATCAGCAGACCGAGGCGGTCTACTTCCCGCTGCGCAACCTGGGCCCCAGCCAGGCGCACTTCGAGGTGCTGGACTCGGCGCTGTCCGAAGAAGCGGTGCTGGGTTTCGAGTACGGCTTCTCGCTGACCGACCCCGACACGCTGACCATGTGGGAAGCCCAGTTCGGCGACTTCGTGAACGGCGCCCAGGTGGTGATCGACCAGTTCATCAGCTCGGGCGAGCGCAAGTGGCTGCGGATGAGCGGCCTGGTGATGCTCCTGCCGCACGGCTACGAGGGCCAGGGCCCCGAGCACTCGTCGGCGCGTCTGGAGCGCTTCCTGCAGCTCTGCGCGGAAGATAACATGCAGGTGGTCAACTGCACCACCCCGGCCAACTACTTCCACGTCCTGCGCCGGCAGTTGCTGCGGGAGTACCGCAAGCCGCTGGTGGTGATGACGCCCAAGTCGCTGCTGCGCCACAAGCGGGCGGTCTCGAACCTCGACGACATGGTCAGCGGCACCGGCTTCCACCGTGTCATGATCGACGGCGCCGAGGCCGGGTGCGACGTGGGCGGGATCGCCCTGCAGGCCGACGACAAGATCAAGCGCGTCGTCGTCTGCTCGGGAAAGGTCTACTTCGACCTCGTGGAACAGCGCGCCAAGACAGGCCGCGACGACGTCTACATCCTGCGCCTCGAACAGTTCTATCCGTGGCCGCTGAAGTCGCTCACCAACGAGCTGAAGCGGTTCCGGAACGCCGAGCTGGTCTGGTGCCAGGAAGAGCCGAAGAACATGGGCGGCTGGATGTTCGTCGACCCCTGGCTGGAGCTGACCCTGGAGCGGATGAACGTGAAGGCCAAGCGGGCCCGCTACGTCGGCCGTCCGGCCTCGGCCTCGACCGCCGCCGGCCTCATGGCCCGGCACATGAAGGAACTCGAGACTTTCCTTACGGAAGCCTTCGCGTAGAAGACCGCTCGCCGATCCGTTCGCGAGACCAGAACCTTTAGGAGCTCTACCCCCCGATGGCCGACATCATGACCCCGGCGCTGGGCGAATCCGTCACCGAAGCGACGGTCGCCCGCTGGACCAAGAAGGCGGGGGACGCTGTCCGCAAGGACGAGATCCTGGTCGAGCTGGAGACCGACAAGGTCTCGCTCGAGGTGGCCGCCCCGGCCGACGGCGTGCTCGCCGAGATCAGCGCCGAGGAAGGCGCCACCGTCGAGCCCGGCGCAGTGCTGGGCCGGATCAGCGACGGCGCGGCCGCGCCGGCCCCGAAGGCCGACGGCGGCGCCAAGACCGAAGCCCCAAAGGCGGCGGCCACGCCCGAGCCGAAGCCGCAACCCGCGCCGGCCGCCAAGGCCGCCACCGAGAAGGTGCTGGCCCCCTCGGCCCAGCGCGTCGCCGCCGAGAACAGCCTCGACACCTCGTCCATCGCGGGCACCGGCAAGGACGGCCGCGTGACCAAGGGCGATGCGCTGGCGGCGCTGGAGGCCCGCGCCAAGGCTCCGGCCGCCGCGCCTGCCCCTGCCGCGCCCCGCGCCATCCATGAGCGCGAAGAGCGCGTGAAGATGACCCGGCTGCGCCAGACGATCGCGCGCCGGCTGAAGGAGGCGCAGAACTCGGCCGCCATGCTGACCACCTTCAACGAGGTGGACATGTCGGGCGTGATGGCGGTCCGCAACCAGTACAAGGACGTGTTCGAGAAGAAGCACGGCGTGAAGCTGGGCTTCATGTCCTTCTTCGTGAAGGCGGTGATCCACGGCCTGAGGCAGGTTCCGGACGTCAACGCCGAGATCGACGGCACGGACGTCATCTACAAGAACCACTACGACATCTCGGTCGCCGTGGGCACCGAGAAGGGCCTGGTGACGCCGGTCGTCCGCGACGCCGACGCCATGAGCCTGGCCGACATCGAAAAGGAGATCGGCAACCTCGGCAAGAAGGCCCGCGACGGCCAACTGTCGATGGAGGACCTGCAGGGCGGCACCTTCACGATCTCGAACGGCGGCATCTACGGGTCGCTCATGTCCACGCCGATCCTGAACCCGCCGCAGTCCGGCATCCTGGGCATGCACAAGATCCAGGAGCGGCCGATGGTGGTGAACGGCCAGATCGTGGCGCGGCCGATGATGTATCTGGCCCTCAGCTACGATCACCGGATCGTCGACGGGAAGGGCGCGGTGACGTTCCTCGTGCATGTGAAGGAAGCCATCGAGGATCCCCAGCGCCTGCTGCTGGACGTCTGATCCGGTTGAAATCGGGCGCGCACCTGAGCCGGCGGCCCGTCGTGCAACTCGACGCCTTCGGGCGTCTCCTCGCAGATCTGCGCGTCGAGCCCTGGTCCTGGGAAGATGCGCTGGCGACCGGCCGCCTACGTGCGGAGTGCGAACGTGCGGGTCGACGCGGGGGCCTATGATGTCCTCATCGCGGGCCAGGCGCTGGCGCGCGGCTGGACCGTCGTCACCGCCAAGGTGCGGGACCTCTGGGAGGTGGAGGGCCTGAAGATCCAGGACTGGTCCGATCCCGGCGAGGTGAAGACCGTCACGGGAGGCCTGCAATACCGTCCGCCGCCGCGCTGACGTGGACCACTGTGAGCGCTTCCGGCCCGTTCGCAGCGACGGGCGGTTGACCTCGGCCTTTCCAAGCCTAGTTTGCGCCCCCAAATCCAGGACGGACCATGGCTGAATCCACCTACGACGTCGTCATCATCGGGGGCGGCCCCGGCGGCTACAACGCGGCGATCCGCGCGGGTCAACTGGGCCTGAAGGTCGCCTGCGTCGACAAGGGGATCGACGGTGGCGGCACGCTGGGCGGCACCTGTCTCAACGTCGGCTGCATGCCGTCGAAGGCGCTGCTGCACGCGTCCGAGCTCTATGAGCTGGCGACCAAGGATTTCGCCGGCCTCGGCATCGACGTCGCGCCCAAGCTGAACCTCAAGCAGATGCAGGCGCAGAAGGCCGACTCCGTCGGCCAGCTCACCAAGGGCATCGAGTTCCTGTTCAAGAAGAACAAGGTCGACCGCTACCAGGGCGCCGGCAGGATCGCCGGCCCGGGCAAGGTCGAGGTGACAGGCGCGGACGGCGCGGTCACCAGCCTCGCCGCCAGGGACATCGTCATCGCCACCGGCTCGCTGCCGTCGGGCCTGCCGGGCGTCGAAGTGGACAACAAGCGTATCCTGGACTCCACCGGCGCGCTGTCGCTGCCGGACGTCCCCGGCCACCTGGTGGTGATCGGCGCGGGTATCATCGGCCTGGAACTGGGCTCGGTGTGGCGTCGCCTCGGCGCGAAGGTGACGGTGGTGGAGTTCCTCGACCGCATCACCCCCGGCATGGACGGCGAGGTCGCCAAGACCTTCCAGCGCGCGCTGACCAAGCAGGGCATGGTGTTCAAGCTGGGCGCCAAGGTGACCGGCGCGAAGGCGTCGAAGAAGGGCGTCAGCCTCACCTGCGAGCCCGTGGCCGGCGGCGCGGCCGAGACCATCGAGGCCGACTACGTGCTGCTGGCGATCGGGCGGAAGCCCTACACCGACGGCCTGGGCCTGGAGAGCGTAGGGATCACCCCCGACAAGCGCGGTTTCATCGAGACCGACCACTGGAAGACCTCGGCGCCCGGCGTCTGGGCCATCGGCGACGTGACGCATGGGCCCATGCTGGCGCACAAGGCCGAGGAGGAGGCGGTGGCCTGCATCGAGACGATCGCGGGCAAGGCCGGCCACGTGAACTACGGCATCATCCCGAGCGTCGTCTACACCTATCCGGAGGTCGCCTGGGTCGGGAAGACCGAGGAGGAGCTGAAGGCCGAGGGCCGCGCCTACAAGGCCGGAAAGTTCCCCTTCACCGCCAACAGCCGCGCCAAGATCAACCACGAGACCGAGGGCTTCGCGAAGGTCCTGGCCGACGCCGCGACCGATGAAGTGCTGGGGGCCCACCTGATCGGCCCGTCCGTCTCCGAGATGATCGGCGAGTACTGCGTGGCCATGGAGTTCCGCGCGGCGTCCGAGGACGTGGCCCGCACCTGCCACCCGCACCCGACCCGCTCGGAGGCGCTCAGGCAGGCCGCGATGGGGGTCGAAGGTTGGACGATGCAGGCCTGACGCCTGTCCTCGGCGTACGCCACGCCCGGCCGGACGAGCTTTCGGCCTGCGCGGACCTCTACGTGCGTGTCCTCTCCGACACCTTCACCTGGATCCCGAAGGACCGGCACAGGGCCGAGGACTTCCTGCGCGCCGCCCGCGACGAGGACATCTTCGTCGCCGTCGAGGCGGGCCGGATTCTGGGGCTGGCGGCCCTCTACCGGCCCCAGGCGTTCCTGCACTCGCTCTACGTCGCCGAGCGGGGGCGCGGGATCGGCAAGGCGCTCCTGGACCATGTGGTCGCCGCGGCGGGCGGGCGGCTGTCGCTCAAGTGCCAGACCGCAAACCTCGGCGCCCAGGCCTTCTACGTGCGCGAAGGCTTCCGCTGCACCGAAGCCGGCGAGGACGGCGGCGTCGCCTGGCTGCGGTTCGTCATCGGCTGACCGCACGGCCGCACGGCTAGGTGACCGAAGCGTAATTTGGCGATCTCCGCGACCGGTGGCAGCTTGGCGGTATTGCGTAACGGGAGGCCGCAATGCTCGTCACGATCGCCGCCGCCGTTCTGGCCCTGGCGCCCGTCGAGCGTCCGGCCCCGCAACCTGCCGCGAAATCCGTCCTGATCGCCCTCGAAGAGGCGCGGCCCATGGCCGTCTGCAAGGGCGCCGGCCGGATGCAGGTGAAGACGGAGCCGGCGCTGCTCTACCGCGCCGACCCGGACGAGCGGATCAGGAAGCTGATCGAGATGCCGATGGCGCAGGCCTGCCTGCTGGGGGGGACCCGATGAGCGCGCTGGCCGCCCTGCTGCTGTTCGCCACGGCGGCTCCGGCGCTGCCCGCGCCCGCGCCGCCGTCGGCTGTCAACCCGCCGGTCCGGGAGGTGGAGGGCCGCACGCCGATCCGCTGCCGGCCCGCGCCGTACTACGTCAGCGACCTCGGCGAACGTCCGCGCGCCGAGCGCATCCTGATCACCGGCAGCCGCATTCCCCTGCGTGGCGTCGAGAAGCGGCCGCGGCCGTGCCTGCTGATGCGCACCCTGGACGCGCCGTCGCAGGACACCCACGCCCAGAGCATCGCGAGAGTCGCCGACAATTGACGCCGCTCAGGCGTGCGGGTGCGCGGCGCTGTAGGCGCTGAGCAGCGCCGTGGCGTCCACCTCGGTGTAGCGCTGCGTCGTCGAGAGCGATGCGTGGCCCAGAAGCTCCTGGATCGACCGCAGGTCCGCGCCCGCGCCGAGGAGGTGCGTGGCGAACGAGTGGCGCAGCGCGTGCGGCGTGGCGCTGGCGGGCAGGCCCAGGCGGCTCCGCAGCGCCTGGACGGTCGCCTGAACGTGGCGAGGCGAAAGCGCGCCGCCCCGTCTGGCGCGGAATAGGGCGTCGTCGGCCTCGATCGCGAACGGGACCTCGGCGACGTAGGCGTCGACCGCGGCGCGCACGGCCGGCAGCACCGGGACCATGCGAGTCTTGCCGCCCTTGCCGGTGATGCGGATCAGCTCGCCGAGCGGGGCGTCCGAGCGCTTCAGGCCCAGACCCTCCGAGATCCGCAGGCCGCAGCCGTAGAGCAGCGTCAGCACCGCCTGGTCGCGGGCGGCCTCCCAGTCTTCGCGGTCGGGGTCCAGGGCCGGCTCGGCCAGCAGGCCCGCCGCCTGATCCTCGGTGACCGGCCGCGGCGCGCCCGGCTTCACGCGCGGACCCCGGACCAGGGCGATGGCCGAATTGGGCGCGTCCAGGCGGCGGTCGAGGAAGCGGTGGAACGTGCGGATGGCCGAGAGCGCCTGACTGAGCGAGCGCGGCGACAGCGGGCGGTCTCCGCCGCGCAGGTGGGCCAGCCAGGCGCGGACCTCGGCGGGCGTGACGCCGCTCATGGCCGCGACGCTCAGGCTCTCGCCGCGGTGCCGCTCGAGGAAGGTCAGGTAGCGCTGGGCTGCGAAGCCGTAGGCCTCCAGCGTGCGCGGGGAGGCGCGGCGCTCGTGCGCCAGGTGCTGGAGCCAGGCCTGCCGTGCGGCTTCGGCCGTCCGCGGGGCGCTCAGAGCAGCGGCCATCGCTCGGCCGTGCGCTCGACGACGCGGGCCAGGAAGGCGACCAGTTCGCTGCCCATCTCCGCCGTGAACCCCCCGGGGTCGGTCGAGCCGAAGGCCAGCAGGCCCTGGCGGGCGGGCTCCCAGATCGCCATGCGCACCATGGCCATCGAGGCGATCCCGTCCGCGCCCTCGCCGAAGAGTCCCATGGCGGTCGGTGCGAAGCCCATGCGCGCCAGACGGTGGGATCCGTCGAGGATCAGGTCGACCTGGCCTGCGACGAGGCCGCGCCAGCCAGCCGGCGGCAGACCCTCGCACTCCAGGGCGATGACGCCTGCGGCCAGACCGAAGCGGCTGCGGGCCACCTCGTCGACGCGCCGGGCGAGGTCGGAGTTGTTGCGCGCGTCCAGCAGGTCGACGACGGCGCCGTGCGTCTGGGCCTGGGCGGCGAAGTTGGCGCGCGCCACCTCCTCCAGCATCTGGCGCTGCTTGGTCTCTTCCTGGTGGGCGGCGTGGACCCGGGCGAGCGGCGCGAACTCCACGACGTTCGAGGTGGCGACCGTCAGGCCCAGCTCGGCCAGCAGGCCGTCGTCGCCCTTCAGGAAGTCCGGGTTGTCGGCCAGGAAGCGGCGGACCTCGGAAGGATCCAACGGCGCGGCTCCGAAAAGTTCGCCCTGCGACCCGTCCATATCCGCCTCAAGCTCCCTACAGGATGGACTGCCCCGTCTTGGCCCAGTCCGCCATGAACTGTTGGAGCCCCCGTTCGGTTAACGGATGCTTGAAAAGCGCCTGGAAGACGTCGGGCGGGATGGTCGCGCAGTCGGCGCCCGCGAGCGCCGCCTGGGTCACATGGGCCGGCGTGCGGATCGAGGCGGCCAGGATCTCGGTGTCGAAACCGTAGTTGTCATAGATGGCCCGGATCTCGGTGATCAGGTCCATGCCGTCGGCGCCGTGATCGTCGAGGCGGCCGATGAAGGGGCTGATGTAGGTCGCCCCCGCCTTGGCGGCCAGCAGCGCCTGGGCGGCCGAGAAGCAGAGCGTGACGTTGGTCTGGATGCCTTCCGCGGCGAACTCGCGGACCGCGATCAGCCCCTCGCGGGTGAGCGGCGCCTTCACGACGACGTTGGTGGCGACGCCCGCCAGCTTGCGGCCCTCGGCCAGCATCCCGTCCACATCCATGGCGGCGACCTCCGCCGAGACCGGGCCGTCCACCAGACCGCAGATTTCTGCGATCACCTCCAGCATGTTGCGTCCGCTTTTGGCGATCAGGGATGGGTTTGTGGTGACGCCGTCGACGAGGCCCGTGGCGGCCAGGTCCTTCAGGACGGCGGTGTCGGTCGTATCGAGGAAGAGCTGCATCTTGATCCGTCTCTTGTTCGCGCCGCTTGTAGCTGCGAAGGGCTCGGTCTCAAACCCATGAGCCGCATCGCTTCTGTCCTGATCCCCATGCCGCTGCCCGAGGCGTTCGACTACGCCGAGCCCGAGGGCATGGGGCTCGAGGCCGGCGACCAGGTCGCGGTGCCGCTGGGTCCGCGGCTGATCCGCGGCGTGGTCACCGGGCTGCGCGACGCGACGGGCGGGAATCGCCCGCTGAAGCCCGTGGCCGAGCGGCTGGACGATCCGCGTCTGCCGCCGGGTACGGTGGAGTTCGTGCAGTGGGCGGCCCGCTACGCCGTCGACGCGCCGGGCCAGCCGCTGGCGATCGCGCTCCGCGGCGCGCGTGCGCCGAAGCCGCGGCCGACGCGGGTCGTGCGGGCGACAGGCGTTCAGCCGGCGCGGCCCACGCCGGCGCGGGCGAAGGTGCTGGCCGCCGCGACGCGGGCAATGGCGCCCGCCGAACTCGCCCGCGCCGCGGGCGTTGGCGCGGGCGTCGTGAAGGGGCTGATCGACGAAGGGGTGCTGGCGCTGGACCACGTCACGCCCGATGCGCGGTTCGACGTCCCGGACCTGACGCGGCGCGGCCCCGACCTCAGCGCCAGCCAGGCGGCGGCGGCCGAGGCGATGACGGCCGGGCTGGGCGGCTTCGGCGTCACGCTGCTGGACGGCGTGACCGGGTCGGGGAAGACCGAGGTCTATCTGGAAGCCGCCGCGGCCGCCTTGGCCGCCGATCCCGACGCCCAGGTGCTGATCCTGCTGCCCGAGATCGCGCTGACCCAGGCAGTGATCGCCCGGGTGACGGCGCGGTTCGGCGCCCAGCCCGGCGAGTGGCACTCCGACGTCGCGCCGCCGATGCGCCGCAAGGTCTGGGAGGGGGTGGCGGCCGGAACCTGCCGGATCGTGGTGGGCGCGCGTTCGGCGCTGTTCCTCCCGTTCCGGCGGCTGAAGCTGATCGTCGTCGACGAGGAGCACGACGGGTCGTTCAAGCAGGAGGACGGCTTCATCTACCACGCCCGCGACCTGGCCGTCGTGCGCGGGCGGATCGAGGACGCGGCCGTGGTGCTGGCCTCGGCGACGCCGTCGCTGGAGAGCCTGCGCAACGCCGAGACCGGCCGCTATCGCTGGCTCAAGCTGGCCGCGCGCCATGGGACGGCGCGGCTGCCGGACATCGAGCTGGTCGACCTGCGCGAGACGCCGCCCGAGGCCGGACGCTGGCTCTCGCCGCCTCTGGTCGCGGCCATGGGCGAGACCTGGGCGCGGGGCGAGCAGACGCTGCTGTTCCTGAACCGCCGGGGCTACGCGCCGCTGGTGCTCTGCAAGGCCTGCGGCGAGCGGATGACGGCGCCCGATACGGACTCCTGGCTGGTCGAGCACCGCTACACCGGACGCCTCGTCTGCCACCTGACGGGCTTTTCGATGCCCAAGCCGGCGGCCTGCCCGCACTGTGGGGCGAAGGACAGCCTGGTTTCCATCGGACCGGGCGTGGAGCGGGTTGAGGAGGAGGCGCGCGCGCTGTTCCCGGACGCGCGGATCGCGGTCTTCTCGTCCGACACGGTGTTCGACGCGCGCGAGGCGCGGCGGCTGGTCGAGACCATGGCGGCGGGCGACATCGACATCCTCGTCGCCACCCAGGCGGCGGCGAAGGGTCACAACTTCCCCAAGCTCACCCTGGTCGGCGTGGTCGACGCCGACCTCGGCCTGCGCGGCGGCGACCTGCGCGCCGCCGAGCGGACCTACCAGCTCCTCGCCCAGGCCACCGGGCGGGCAGGGCGCGCCGACCGGGCGGGCCGCGCCCTGCTGCAGACCTACGCGCCCGAGCACGCGGTGATGCAGGCGCTGAAGGCGCAGGACCGCGACGCCTTCGTCGCCGCCGAGATGGCCGAGCGGGAGCTGGCGGGTCTGCCGCCGTTCGGCCGGCTGGCGGCCGTGATCGCCTCGGGCCCGGACGCAGCGCAGCTCGACGCCTTCGTGCGCGAGATGGCCGAGGTCGCGCCGAACACGCCCGGGGTCGAGGTCTATGGCCCGGCCGACGCGCCGCTGGGGCTGGTGCGGGGACGGCGGCGCAAGCGCTTCCTGGTCCGCTGCGACCGCGGCGTCGACCTCTCGGCCTACATGGCCGCCTGGCGGGCGCGGGTGAAGGTCCGCGGCCAGCTCCGCGTCGCCATCGACATAGACCCGTACAGCTTCCTCTGACGCCCCCAGCGGGGAGGATTAGTGCAGTGTCTTGTCCTGGACCGTCGCGTTGCGCCGCCGCGCCAGCATGTTCAGGGCCTCGACGCCGGCGGAAAAGGCCATGGCGGCGTAGATGTAGCCCTTCGGCACATGCATGCCGAAGCCGTCGGCGATCAGCACCGCGCCGATCATCAGCAGGAAGCCCAGCGCCAGCATCACCACGGTCGGGTTCTTGTTGATGAAGTTGGCCAGGGGATCGGCCGCGACCAGCATGATGGCGACGGTGGTGACCACCGCGACGACCATGATCGCCAGGTGATCCGTCATCCCGACGGCGGTCAGGATCGAGTCGATCGAGAAGACCAGGTCCAGCAGGATGATCTGGAAGATCGCCGCGCCCATGCCTGTGACGACCTTGCCCGAGGTGTCCATGACGCCGTGGCCGTCGCCGGGCTCGACCTTCTCGTGGATCTCTGTGGTGGCCTTCCAGACCAGGAACAGGCCGCCGGCGATCAGGATCAGGTCGCGCCACGAGAACGAGAAGTCCATGCCCCCCGGCGCCGGGAAGGGCAGGGTGAAGACCGGCTGCACGAGGCCGACGATGAAGGCCAGGGTCGAGAGCAGGCCCAGCCGCATGACGAGCGCCAGCGCGATGCCGATCCGCCGCGCCTTCGCGCGCTGATGTTCTGGCAGCTTGTTCGAGAGGATCGAGATGAAGATCAGATTGTCGATGCCGAGCACCACCTCCATGACGATGAGGGTGACGAGCGCAGCCCAGGCGGCCGGGTCGCTCACGAGCGCGGCGATATCCATTGTGATCTCCGAATTTCCCCTTCCGTCCTATCTAGGGGCTCGTTTCGCGGGAACCAGGGGCGCGCGCGACTCTGCGGCGCCGCTTTTTCGGGCGCCGGCGGCCGCGTTCAACGGTTCGTGAAGCCGAAAATTCTCCTCTTGCGCGAATTTCAGCCAAGCCTTGCCGCCTTTCGGCGAGCTCTTATTTCGGCTTGTTACGACAACGTGAAAGGCGGCTATCAAAAGAAAATTATCGGTTAACGACAGGTGGAAATCGAGTTTCTTACAGCTCAATTACGCGATCCCGCACCAATGTTCGCCAATAGTTTTCTTGCGAGGCGAAATTTTACTGATCGAAGACATGGATATTGCCTTCCGAAGGCGGCGGCGTGCGCCTCCATGCCTGAGCGATCCTGTGGATAATTCACCTGCGACCGCTCGCCGCGCGGCGTAAACCCTCTTTTCACTCAAGGCGGATACGGTTACCCCTTCGCCTGGGAGTGTCGGGGAGTCACCGATCAATGCTTAAACGGACGCGGGCCCTTCTGGGCGCCATGGCCGCTGCGGCGTTTGTCGCCTTCGCCCCTGGCGGAGCGACCGCCGACACCTACTGGCAGTGCGTGCCCTTCGCGCGCCTGATCTCCGGCATCCAGATCTTCGGCGACGCCTGGACCTGGTGGCAGCAGGCGGCCGGCAAGTACGAGACCGGCTTCTCGCCCAAGGCGGGCGCCGTCCTCTGCTTCAAGCCCACCCAGCGCATGCGTCTCGGCCATGTGGCCGTGGTGAGCCAGGTGCTGACCGACCGCGTCATCCAGATCACCCACGCCAACTGGAGCCCGATCGAGGGCTCGCGCGGCAAGGTCGAGAAGGACGTCACCATCATCGACGTCTCGCCGCAGGGCGACTGGAGCGAGGTGAAGGTCTGGTACGACCCGAACCGCGACCTGGGCGGCTCCACCTACGCCACGCACGGGTTCATCTATCAGGACACGTCGGCGCGCATGCTGGCGGCCTCGGGCGTGACCCGCTTCCAGAACGGCGCGATCGCCGTCGCCCAGTCGGCCGCCAGCCAGATGGCCAGCGCCGTGCGTCCAGGCCAGGGCCCGATGAGCGTGCTGACCCAGGCGGCGGACCAGACGGACCGGATCGCGGCCCTGATCGCGGCGGCCACGCGCCCCGACAACAAGTAGCCTCCGCGGTTGACGCTCTGCGCGACGCACCGTCCTTAGGCGGGCGGAGGCAGCGCCATGCTCAGGGTCCTTCGGCGCAGCGCGCGCGGGGTGCAGACGGAAACGTGCGCGGCCGGCTGGTCGCCGGGCGCCGACGTGGTCTGGATCGACCTGATGAAGCCGACCCGCGAGGAGGAGCTGGCCGTGGAGGCGGCGCTCGGCCTCGAACTGCCTACCGCCGAGGAGATGGCCGCGCTGGAGCCTTCCAGCCGCCTCTACCAGGAAGACGGCGCCACCTTCATGACGGCCACGATGCTGGCGCGCAGCCACGAGGCCTCGCCCTTCGCGACGCCGGTCACCTTCGTCCTCGCCAAGGGGGTGCTGGTGACCTTGCGCTATGAGGAGCTGCGGGCGTTCACGCTGTTCTCCGACCGCGTCCCGGAGAGCGACATCCAGAGCGGCACGGTGGCGCTGCTCGACCTCTTCGACGCCGTCGTCGAACGGCTGGCGCGAACGCTGGACGACATGGCCGACAAGGTGGAGGACGTCTCCACCGCCATCTTCCGCCGGCCGCCCGGCGGCAACTTCCGACCGCTGCTCACCGGCCTGGCGCAGGCGCAGTCGGTGACGTCGCTCACGCGCAACGGCCTGGTGAGCGTGTCGCGGACGCTGGGCTACGCGGGGCTGGCGAGCGAGATCGCGACGGATCCCGAGTGCCGCGCGCACCTCGACACCCTGCAACACGACGCCCGCTCGCTCACCGAGCACGCCGGCTACCAGTCGAGCCACATCGCCTTCCTGCTGGATGCGGCGCTGGGCCTGATCAACATCGAGCAGAACGGCATCATCAAGTTCTTCTCGGTGGTCGCGGTGGCCTTCATGCCGCCCACGCTGATCGCCTCGATCTACGGCATGAACTTCATCCACATGCCCGAGCTGCGTTGGATGGCGGGCTATCCCTTCGCCCTGCTGCTGATGTTCGTCGCGGGGGTCCTGCCGGTCGTGTGGTTCAAGAAACGCGGCTGGCTCTGAGCGATCGGGAGTTGTGCTCAAGGTTTCATAAAGGACGTCGCGAAACCCATCCTTAAAGCCGGCCGCGCCATGGTGAACGCGAAGGCCTTCATGTCGTCCGTACCCCAACAGCATCACACGACGCTCGACGTCCACGCCCTCCGCGAGGCGCTCGAGGCCCACCAGCGCTACCTGGCGGGACGGTCGGGCGGACGGCGCCTGGCGCTGCACTATGCCGACCTCGCCAACTGCAGCCTGGAAGGCGTCGACCTGCGCGACGCGGACCTGACGGGCGCGAAGCTCGCCGGCGCGACCCTGGCGCGCTCCAACCTCTCCCGCGCGATCCTCTTCGGCGCCGACCTGCGCGAAGCCGACATGCGCCACGTCAACCTGAAGCGGGCCGACCTGCGCGGCGCGTGCATGCGCGGCGCGAACCTGGCGGGCGCCGAACTCGCCGGCTGCGACCTGCGCGAGGGCCGCATCGCCCTGCAGGACAAGCTGGACGGCTTCCGGATCCTTCGCCACGAGCACCGGCCGGGCGAGCTGAACTTCGCCGTGCTGTCGGGCGCCAACCTGGCCGGCGCGCAGATGAGCGGCGCGGTCGCCATGACCAGCGACTTCACCGACGCGAACCTGGCGGGCGCGGTGCTGGTGGGCGCGAAGCTCATGCGCGCGGTGCTGGACGGCGCCGACCTGTCGGGCGCCGACCTGGGCGGCGCCGACCTCACGGGCGCCTCGATGAAGCGCGCGGTGCTGAACGGGGCGAACCTCAACCAGGCGCGGCTCGACGACTGCGACCTGGCGGGCGTGCTGCGCGCGCCGCCGCCGATCTTCTACATCGACGACAAGTCGCTGACCGAGGTAGTGGCCGAGCACGAGGCCTTCTGCGACACCAACGGCGGTCAGGGCGTGGTGATGAAGCTCTCGGAGGTCGACTTCCGCCCGCTGAAGTCGCTGAAGCGCCGGCGGCTGTCGGGGCTCTCGGCGCCCAACTCGATCTTCTTCGGCATGGACCTGGAGGGCGCGCAGCTCCAGGGCGCCGACCTGTCGGGCTGCGACTTCCGGGGCGCGAACCTGCGCGAGGCCGACCTGCGCGGCGCGCGCTTCACGAACGCCCAGCTCGCGCGGGCCGACCTGCGCGGCGCGAAGATGGGACCGCTGGCGATCGGCGACAACCGCTTCGTGCGCACCGACTTCTCCCGCGCCTCGCTGCGCGGCGCCGACCTGCGCGGCGCCTCCGCGCCGCGTGCGCGGTTCCTGGAGGCCGAGATGGACGGAGCCCGTCTCGCCGGCTGCGACATCTCCGGCGCCGAGCTGGAAATCTGATCCGCCGCCGGGTTCGACCCGAACCGCACGAACGGCGGGCGGTCCCCGAGGCTGTTTCGTGGTCCGGCCTTCCTACAGCGTCGTCGGGTAGAGGTTCTCGACCGCAAAGTCGGCCGCCGCCATCATGTGTTCGCACACGATCGAGCGGTGGCATCCTCGGTGGTCGGCCTCGTAGCAGAGCAGCGCCGCCTTGCGGCCCTTGGCGATCTCGATGGCCTGGGCGAGCTGCAACTGGGCGGCGGGCTCTGCCATGTGGGCCTCGAAGATCTCGCGCATCTCGGCCGTCTTGCCGCGCCGGGCGGCCATGCGGCCTTCCTTCGGCGTGCCGAGGTCGCGCAGGTGGACGTAGTCGATGCCCGCGTCCTCGAGGCTCGACGACAGCAGGCCTTTGGAGAAGCCGGCGCGGCGCGAGGCGGCGACGGCGCGCACGTCGATCAGCACCTCGACGCCAGCCGCCTTCAGTTCGTCGATGACCCTGGCCTGCGGGGCGCTCTCGTAGCCGATCGTGGCCAGCGGGATCTTCCTACTCATGACCCTTCATATGGGCGTCGATCAGCGCCGCCGCAGCGCCCCGGGCGGCGGCGGCCGGTCCCTCGGGGCCGAAGAGCTGGCTGGTGACGAAGACGCCCTCGATGAGGAGCAGCAGGGCGTCGGCGAGCTTCTTGGGCTTCCTCGCGCCCATCCCCCGGGTCAGGTCGCGCAGGTGGTCGCGGACCTTCTGCTTGTGCTTCACCGAGACCTTGTGGCCGGGGTGGCCGGCGTCGGGATACTCGACCGCCGCGTTGGTGAGGCCGCAGCCGCGATAGCCGGCCTTCGATGCGCGGCCCGACAGGGCGTCGATGTATGCCAGGATCTGCGCCTTCGGATCGTCCGGATGCGCCGCGGCGGCCTGCTCGAAATACGACCAGGCGTAGGCGCTCTGGCCTTCCAGGTAGGCGGCGATCAGGTGATCCTTGCTCTCGAAGGCGCGATAGAGGCTGGGCTTGGTCGCGCCGGCGCGGGCGACGATCTCGTCCACGCCGACCGCCCGGGCGCCTTCGCGGTAGAAGAGCTCGCTCGCTGTCGAAAGGATGCGCTCGGCGGCTTTCGGCGCGGCGGCGGTGGCAGGCGCGTCGCGGGTGGCGGATTTCGGCATGGCGGCGGCCCTTGACAAGGTAACAGACCGGTACGTACCTGACCGGGCTCCGAGTTTCCCGTACCGATCGGTTACATGATAGTCCGAAGACGCCCGTTCGGCCAGAACTACGCCTGGGTGGTGGCGGCGGTCACCTTCCTGGCCCTGCTGTCGGCCGCCGGCCTGCGCTCGGCGCCGGGCGTGCTGCTGCAGCCGTTGCACGACGCCTTCGGCTGGGACCGTGGGCGGCTCTCGGCCGGCGCGGCGATCGGCATCTTCCTCTACGGTCTCGTGGGCCCCTTCGCGGCGGCGCTGATGCAGACGCTGGGCTTGAAGCGCACCCTGCTGACCGGCCTCGTGCTGATGAGCGCCTCGACGGGCCTCAGCCTCCTCATGACCGCGCCCTGGCACTACCTGCTGACCTGGGGCGTGCTCTCGGGCCTGGGCTCGGGCGCGGTGGCGCTCTCGATGGGCGCGACCGTCGTGAACCGCTGGTTCCAGGCCCGCCGCGGGCTCGTCATGGGCCTGCTCAGCGCCTCGACGGCCACCGGCTCGCTGATCTTCCTGCCCGGCATGGCGGCCCTGGCGGAAGGCAGCGGCTGGCGCGCGGTCGCGACGGCCGTGGCGCTCGTGACGGCGGCGATGGTCCCGCTGGTCCTGTTCCTGATGCCCGAACGCCCGGCCGATATCGGCCAGCCGCCCTACGGCGCCTCGGAGGTCGAGCCGGCGCCCCCGCGCGGTCGGGCGCGGGATGCCGTGGCGCTGGCGCTGGGCGTCCTGGCGCGCGGCATGCGCACGCCGGCCTTCTGGCTGCTGTTCGCCACTTTCTTCGTCTGCGGGTTCACCACCAACGGCCTCGTCGGCACGCACCTGATCTCGCTCTGCGGCGACAGGGGCATGGCTCTGGTCCAGGCCGGCATGCTGCTGGCCGCCATGGGCGTCTTCGACATGATCGGGACGACGGCCTCGGGCTGGCTCACCGACCGCTACGATCCGAGGAAGCTGCTGTTCGTCTACTACGGCCTGCGCGGCCTCTCGCTGATGGCGCTGCCGTTCCTGGACTTCAACGCCGTCAGCCTGGGGGTCTTCGCGGTCTTCTACGGCCTGGACTGGCTGGCGACGGTGCCGCCGACCGTCCGGCTGTCGACCGAGACCTTTGGCGAGCGCGACGGGCCGATCCTCTTCGGATGGGTGGCGTTCGGGCACCAGATCGGCGCGGCGAGCGCGGCGTTCGGGGCCGGGGTGCTGCGCGAGCTGCAGGGCCGCTACCTGGAGAGCTTCGTCATCGCGGGCGTGCTGGCCGTGCTCGCCGCCTTCGCCGCGCTCGCGATCCGCCGGGCCGGCGACGCCCCGCGACGGACGGCGGCCGCCTGAGCGGCTTTCCTGCCTTCGCGTCACCGGGCTAAGAGCGGGCCATGGATGCGATGGTCGAGTACGAGCCGCGGCCGCGGCGGGTGAGCCTTCCGGGGCGCGGCGGCGAGATGGCGGCGCTCGACTTCGGGCCGCAGGACCGCCCCGTCGACGTGATCTTCTCGCACGCGAACGGCTTCAACGGCCGCACCTACCGCACGATCCTCGCGCCCCTGGCGCAGGAGCGCCGGATCCTGGCGCTGGACCTGCGTGGTCACGGCGCCTCGACGCTTCCGGCGGTGATCGAGGATCGGCAGGGCTGGCTGGAGTTCCGCGACGACCTGCTGGCGCTGCTGGACGAGGCGGCGGAGGCGCCCGTCGTGCTGGCCGGGCACTCGATGGGGGGAACGACCAGCCTGCTGGCGGCCGCCGCGGCGCCGGAGAAGGTGAAGGCGCTGGCGCTGTTCGACCCTGTCATCTTCGACGCGGCCCGCGCCGCGCAGGACATGGTCGGCGACAACCCGCTGGCCGAGGGCGCCGACCGTCGCCGCGCGGTATTTCCGGACAAGGCGGCGGCGCTCGCCGCCTACACCGGCCGCGGCGGGTTCAGGACGTGGCGGCCCGAGCAACTGGCCGACTATGTCGAGGCCGGCTTCGCGCCTACCACCGACGGGCAGGTGACCCTGACCTGCACGCCCGCCTGGGAAGCCTCGAACTTCCGCATCCACAACTACGACGCCTGGGCCGCCTTCCGCGCGGTGCGCTGCCCGATCCGGATGCTGCGGGCCGAGTTCGCGTCGACCGCGCGGATCGACGACAACCTCGCCGACCTCGACGCCGTCGGCGCGCGCTACGAGACCGTGCCCGGGACGACCCACTTCCTGCCGATGGAGCGGCCCGAACGCGTGCGCGAGGTTCTGCGCGAGCTAGAGCGTGATCCGTTCACACTGAAGCGTATCCGGAGTTGGTGAGGTAGTTAGCGCACTCGGCGGGGGTGAAGTGGTCGAGGAGTTGTCCGATACGCCGCCATGTGGCTTCGACGGTGCGTTCGGCGGCCTTGCGCAGGA
>NZ_JAEUMO010000009.1 GCF_016793285.1 Phenylobacterium sp.
CGGCCCGGGCGACGACAAGCTCGGCCGCCAGCTCCGCGACGTGGCCGGCGCGCGCAACTTCATCGACCTGGCGGGCAAGGCCGACGTGCTGACCGCCTACGCCGCCCTGAAGCGCGCGCGGCTGTTCATCGGCAACGACAGCGGGGCGATGCACCTCGCCGCGGCAGCGGGCGTTCCCACCATCGGCCTCTTCGGCCCCTCCGACGAGCGGCTCTACGCGCCCTGGGGCGAGACCACCCGCGTGGTGCGCGGCGCCCGCGGCTTCGACGAGATCAGGGCGTCCGACCCCGGCTTCACCCAGATGGTCTGCCACATGATGGACCTGCCGGTGGAAAAGGTCGTATCGGCTGCGCGCGAGCTGATGAAGGCGACGGAACATGGCTGACACCTACGACCTGATCGTCCGCGGCGGCGACGTCGTGAACCACGCCGGTCGCGGCCAGGCCGACATCGGCATCAAGGACGGCAAGTTCACCGCCATCGGCGACCTTTCACAATCAAGCGCCGGCGAACTCTTCGACGCCCGGGGCCTGACCGTCATGCCCGGCGTGATCGACACCCAGGTCCACTTCCGCGAGCCGGGCCTGGAGTGGAAGGAAGACCTGGAGACCGGTTCGCAGTGCGCGGTCCTGGGCGGCGTCGTCGCCGTGTTCGAGATGCCGAACACCGAGCCCACGACGACCGATCCCGACGCGCTGGCCGACAAGCTCGCCCGCGCCAAGGATCGCATGCACTGCGACCACGCCTTCTACGTCGGCGGCACCCACGAGAACGCGAAGTTCCTCGGCGAGCTGGAGCGCCTGCCCGGCTGCTGCGGCGTCAAGGTCTTCATGGGCGCGTCCACCGGCACGCTGCTGGTGCAGGACGACGAGGGCGTCGAGCAGGTGCTGCGCCACATCAACCGCCGCGCCGCCTTCCACTCCGAGGACGAGTACCGCCTGGCCGAGCGCCGCCCGCTGGCCCGCACCGGCGACTGGACCAGCCACCCGGAGGTCCGCGACGCCCAGTCGGCGATCCAGTCGACCCACCGCCTCGTGGGCCTCGCCCACAAGACCGGCAAGCGCATCCACGTCCTGCACGTCACCACCAGGGAAGAGATCGAGTACCTCGCCGCCCACAAGGACGTGGCCTCGGTCGAGGTCACGCCGCAGCACCTCACCCTGGAGGGGCCCGAGGCCTACGAGCGCCTCAAGGCCTTCGCCCAGATGAACCCGCCGATCCGCGACCACTATCACCGCATGGGTGTCTGGGCGGGCGTCGCCAACGGTGTCGCCGACGTCCTGGGTTCGGACCATGCCCCCCACACCCGCGAGGAGAAGGCGCGGCCCTACCCCGCCTCGCCCTCGGGGATGCCGGGCGTGCAGACCCTGCTGCCGATCATGCTGACCCACGTCGCCGAGGGCCGCCTCTCCCTGGAGCGCCTTGTCGACCTGACCAGCCATGGCGCGAACCGCATCTTCGACCTCGCCGACAAGGGCCGCATGGCCGTGGGCTACGACGCCGACCTGACCATCGTCGACCTGAAGGCGCGCCGCACCATCACCCACGACCAGATGGCCACCCGTTCCGGCTGGACGCCCTTCGACGGCATGGAGGCCAGGGGCTGGCCCAAGGCCACCATCATCCGCGGGAACGTGGTGATGCGCGACGACGAGATCGTCCTGAAAGGCCAGGGCCACCCCGTCCGCTTCCGCGAGACCCTGGCGCACTAGCCCTCCCTTCCCGCCCGGGGAGGGAAGGGCTTATCTCTGCATCCTGCCTGTCGAATCCGGCCCACCCCGCGCGTCTCCCCGGTGACGCACGCTTCCGCGTCGCGCACTCTCAACCCGAACCGGGGGACGAACCCATGCAGTACATGATCCTGATCTACGAGCCCGAGGGCTGCTACGACGGCGACGGCGGCCAGGCCGCGTTGCAGGACATCGTCGCCAGGCACATGGCGCTGGCGGGCGAGCTTCGCGCCGCCGGGATCCAGCAGGAAGGCGCCGGCCTGCAAGGCGTCGAAACCGCGACCACCGTCGTCACGGGCGCCGGCGGGAAGCAGACCATCCACGACGGTCCGTTCGCCGAGACGCGCGAGCACCTCGGCGGCTACTACGTGATCGACGTGCCCGACCTCGACGCCGCCCTCGCCATGGCCAGGCGCGTCCCCGTGATGGAGGGCGGCAAGGTCGAGGTCCGCCCGCTGATCGTTCACTAGCGATGCATCGGTTCGGGGCGGCGATCGCTGAGGCGCGCCCGCGCGTCGTCGCCGCCCTGGCCGCCCGCCTGCGCGACCTGGACCTCGCCGAGGACGCCTTCTCGGGCGCCTGCGCCGCCGCCCTCGTCGCCTGGCCGAACCAGCCGCCGCGTGACCCGGGCGCCTGGCTGTGGCGCGCGGCGCTCCGCCGGGCCATCGACGCCAAGCGCCGCGCCGCCACCCGCAGCCGCGCCGTGCTGGACGCGCCCGAGCCCCTGCCCACGCCCGAGGAGGCGCTGATGGCGGCCGACCAGCCCATCCCCGACGAGCGGCTGAAGCTGATCTTCGTCTGCTGCCATCCGGCGCTGGCCCCCGACAGCCGCGCGGCGCTGACCCTGAAAGTGGTCTGCGGCCTCGCCACCGAC
The DNA here is from genome assembly GCF_016793285.1 of Phenylobacterium sp. Lineage (GTDB taxonomy): Bacteria > Pseudomonadota > Alphaproteobacteria > Caulobacterales > Caulobacteraceae > Phenylobacterium. The sequence goes on from NZ_JAEUMO010000009.1 coordinate 2,605, forward strand.
CGGCTCGCGCGGGCCTTCTTCATGGCCGAGCCCGCCATGCTCCAGCGCATCACCCGCGCCAAGAAGAAGATCGCCGGCGCCGGCGTCCCCTTCGAGGTCCCGGCCCGCGACGCCTGGCCCGAGCGGGTCGAGGCGGTGCTCACGACGCTGGAAGTCGCCTACGCCCAGGCCTACGAAGACGCCGCGCTGGCGGGCGAGACCGCCGGCTTCGCCGCCGAGGTGCTGCGCCTCTCGGGCCTGCTCGCCGAGTTGATGCCGGACGAGCCGGAGGTCCTGGGCCTGGCCGCCCTCGTCCGCTTCGCCGAGGCCCGCCGCCCGGCCCGCCTCGACGCGTTCGGCGCCATGGTCCCGCCGCCGGAACAGGACATCGCCCTGTGGACGCGCAGCCTGGTCGCCGACGGCGCCCGTCTCCTCGACCGCGCCGCCGCCTTGCGCCGCAGCGGTCCGCGCCAGATCCTGGCCACGATCCACGCCACCCACTGCGGGCGCGCCGAGACCGGCCGCACCGACTGGGCGATCATCGCCGCGCTCTACGACGTGCTGGCCGACATCCGCCCGCATGCCGCCACCGTCGTGAACCGGGCCGTCGCGATCGGCGAGACCCGGGGCGCAGACGCCGGCCTCGCCGCGCTGGCCGCCGTCCAGGGCATGGACGACTGGCTTCCCTACCAGGCCGCCCGGGCCGCGCTCAGCGCCAGGGCAGGCCGCCGCGACGACGCACGCGCCGCCTACGACGCGGCCCTCGCGCTCCGGCCCGCGCCCGCCGAGCGGCTGTACCTCGAAGCCCGCCGCCGCAGCCTCTGACACGGCGCTTGCCGTTCCCCGGGGTCAGGGGCTCACGCTGCCCCCGGTTCATGCAGGAGAGCGTGCGATGGCGAAGACGGCAGAGGGCTTCAAGACCCGCCTGGAGCCGCAGGACGAGTTCCCGCACGATCCCGGCGAGGCCAAGAACTACAACGAAAGCATGTACTTCAACGTCTTCGACCCGAAGACGAAGGCCGGCGGCTGGTTCCGCATCGGCAACCGGCCCAACGAGAACTACGCCGAGATCAGCGTCTGCATCTATCTGCCCGACGGCCGCATCGCCTTCACCTTCGGCAGGCCTGCCATCGAGAGCAACAGGGAGATGGCGGCGGGCGGCCTCCGGGTCGATGTGGTGGAGCCGTTCAAGCGCCTGAAGGTGAGCTATTCCGGCAAGGCGCTGCTGCTGGAGCGGCCGCACGAGATGGCCGACCCGCGCAAGGCCTACAAGGAAAACCCGTCCGTCGCCTGCACGGTGGAACTCGACTACGAGGGCGTGTCGCCAATGTATGGCGGCGAGGCGGTGAAGGCCGACGGCTCGCCGCTGGAGATCGACCCCGAGAAGTCGTTCGCCAAGGCGCACTACGAGCAGCACTGCGCGGCGAAAGGCGTGGTCACCGTCGGCGACGCGCGCTTCGAGATCGACGGCCATGGCCTGCGCGACAAGTCGTGGGGTCCGCGCCACTGGCAGGCCATCGACTGGTATCGCTGGTGCCCGATGAACTTCGGGCGCGACTTCGGGATGATGCTGTCGGTGATCGGCGACGGAAAAGGCGGCGCGCGCCAGGGCGGCATGGTCTTCCGCGACGGGACGTACGACCTGATCCAGGACTGCGTGATCGAGAGCGACTGGGACGACAGCGACTACCAGACCGCGCTCCGCGCCAGGGTGAGGACCGAGGGGGGCAAGTCCTACGAGGTGACCGGCAAGGTCCTGTCGCTGATCCCGCTCCGCAACCGCCGCACGACGCCCGACGGCCAGGAACTGCAGACCCGAATCACCGAGGGCATGACCGAGTACCGCTGTGGCGACCTCGTGGGCTACGGCCTGTCGGAATACCTCGACCAGATCGTCGATGGCGCGCCCAGCGGCCGGACGGCCGGCTACTGACGATCGGCTCCGATCCGCAGATCCGCGCGGGCCCCACGATCCCGGCCGCACAGGCTCCGGACGACTGGAAGCCCGCCGGCCGCGACGCCGTCACGTCCGTCGCTTCAGGTGGTAGAGCGGGAACGTGCCGTAGCCCTTCGGCAGGTCGACCTGGCCGACGTAGTTGCACGTGAAGTCGTGCTCGGCCTCCATCTCCAGCACCGCGGCGAACGGCTCGGTGACATAGACGCTGCCCGGCGGCGTCACCGGTTCGATGCGGGCCGCCCGCGAGACCTCCGAGCCGTAGTAGTTGGTCCGCCCCGTCACCGGGTCCTCGCCCCAGTAGGTCGGGCCGAAGTGGAGGGCGATGCGCATGGTCGCGCCCTCGCGCACGCCCAGGGCCTGGGTGTCGATGGCGGTCAGTTCCTCGCAGAGATCCAGCGACGTCTGCGCCGCCTGCAACGCGCCGTCGAACACCACGTAGAGCGCGTCGCCCCAGGTGTTCGAGTACCGGATCGCCCCGGCGTTGCGCTGCAACGCCGCGCCGGCCCGCGCCATCACCTCCACCTGGAAGGTGGGCAGCACCCGTTCGTCCAGCCGCGCGAAGCCGGGGAAGTCGGTGAACATCAGGCCGTGCGTGCCGCGGCCCACGTCCGAGACCGCCGTCGGGCCGGCGGGCTTGGCCGGCCGGCGGATGTTCTGCGCCTCGACGATCACCGAGACGCCGCCCGTGTCCTGCCAGGCGCGGATGTCGGACCGGGTCAGGGTGCCGGTCGCGCCGGCGGTCTCGGCCACCGCCACCTGCACGGCGCGGCTGTTCAGGTGCCGGGCCCGCAGCCGCGCCATGCCCATGCCCACCTTTGCGCCGTAGGCGAACTGCCCCTGCCCGCCCACATGGCTCATGGTGGACGAGAAGGTCAGCGACGCGGCCTGTTCGCGGCAGGCGCGATAGCGCTCGGCCCACCGGCCGCCCGCCGGCGCCACCGACTGGGCGAAGAAATCCTCTTCCGCCACCGGCAGGACCACGTGCAGCTCCGCGCCGCGGGCCAGCAGCCGCTCGGCGATCAGGATGTCGCTGCCGGCGGCGAGCGAGCCGTAGGCGTAGCCGACGTTCTCCTTCTTCAGCGCCGCGTCGATCTTCCGGCCGAGGCCGGCCTCCAGCCCCGGATCCTCCAGGAAGATATGTCCGCAGTAGCTGGCCACGGACGGGGGCCGGATCGTCGCCAGCAGCGGCGCGATGGCCTTGCGGTCCGGGATCGTCGGCTCCAGCCGCTGAAGCTGCAGCACCGTCGTCGAGCGCTTGCCGGCATCGGCGTCGCCCGCCGCCAGCGCCGCTTCCAGCGCCGCTCCGGCCCCGGCGAAGTCGCCCAGCACGATCCTGGCCTCGGCCACCGTCGCCAGGCCGTAGTAGTCGCTGGCCGCCTGCACGTTCGGGTTGGCCAGCACCGCCCGCGCCAGTTGCCGCGCCAGCGCGGCGCGGCCCGTGATCCACGCGAGCGTCGCGGCGTTCACCGCCGGGTAGGTGTCGCGCGTGCGCCGGTAGACACGGGCGTAGAGCTTGCACGCCTCGGTCAGGGTCGCGGCGCGGTCTCCGGTTCCCGACGCGAACCCGCGGTCCTTGAGCAGCCGGGCCTGGAGCGAGAGCGCGTCGACGTCGTCGCGGGCGCCCAGGCCGTAGGCGTCGTACAGCTTGAGCGCGCGCTCGGTGTCGCCGAGGCGTGCGAGCGTGAGCACCCGCAGATAGTCGAGGACCCCGCTCTCGCGCTCGGCTGCCTGTTGCAGGATGTCATACGCTTCGAGCAGCGCCCCACGGGCAAGGGCGGCCCGCGCCCTGGCTGCAGCACTCCTGTCAGGCATGACGAACGCGCCCCCCTGAACCCCCGGGCACCTTTGCCACGTCCGATCAGGCTTCGGAAGGCTCCGCGATCGTCACGCGGCCGCGTCGCCGCGCAGGTCGAGCGAAGGCGCGGACCGGCGGTCGGCCAGGTCGGAACGACATCCCCGCGACGGCTGCGGCCATATGGGCCCGGACGCGGCATGTGCTACCACGGCGCGCCATTTCGAACCGTGAGCGCCCCGATGACCGCATCCCGCCAGATCCGCCTTGCCCGCCGCCCGAACGGGATGGTCCGCCCCGACGACTTCGCCGTCGTGCCGGTGGACACGCCCGACGCCGCCGACGGCCAGGTGCAGCTCCAGGCGCTGCTGGTCTCGGTCGATCCCTACATGCGCCCGCGCCTCGACGCCGAGCAGCCTCTGGATGCGCCGATGCTGGGCGGCGGCATCGCCCGCGTGGTGCAGTCGCGCAACGACGGCTTCAAGGAAGGCGACCTCGTGCGCCACTTCAACGGCATGCAGGAGCTGTTCGTCTCCGACGGCCGCGGCCTGCAGAAGCTGGCCCCCGATCCCGACCTTCCGCTCAGCGTCTACATGCATGCCCTCGGCGGCACGGGCATCACGGCCTACGGCGGGTTGCTGGAGACGGGGGCGCTCAAGGACGGCGAGCAGGTGTTCGTCTCCACCGCCGCGGGCGCGGTGGGCTCGGTCGCGGCCCAGATCGCCAGGATCAAGGGCTGCTGGGTCGCGGGCTCCACCGGCTCGGACGACAAGGCCGCGTGGCTGCGCGACGAGGCCGGCCTCGACGCCGTCATCAACTATCGCGAAACGCCGCTGGCCGGCGCGCTGCGCGAGGCCATGCCCAAGGGGATCGACGTCTACTTCGAGAACGTCGGCGGCGAGACCCTCGACGCGGTCCTGCCGCGCATGAACGTCCGCGGCCGCATCGCCGTCTGCGGCATGATCTCGACCTACAACGGCGACCGGATCGGGGTGAAGAACCTCTCCAGCATGATCTACAGCCGCGTGCGCATGGAAGGCTTCGTCGCCAGCGACTTCCCGCACCTCCAGGCGCAGTTCCAGTCCGACATGACCGGCTGGCTGAAGTCCGGGAAGATCAAGTACCAGGAGACCATCATGGACGGCTTCGACCGCGCGCCCGAGGCCCTGGTCGGCCTGTTCGAGGGCAAGAACGCCGGCAAGATGCTGGTCCGCGCCGCGGCGTAAGGCTTCCCTTTCGCGCTGCGGCCCCGTAACTCGGGGCCATGGACGCCGAGCTTTCCATCGCGACCGCGCCGTTCCGCGACCCGCGCTATGCGCCGCGCCGCCTGGTGGTCGACGAGCGGCCCGGCGGCGAGGTCATCCTGACGAACCCGACGCCCTACGACACGCGTCATCAGACCGTCGTCTCGGCGCTGGAGCACTGGGCGCAGGCCGCGCCCGACCGCGTCTGGCTCGCGGAGCGGTCCGGCGAGGGTTGGCGCACGCTGAGCTTCGCCGAGGCCTGGCAGCGGATCGCCGCGCTGGCCGCCGGCCTGCGCGGACTGGGCGTGGTCGGCGAGCGCCCGCTGCTGATCCTGGCGCGAAACACCATCGACCACGCCCTGATCGCCTACGCGGCCATGGGCCAGGGGATGCCGGTGGCGCCGGTATCGCCGCAGTACGGCCTGCCGGGCGCGAACGTCACCCGCCTCACCCACGCCTGCCAGGTGCTGAACCCGGCGGCGGTCTACACCGAGGACGCCGCCCTCTTCGCCGACGGTCTCGCCGCCCCGATCCTGGCCGGCCTGCCCGTGATCGCCGGCAGGAACGCCCGCCCCGGCGACGTGGCCCAGGAGACGCTCTACGGCGCGGGGTCGGCGGCCCCGACCGCGCGGCCGGAGCAGCACGCGAAGTACCTGCTGACCTCGGGTTCGACCGGGTTGCCCAAGGCGGTGATCAACACCCACCGCGGGCTCAGCATCAACTCGGCGCAGATCACCGCCTGCTTCGTCGACGCCGCCGACGAGCTGGTCATGGTGCATTCGGCGCCGTGGAGCCACAGCCTGGGCGCCAACTCGATCCTGCACTACGCGGCCCACCGCGGCGGCTCGCTCTACATCGACGCCGGCCAGCCCACCGCCGGCCGCTTCGCCGAGACGGTCCGGAACCTCCGCGAGATCGCGCCGACCTATCAGAACATGGTGCCGGCGGCCTGGATGCTGTTCGCCGACGAGCTGGAGCGCGACGAGGCCCTGGCCCGCAACTTCTTCTCCCGCGTGCGCCTCCTCCAGTACGGCGGCGCGGCCCTGGGCCAGGCCTATGCCGACCGCATCCAGGCGGTGGCGGTGCGCACGGTCGGCGAGCGGATCAGCTTCGGCTCGGGCTACGGCGCGACCGAGACCGGCCCCACCGCCTCCAACGTCCACTGGCCGAACGCCCGCATGGGCCTCATGGGCCTGCCGCTGCCGGGCGCCTCGGTGCGCCTGCTGCCCGAGGCCGGCAAGCTCGAGTTCCGCGTGAAGGGCCCGCAGGTCACCGAGGGCTACCTGAACCAGCCCGAGAAGTCGGCCGCCGCCTTCGACGACGAGGGCTACTACCGGCTGGGCGACGCCGCCCGCTTCGCCGAGCCGGGCAATCCGGAAGCCGGGCTCGTCTTCGACGGCCGCATCTCCGAGAACTTTAAGCTGACGTCCGGAACCTTCGTCGTCGTCGGCGACCTCAGGATCGCGGCCCTCAACGCCGTCGGCGGCGCCGTCACCGACGCGGTCGTCTGCGGCGAGAACCGCGAGCGCGTCGGCCTCCTCTTCTACCCCAACCCCACGCTGCCCCGCGCCGAGATCGAGGCCGCCGTCCGCGCCGGGCTTGAGGCCTTCAACGCCCGCGCCGCGGGTTCGGGCGGCAAGGTCGCCCGCGCCCTGGTGCTTCGGGACGCGCCCGACGCCAACGCCGGCGAGATCACCGACAAGGGCTACATCGCCCAGAGCATCGCCCGCGCGTTGCGGGCCGAATCCATAGACCGGCTGTTCGCAGTCCCCGCCCCTTCCGACGTCCTGGAGTTCTAGATGAACGGCGCCGACGCCCTGATCTCGACCTTGGTGGCCAACGAGGTCACCGCCTGCTTCGCGAACCCCGGCACGTCCGAGATGCAGTTCGTGGCCGCCCTCGACGGCGTGCCGGCGATGCGCCCGGTGCTCTGCCAGTTCGAGGGCGTGGCGACCGGCGCCGCCGACGGCTACGGCCGCATCGCCGACAAGCCGGCCTGCACCCTGCTGCACCTCGGCCCCGGCTACGGCAACGGCGTCGCCAACCTGCACAACGCGCGGCGCGCCTTCACGCCGATCGTCAACGTCATCGGCGACCACGCCACCTATCACCGCCAGTACGACGCGCCGCTGAATTCCGACATCGCGACCCTGGTGAAGCCGAACTCCATCTGGACGAAGTCGGCCGACACGCCTGACAGCGTCGCCGCCGTCACCGCCGAGGCCGTCGCCGCCAGCTACGGTCCGCCCGGCGGCCCGGTGAGCCTGGTTCTGCCCGCCGATTCCGCCTGGCTTCCCGCCAGGAGCGAGACGGTGCTGGCCCAGAAGCCCGTGCGCCCCGCGCCCGCCGCCGCGGCCGTCGACGCCGCCGCCCAGGCGATCAGGGCGGCGAAGAACCCGGTCATCCTGCTGGGCGGCCAGGCCTGCCGGGCCGAGGCCCTGGCCCAGGCCGCGCGCCTCCAGGCGGCGGGCGTCACCGTCTACACCGACACCTTCGTCGCCCGGCAGCCCAAGGGCGCCGGCAGCTTCGCGCCGAAGAAGATGCAGTACTTCGGCGAGATGGCCCTGGCCGAACTGCAGGGCGTCGACCTGATGGTGTTCGCCGGCACGACCATGCCGGTCGCGTTCTTCGCCTATCCCGACCGCCCCAGCGTGCTGGTCCCCGAGGGTTGCGGGACGATCACCCTGTCCGGGCGCAACGAGGACTCGGTCGAGGGCCTCGCCGCCCTCGCCGACGCGCTGGGCGCGCCGAAGGCCGGCCCGGTCCAGGCGCTGGCGCTCCCGGACGCGGCGCCGACGGGCAAGCTCACCGCCTACGCGGCTGGCGCCTCGATCGCGCGCCACATGCCCGAAGGCGCGATCATCTGCGACGACGCGGTGACGTCCGGCGGCGGCGTGGCGGCCGGCACCGCGGCGGCGCGGCCGCACGACGTGCTGGCGCTCACCGGCGGCGCCATCGGCATCGGCCTGCCGCTCGCCGTCGGCGCGGCCGTGGCGGCGCCCGACCGCAAGGTGCTCAGCCTGAACGGCGACGGCGCGGCGATGTACACGATCCAGTCGCTCTGGACGATGGCCCGCGAGAACCTCGACATCACTGTCGTGATCTTCGCCAACTACACGTACCGGATCCTGAACGTCGAGATGGAGCGGACCGGCGCGGGGAAGGCCGGTCCGTCGGCCGCGAAGTTGCTCGAACTCGGCGGCCCGAACATCGACTTCGTCGCGATCGCCAGGGGCATGGGCCTGCCCGCCGTTTCCTGCGACACCGGCGAAGCCTTCGAGAAGGCGTTCGCGGGCGCGATGAAGCAGCGGGGCCCGATGTTCATCGAAGCCGTGATCTGAGGGCCGGCTACAGCCCCTCGAAGAACAGGACGCGGTAGTCGGCCGCCTTCAGCCGGATGTCCTTGGCGTCCTGGTAGGCTTGGCTGTCGTACCAGGCCTTGCCCGCCTCCATGGACGGGAACTGCAGAAGCACCACGCCCTCGGCCTCGTCGCCCTCCAGGGTCTCGATCGGCCCGTAGGCGGCCAGCGCCGTCAGCGGATGGTCGCCCCGCGCGCCGGCGGCCTTCTGGCCGTAGGCCTTCAGGAGGTCGGCGTCGTGGGTCTTGTTCCTGATGAAGATGGCGTAGGCGGGCATCCGTGGCTCTCCCTGAAGGTTGGCGCGCAGCCTCGCGGCCTTACGCAGCGTCCGCCAAGCGCGCCGCGCACGCGCCGACGAAAGAGGCCCGCGGATTGCTCCGCGGGCCTCTCGCGTTCAGCCTTGGCGGCCGATCAGGTGTTGCCGGGCAGCTTGCAGTTGCCGGCGAAGGCGCAGCCCGTGACCGTGACCGCGGTCACCGCCGGGGGCGCCGAGTACTCGATCATGTAGCCCTTCAGCTTGTCGGCGCACGCGACCTCGACGTAGGTGGTGCCCTTGTCGGTCTTGCCGACGACGCGGCTGTTGGAGACCTCGCAGGTGGTGCCCTGCTGCAGCTTCTTGAGGTCGGCGGTCAGGAAGCCGTAGCCCGCCGTGTCCTTGCCCAGCGAGCACTTGAAGCCGGCCACCGGCGCGCGGCCGCAGTCCAGCACGGTGCTCTTCTGGCCCGCCGTCGACATCAGGATCGCGCCCGTGCCGTCCTTGCAGACCAGTTCGACCACTTCGTCGCGCGGGTTCTTGGAGGGGAACAGGGCATAGCGTTCGACGTCGCACTTGCTGCCGGCGCCCTGCGCCAGCTTCGTGTAGAGGCCGGCCTGCTCGTTCTGGGCCTGGCGGGCGTCGGTCAGCGTGCAGCCGCCGAGGATGTTGGTGGCCTTGGCGCACTCGTAGGTCTCGGCCAGGGCGCCGGCGGCGGTCGTCTTGTAGATGAAGCCCTTCCCGTCCTGGCACGAGGCTTCGTAGTAGGCCGAGTTGTCCTTGGCCATGCCGACGAACCGCTTGTCCTTCACGGCGCAGCCGTTGTTGGCCTGGGCGGCGACCTTGTCGATCACGGCGAGGCGCGCGGCCTTGTCGCCGAACGTGCATTTGATGTTCGACTCGCTGTCGTCATAGAGCAGGCAGTTCTGGGCCTGCGCGGGCTTCTTCACGTCGAACGGCACGCTGGCCACGACGATGTATCCCGCGCCGCCGTCGCAGGCGACTTCGACGTAGGTGTTGCTCTTGGTCTGGCCGACGCCGCGGGCCTGGGTCGGCGTGCAGTCCGCGCCGGCGGCCTTGATCATCGGGCCCAGCAGGGCGTTCGGATTGGCGTTGCCCGGCAGCATGCAGGGGGCCGACGGCGGCTGGCCGGGGGCCGGCGGCGTGTTGGCCTCGATGCAGGAGAAGGCGGTCGGCGTACCCGCCGCCGGCGACTGCAGGACGTAGCCCATGGCGCCCGCGCCGCACGCGACTTCGTAGTAGCTCGTCTTGCTCTTCTTATCTTCGCCGATCTTCCGCGCTTCGGAGACCTGGCAGGGCAGGCTCATCGCCTGAACCACGGCGGGGGCTTCCTTCATCCCCTGTTCGAGCGCGGCCTTGGGGATCGCTTCGCCCTTCTTGGCTTGCGAAATGGCCGCGGCCGGGATCACCAGCGCCGCCATCAGCGCCAGGGCCAGTCCGACTGCTCCCGGCCTCCCGAATTTGGGCGTCTTCACCGTTCGTCTCTCCTGCCACAATCCTGGGATTCGGACCTTGGGGTCCCCGATTTGCGCGCACATAAGCGCCGCGATCCCATGCGGGTCAAGTGCCCGGCGAAGGGGGCGGAAGTGCGGCGCGAAACCAAGCACTTAGGCCATGGTTTGGCCACATCCGCAGATCGCTGTTACGCCTGCCGGACCCTGAGGCGTGCGCCGGCGACTCCGGTGACCTCGACCGCGGCCCCCGCCTCGAGCGTCTCGCCCTCGTCCAGTTCGGCCGCCCACTCCTTGCCGTCGATGAAGACGCGGCCCGACCGTCCGGCGAACGCCTTCACGACATTTCCGCGATGGCCGACGAGCCGCGCGACGTTGTCGTTGATGTCGTGTCCCTCGGGCGCCAGCGGCTTGGGCAGGTAGCGTCGCGCCAGCAGCGACGAGAACAGCGTCAGCAGCGCGAACACCAGCAGCGCCGTCGGGACCGAGACGTCGAAGATCGCGACCACGATGGCCGTCGCGCCCGCGGACGCCGACGCCCACAGCAGCCAGCCCGAGCCGCTGATCACCTCGATGGTGAGCAGCGCCGCGGCGAGCGCGGCCCAGAACCAGAACGCCTGGGCGGCATAGAGCCCTGCGATGCTGTCCATCACCGCCTCACGCGCCGGAGGTCGGGCCGGAGGTCGGGACCGAGGTCGGGACGCCGCCGCCGCGGGGCCGCGCGGGCGGGCGCGGCGACGGGCCGTCGGCGCCGATCGCCTTCACGAGTTCGCCGATGCCGCCGACGCTGCCGACCAGCGCGCCCATCTCGGCGGGCACGATGACCGTCTTCTGCTGCGGGCTCTTCGCCAGCTCGGCGAAGGCCTCCACGTACTTCAGCGCCACGAAGTAGTTGATCGCGTTCACGTCGCCCTGCGCGATGGCGTCCGACACCAGCTCGGTCGCCTTGGCCTCGGCCTGGGCGGAGCGCTCTCGCGCCTCGGCGTCGCGGAAGGCGGCTTCCTTGCGCCCCTCGGCCTCCAGGATCGCCGACTGCTTCTGGCCTTCGGCGCGCGCGATGGCGGCCGACTTCTCGCCGTCGGCCTCGGTGATCACCGCGCGCCGCTCGCGCTCGGCCTTCATCTGGCGCGCCATGGCGTTGGTGATGTCCGGCGGCGGCGTCAGGTCCTTGATCTCGATCCGCGCGGCCTTCACGCCCCACGGCCCGGTCGCCTCGTCGATGACGTTCAGCAGCCGCGTGTTGATGGCGTCGCGCTGGCTCAGCACCTCGTCCAGCTCCAGCGAACCCACGACGGTGCGCAGGTTGGTCATCGCCAGCTGCTGGATGGCGTAGTTCAGGTTGTCGACGCGGTAGGCGGCGGCGGCGGCGTCCATCACCTGGATGAACACGATCGCGTCCACCTGGACCCCCACGTTGTCGCGCGTGATCACCTCCTGGCGCGGCACGTCCAGCACCTGCTCCATCATGTTCACGCGCCGGCCCACGCCCTCGACGAAGGGCGTCAGGAAGCTGATGCCCGGCTTCAGGGTGCGGGTGTAGCGGCCGAACCGCTCGACGGTGAACTCGCGCCCCTGCGGCACGATCTTGATGGCGCCCAGCGCCACCACCAGCGCCAGCACCAGGAACACCAGGGCGACGATCATACCGAGGCCCATTGGCCATCCTCCCCGCTACCTGGCGGGAACTCTAGCTACGCTTGCGCCCGCCCGCCACGGAAACCCGACGTGGAGCCGACGCGGCCGGAACCTGCGCCGCCGCCACGCTCGCGCCACGCTCCGGCGTCTGTTAGCTCACCGAAATGACCCGCACAGCCCTCCTGGCCCTGCCCGCCGCGCTCCTCTGCCTCGCGGCGGCGCCGGCCCCGACGACCGCGCCTGCCAAGAGCTCGCCGGCCAGGACCGCGCCTGCGAAGCCGGCCGGCGCTCCGAAGCCGGCCACTCCGCCGAAGCCGACAGGTCCGTTCGACGCCCAGGCGCCGCAGGGTCTCATGGGCATCCTCGACGCCGCGGGCGCCAAGGTGCAGACCAGCCGCCGCGAAGCCGATGCGGTGTTCGTCACCGTCGCCTCCCCCGCCGCCAGCTTCTCCCTGCAGTTCGCCGGCTGCGACGGCCAGGGCCGGGCCTGCAAGGCAGTGCTTCTCGACGGCGCCATGGCCCGCGGCCCGGCCACGACGGCGCAGTACAACGCCTTCAACCAGACCTCGGTGATGTGCCGCCTCTACCAGGACAAGGCGGGCGTCCCGCACGTCCTCTACTCGGCCATCCTGTTCCGTAGCATGACCCGCGACGACGCGACCCTGCACCTGCAAGCCTGGCAGGGCTGTCTCGCCGACGCCCGCGACTTCCTGAAGGACCCCGTCGGCTATCTGGCCAACGCGGCCTAGGCGGGGACGGCCGCGCCCTTGCGGATCGCCGCCACGCGGTCGATGGCGTCCTCGGCTTCGCGCATGATCCGCGCCACGATCTCGCCGGCCGGCAGAACGTCGGTCACGCCGCCGGCCGACTGGCCCATGGCGAAGCAGGAGCTGTCGGCGTTCAGGCCTTCGATCTGGCCGCCGATGCCGCCCATCACGCCGGCGCGGGTCGACAACATCGCCTGCTGCGGGAAGGGCTGGATGTCCTGCGGGCGGCTCTCCCAGTCGGCGACGTACTCGTTCTTCTTCACCCGCATCGGCTTGCCGGAATAGCAGCGGGTGCGGACCGAATCCTCGTCCGACGCCTCGACGATGGTGTCGCGGTACATCTGGCCCGAATGCGCCTCGGTCGAGGCGATGAAGCGCGTGCCCATCCAGACGCCGACCGCCCCCAGGCTCAGCGCCGCCGCCAGCCCGCGGCCGTCGTAGAGCCCGCCGGCGGCCACCACCGGGATCTTCACCCGCTCGACCGCCTGGGCCACCAGCGGCATCGTGCCGACGAGGCCGGTGTGCCCGCCGCCTTCGCCGCCCTGGCAGATCACCGCGTCGCAGCCCGCCTGCTCGGCCTTCACCGCGTGCTTCACGGCCCCGCAGACGACCATGACCTTGAGGCCGGCCTTCTTCAGCTTCTCCATGATCGGCATCGGCACGCCCAGCCCCGCCACGAACGACGAGGCTCCCTCCTCGATGATGATCTCCACCGAGGCCGTCAGGCTCTCCGGCGAGGCGGCCAGCAGGTCGACGCCGAAGGGTTTATCGGTCAGCGCCTTCACCTTGCGCATCTCGTCGCGGATGAAGTCGGGCGAACGGCCGGCCATGCCCAGTACGCCGTAGCCGCCGGCGTTCGACACCGCCGCCGCGAGTTCGGCGTAGGAGACCCCGCCCATGCCCGCCAGCATGATCGGATGCTGCACGTCCAGCAGGTCGCAGAGCTTGGTGTGCAGGGTCATCGGCCGTCCTCCGGGGATTTCTGCCCGGAACCATGGCGCCGCGGGAAAGCCTTGGAAACCGTGACGCGAGGTCAGCGCGCCTGGTCAGGCGGCGGTCCAGCCCCCGTCGATGGACAGCGCCGCGCCGGTCACCGCGCCGCCCAGGTCCGAGACCAGGTAGAGCATCATCCCGGCCAGTTGGTCGTATTCGACGAAGGTCCGGTTGGGCTGGGCCGCCAGGATCACGTCCTCGACCACGCGGTCGACCGAGATGCCGCGGGCCTTGGCCTGGTCGGCGATCTGCATCTCGACCAGGGGCGTCTTCACATAGCCCGGGCAGATGGCGTTGACGGTGATCCCGTTCCGCGCCGTCTCCAGCGCACAGCTCTTGGTGAAGCCGACCACGCCGTGCTTGGCCGCCACGTAGGCCGACTTGAACGGCGAAGCCACCAGGCCATGGGCCGACGCGATGTTGACGATGCGCCCGCGGCCCGCCGCCTTCATCAGCGGCAGGGCGTGCTTGGTGGCGTGGAACACCGACGACAGGTTGATGCCGATGATCGCATCCCATTTGTCGTCCGGGAACTCGTCGACCGGCGCGACGTGCTGGATCCCGGCGTTGTTCACCAGGATGTCCAGGCGTCCCAGCTCCCGGGCCGCGAAGGCGATCATGTCGGCGATCTCGCCGCCCCTGGTCATGTCGGCGCCGTGGTAGAGCACCCGCACGCCCTCGGGGGCCGCGGCCTCCATCGCTGCGCGCTCGGCCTCGATCTTCGCCGCGTCGCCGAAGCCGTTCAGCACGACGCTGACGCCCTCGCGCGTCAGCGCCGCGGCCATCGCCTGGCCGATGCCCGACGTGGAGCCGGTGACGACGGCGGCCTGGCCGCTCAGCTTGTAGTCCACGCTCATACTCAGGCGTCCTCGGTCTGGGCCCGGCCACGCGCCCTGGTGGCGAGCGGCGGCTGCGGGCGGGCAAAGGTGAACTCCTCGTCCGAGGAGAGGTGCGGCCGGAAGCGGTAGCCGTCCACGTCGAAGGCCTTCAGGTCCGCGGCGGCTTTAAGGCGGTTGTCGATGGCGAAGCGGGCCATGGCGCCGCGCGCCCGCTTGGCGAAGAACGAGATCACCCGGGCCTCGCCGTCCTTCTCCTCGAGGAAGCGGCACGACACGACCGGCGCCTTCAGGGCCTTGCGGTCCACGGCGCCGAAGTATTCGCCGGACGCGCAGTTCACGATCGTCCGGTCCTTGTGCCCGGCGAGATCCTCGTCGAGCTTCTCGGCGATCCGCGGCCCCCAGAAATCGTAGAGGCTCAGCCCCCGCCTCGTCTTGATCCGGACGCCCATCTCCAGGCGGTAGGGCTGGATGGCGTCCATCGGCCTCAGCACGCCATAGAGCCCCGACAGGATGCGCACGTGGTCCTGGGCGAACGCGAACGCCTTGCGGTCCAGTTCGCGCGCCTTGAGGCCCAGGTAGACGTCGCCGTTGAACGCGAACGCGGCCTGCACCCCGTCCTCGCTGTCGGGGTCGAAGGCCTGGAACCGCTCGCGGTTCAGCTTCGCCAGGTTGTCCGAAAGGGCCATCATCCGCTTCAGGTCGACGACCCGGAGCTTCTTCGCCGTCCTCGAGAGCTCGGCCGTGTGCTCCGCGAACTGCGGCGCGGTCAGCGGCGCGGCGTGCGGCCCGGCGGTGAAGTTCAGCGCCTTGGCCGGGGAGAGGACGATCAGCATCGCCGATGCTTTGCCGCGACTTGGACGCCGCGGCAACGGCTCAGAACAGCACGCGCGGATTCAGGATGCGTTTCGGGTCCAGCGCCTGGCGGATCGCCCGCTGCGTGGCCAGCTCGACCTGCGACTTGTAGCGCGCCCCTTCGGCCGTCTTCATCGCACCCAGGCCATGCTCGGCGCTGATCGAGCCGCCCAGCCTGGCCACGATGTCATGCACGATCCGGCTGCCTTCGTCGCGCCGCGCCGAATGCTCGGCGTCCGAGCTGCCGTCGGGCCGCAGCACGTCGTAGTGGATGTTGCCGTCGCCGACATGGCCGAAGGCGGCGATCCGCGCGCCCGGCGCGAAGGCCTGCATGGCCGCCGTCGCCTCGGCGAGGAACGCCGCCACCCGGCTGACCGGCACGGCGACGTCGTGCTTCCAGGTCGCGCCCTCGGGCTTCTGCGCCGGCGACTGGTTCTCGCGGATGGCCCAGAGCGCCTTGGCCTGTGTATCGGTCTGCGCCACCACGGCGTCGCGCACCAGCCCGGCCTCCAGCCCGGCCTCCAGGAACCGCGCCATCGCCGCCTCGGCCGAGCCGGGCTCGCCCGACGAGAACTCGGCCAGCACGTACCAGGGATGCGGCGCGCTCAGCGGATCGCGCGTCCCGGCGATGTTGCGCAGCGCGAAGTCGACGCCCAGCCGCCCCATCAGCTCGAAGGCCTCGACCGCTCCGCCCGTCTCGTCCTTGGCCCGCGCCAGCAGCTTGATCGCGTCCTCGGGGCTGCCGAGCCCGATCATCGCCACCGCCCTCGACGCCATCACCGGATAGAGCTTCAGCGCCGCCGCCGTCACCACGCCCAGCGTGCCCTCGGCCCCGATCAGGAGCTGCTTCAGATCGTAGCCGGTGTTGTCCTTGCGCAGCCGCTTCAGCCCGTTCCAGACCTCGCCGTTCGGCAGCACCGCCTCCAGGCCCAGCACCAGGCTCCGCGCCATGCCGTAGCGCAGCACCTGCGTACCCCCGGCGTTGGTCGAGACCACCCCGCCGACCGTCGCGGTCCCCTCCGCCCCGATCAAGAGCTGCTTGAGGTCGTAGCCGGTGTTGTCCTTGCGCAGCCGCTTCAGCCCGTTCCAGACTTCGCCGTTCGGCAGCACCGCCTCCAGGCCCAGCACCAGGCTCCGCGCCATGCCGTACCGCAGCACCTGCGTGCCCCCGGCGTTGGTCGAGACCACCCCGCCGACCGTCGCCGTCCCCTCCGACGCCAGTCCCAGCGGGAACCGCCGGCGCACGTCCGCCGCCGCGGCGTGAACCTCCGCCAGCGTCACCCCGGCCTCGGCGGTCAGCGCGTCGTCGAACGCATCCACATCCCGGATCGCCCGCATCCGCTCCGTCGACAGCAGCACCTCGCCCTGCGGGATCTGCCCGCCGACCAGCCCGGTGTTGCCGCCCTGCACGGTGATCGCCTGCCCCGCCTCGAAGCAGACGCCGACCACAGCCGCCACCTGCTCGGTCGTCGTCGGCAGCGCCAGGAACGGCGTCGTCCCCACCCACCGGTCGCGCCACTCGACCAGCTTCGGCGCGATCCGCCCGGCGTCTTCGCTCCACCCCTGCGGGCCAAGCACCGCCTTCAGGCGGGAGATCACATCTGCGGGGACAGGGGCGGTCATGGCCGAAACCTAAACTTCCGGCCCGCCGTTCACCAGTATATACTCCGATATATACCGGAGCCCGCCATGGCCATCCTGATCAAGAACCCCGAGGTCGAACGCAAGGCGCGCGAGTTGGCGAGCCGTCACGGCCTCAGCATCACCGCGGTCATCGACGGTGCGCTGGACCGAGCGCTGGCGGAGGCCCAGCCAAAGCCGCGGCCGACTGCGGCGGACATCCTCGCTGCGACAGCCCGCATGCGAGCCGAAGCGGGCATTCGCCACCCCCTGCCTCCCGTCACCAAGGCGGAGTGGGACGAGATCAACGAGGTTCCCGGCTTCGCGGAGGGCGAGGATTGATCGTCGTCGACTCGTCGGCGTTGGTCGCCATCGCTGGCGATGAGGCCGAGGCTGAGGTCTTCGCGGCTGTCCTGGGAACGGCCGACGCGATCTGGCTGTCGCCCATCAACTACGTTGAGACCGCGATGGTGTTGCTCAGCCGCAAGGTCGTGCCGAACCGGGATCGTCTCGACCTCTGGCTGTCGGAGGCCGGCGTGACGGTAAGCGATGACCTGCCGCTTTCAAGCTTGGCCTTGGACGCGTTTTTAAGGTTCGGAAGAGGCAACCATCCAGCGCGGCTCAACCTCGGCGACTGCTTCGCCTACGCCCTCGCCAAGCACCTTGACGCGCCGCTTCTCTACAAGGGCGACGATTTCGCCAAGACCGACGTCCGCTCAGCGCTCTGATGCGAAGGCGGA
>NZ_JAEUMO010000139.1 GCF_016793285.1 Phenylobacterium sp.
CGACGCCGCCAAGGCCTTCAAGCTCGCCGTCGAGCGGGGCGCCAGGCCCGTCGTGGGCCCGGTCGGGGCGATGGAGCTGAACATCCCCGCCATCGAGGGGATCGGCGGCTCGAACCTCTACCTGGTCGACCGCTACGGCGCCCAGGAGATCTACGACGTCGACTTCACGCCCATCGAGGGCGCGGAGGCGAAGATGGACGCCAACAGCGTCGGCCTCACCTACCTCGACCATCTGACCCACAACGTCCATCGCGGCCAGATGGCCAGGTGGGCCGAGTTCTACGAGCGCATCTTCAACTTTCGCGAGATCCGGTACTTCGACATTGAAGGAAAGCAGACGGCCCTGGTCTCCAAGGCCATGACCAGCCCGGACGGCAAGATCCGCATCCCGCTGAACGAGAGCCAGGACGAGCACTCGCAGATCGAGGAATTCCTCAAGGACTACAAGGGTGAGGGCATCCAGCACATCGCGCTCGGCACGGGCGACATCTACGAGTCGGTCGAGACGATGCGCGACCGCGGCGTGCGGTTCCAGGACACCATCGACACCTACTTCGACGGCATCGACGCCCGCCTGCCGGGCCACGGCGAGAACGTGAACCGCCTGCGCGCCGACCGCATCCTGATCGACGGGGCGCCCAGCGAGGGCCAGGGCCTGCTGCTGCAGATCTTCACCGAGAACATGATCGGCCCGATCTTCTTCGAGATGATCCAGCGCAAGGGCAACGAGGGCTTCGGCGAGGGCAACTTCAAGGCCCTGTTCGAGTCGATCGAGCTGGACCAGATCCGCCGGGGCGTCCTGCCGGCGAAGGCCTGAGCGGATGACCGAGGCCGGCCCGCGCTGGACCCTGGTCTGCCATGGCGGTGCGGGCCTGGTGACGCGTGACCACCTGACGCCGGAACAGGACGCCGCCTACCGCGAGGCGCTGACGACCGCCGCCGACGCCGGCGCGGCCGTCCTGCGGGCCGGGGGCCGGGCCATCGACGCCGTCGAGGTCGCGATCCTGCGGCTGGAGGACGATCCGCTGTTCAATGCGGGGCGCGGCGCGGCCTTCACCGCCGAGGGCCGCAACGAGCTGGACGCCTCGATCATGGACGGGGCGACGCTGGCCGCGGGCGCCGTGGCGGGCCTCTCGACGACGCGGCATCCGATCTCGGCGGCGCGGGCGGTGATCGAGGGCTCGGACCATGTGCTGCTGGGCGGCGAGGGCGCCGACGCTTTCGCCCGCGCGCAGGGCCTGGAGCAGGTCGATCCCAGCTTCTTCTTCACCGAGGCGCGCTGGCGGAGCCTGGAGCGGGCGCTGGGCCGGCTGGGCCTGCCGGTCCCGCCACGGCCCGAAGGCGTCGCCGTCGACGCCCGCGCCGAACTGGCGCACGACGAGGGCAAGCGCGGCACCGTCGGCTGCGTGGCCCTGGACATCCACGGCGACCTGGCGGCGGGCACGTCGACGGGCGGAACCACCGCCAAGCGTTGGGGCCGGGTCGGCGACAGTCCGCTGGTCGGCGCCGGGACCTATGCCGCCAACGCCGCCGCGGCCGTCTCATGCACGGGGGCGGGCGAATACTTCATCCGTCTGGGCGTCGCGCACCGCATCTGCGCGCTCGTCGAGTACGGCGGACTGTCGCTGCAACGGGCCGTCGACCGCGTCGTGCAGGACGACCTGACGGCGCTGGGCGGCGAGGGCGGGGTGATCGCGGTCGATCCGCATGGCCACATGGCCTGGAGTTTCAACACCGAGGGCATGTATCGCGCCCGGGTCGCCGACGGCGAGCCGCTCGCGGTCGGCCTCTACAAGGACGAGGCCTGAGATGGCGAAAGGTGACTGGATCCCGGTGCGGGGCGCGGTGGGGACGCATTCGCGTCAGGCTCACACGGACCTGCCGGAAGGAACCTACGAGCGCGAGATGTCGAAGGAGGGATTCTTCGGCCCCGCCGCCTTCCTCTACCACCCGCGCCCGCCGACCGCCTGGACCAGCTTCGAGGGCCCGTTGCGCCCGCGCGCCTTCGACCTCGCCCGGCTGAACGCGGCCGAGCCGTCGCCTTGGAGGGCCGGCGTCGTTCTGGAGAACGCATCGATCGAGGTGCGCTTCTGGAAGCTCGCCGCGCCGATGCCGGCGCTGGCGCGCAACGCCGACGGCGACCAGTTGCTGTTCGTCCATCAGGGGGAGGGCGACCTCTTCACCGACTTCGGCCGGATCGGCTACCGGGGCGGGGACTATCTCTATCTGCCGCGCGGCACGATGTGGCGGCTGGCGCCGTCGCGGCCCACCGCGATCCTGATGATCCAGGCCACCAACACCCACTACAAGCTGCCCGACCGCGGGCTGATGGGGCCGCACGCGCAGTTCGACCCGGCGGTGCTGGACACCCCGGTCATGGACGAGGCGTTCCGCGCGCACCAGGCCGAGCCGGGAGAGGTGCGGGTCGAGGTGAAGCGGCGCGGGGCGGTCTCCACCGTGACCTATCCCTACAACCCCCTGGACGCTGTCGGCTGGCACGGCGAACTCGCGCCCGTCCGCCTGAACGTGGCCGACATCCGCCCGATCGTGAGCCACCGCTACCACCTGCCGCCGTCGGTCCACTCGACCTTCGTCAGCGACCGCTTCGTCGTCTGCACCTTCGCGCCCAGGCCCTTCGAGACCGACCCGGGGGCGCTCAAGATCCCGTTCTTCCACAACAACGACGACTACGACGAGGTGCTGTTCTACCACGCCGGCGACTTCTTCAGCCGCGACCACATCGAGGCCGGCATGATGACCTTCCATCCGTCGGGCTTCACCCACGGGCCGCACCCGAAGGCGCTGAAGAACATGCTGACGCAGCCCAAGCCGGAGACCGACGAATACGCCGTGATGATCGACACGCGCGATCCGCTGGACGTGGGCGACGCCGCGGCCTCGGTCGAGGACCTGGCCTACGTCGACAGTTGGAAGGGCGGATGACCCTCCTTCGCCGAGGCTTCGGAGGGCGGGCCCTCACATGCTGGGCTTGTCGTTCGAAGCGCCCGCAGGTCGCGAAGTAGCATGACGCTCGACGAGGACCTCGCCGCCGCGGCCGAGGACGAACTCGACCGGGCGCTCACCCTGGGCTGGCCGGCGCTCGCCAGGGTCACGCCCTGGGGCGACACCTTCGACGGGTTCACGCCGGACGGACGCGATGTCTGTTTCGAACGCGCCTACATGTGGGAAGGTGAGGCTGGCGGCGACATCCGCGTCGAGATCATGGTCTACGAGCCGAAGGTCTACGAAGCCGGCGTGAAGCGCGTGCGAACCATAGCAAGGGACGGGAACGAAGGATGAAGCTGGCGTCGCTCAAGGGAGGCCGTGACGGCCGCCTCGTGGTCGTGTCGAACGACCTCGCCTGGTACTCGCCGGCCGACCGGATCGCGCTCACCCTGCAGGCGGCGCTGGACGACTGGGAGCGCTGCGGCCCCGAGCTGCGCGGCCTTGCCGAGAGCCTCGAGCACGGCTCGGTGCCGAAGGCCCGCTTCCACGAGCACGACGCGATGAGTCCGCTGCCGCGGGCCTACCAGTGGGCCGACGGCTCGGCCTACGTGAACCACGTCGCCCTGGTCCGCCAGGCCCGCGCCGCCGACATGCCCCAGAGCTTCTGGACCGACCCCTTGATGTACCAGGGCGGCTCGGACGGATTCCTGGGGCCCTGCGACCCGATCCCCTGCCAGTCCGAGGACTGGGGCATCGACTTCGAGGCCGAGGTCGCGGTCGTGACCGACGACGTGCCGATGGGCGTGACGCCGGACCGCGCGCGCGGGCACATCAAGCTGGCGATGCTGGTCAACGACGTCTCGTTGCGCAACCTGATCCCCGGCGAGCTCGCCAAGGGCTTCGGCTTCTTCCACGCCAAGCCGGCCTCGTCCTTCTCGCCGGTCGCGGTCGAGCCGTCGGAACTCGGCCAGGCCTGGGACGGCGGCAGGCTGCACCTGCCGCTCGTCAGCACGCTCAACCGCAAGGAGTTCGGCCGGCCGAACGCGGGCATCGACATGACCTTCGATTTCGGCCAGCTCGTCGCCCATGC
>NZ_JAEUMO010000187.1 GCF_016793285.1 Phenylobacterium sp.
TCGGAAAAGAGATCTTCGGAAATCGCGGCGGTGCGGGCGGTCCCCTCGCACGCAAGGTCGCCTCCTCTAGCCGATCCGGCCTTTAGCGGCAAATGCAGGGGCCGCTTGCGCCTGCGGCCTTCAGCCCCTTCAATCCCGGGCCCCCGTTCCGAAGGACGCCGACGTGATCCGCCCCCTCGCCCTCCCCGCCGCGCTCGCGCTCGCGGCCTCGCTCGTCGCCGCCGGCGCCACCACGGCCTACGCGCTCCAGAGCGACGACAAGGACCCCTCCATGGGGCCGGTCCCGACGAAGCTCGTGGGCTACCTGAAGGAAGGGGTGCTGAACGGCGCCGAGATCCTCGGGCCGCCGCCCGCGCCGGAGTCGCCGCAGGGCCGCGCCGACCGCACGGTCTTCGAGGAGACGCGCCGCCTGGAAGGTTCGGAGCGGTGGAAGACCGCGCAGCAGGACAACGACCTCTGGGGCGGCGGCGCGGTGAAGCGGTTCTCGTGCGCGGTCGGCGTGGAGCTGTCGGAGAAGACGACGCCGGTCACCTCGCGGATGCTGCACCGGATCGAGCTGGACGTGCGCACGCTCGGCACGCCCGCCAAGGCCGCCTACGACCGCAAGCGCCCGCTGATCGGCAACGACGCGCCGCTCTGCGTGCCGCGCGAGGACTGGATGAAGACCAATGCGTCCTACCCGTCCGGCCATGCGATGACGGCGTGGTCGTGGGCGCTGCTGCTGACCGAGCTGAAGCCCGACCGCGCGACCGCGCTCCTGGAGACCGGCAAGGCGGGCGGCGACAGCCGCGTGGTCTGCGGCGTCCACTTCCCCTCCGACGTGGAGGCGGGCCGCACCCTGGGCGCGGCGATGATGGCCCGGCTGCACGCCGACAAGGCGTTCGCGGCGGACCTGAAGCAGGCGAAGCGCGAGATCGCGCGGGCGAAGGCGAAGCCCGTGGGGTGCTGACCTCCTCTCCCGCGAGCGCCGTCAGGCGCGAAGAAGGGAGAGGGTAGGGTGAGGGCCGGCTCGTGAGAGCGTGATCCGCCGATGGCCGAGCGAGGATGTGCGGCGGCGAAGCTTGCGGGCCCTCGAAAGGCGAACGGAGTCGCCCAGCCGGCCCTCACCCTGCCCTCTCCCTCCATCGCTCCGCTCGGGGGAGAGGAGTTTACCGCCTCGCCGCGAACACGACGTGCGGCCGCAGCGGGTGGTCCTCCGGCAGGCCGGTGTGGATGAAGTCCCGGCTGGGGTCCGGCGTCATGCCGATGCGGCGCATGACGGCCTGGGAGCGGACGTTGCTGGCGGCGGTCCAGGCCAGGATCTCGGCCACGTCCAGGTTGGCGAAGCCCCAGTCGAGGCAGGCCTTGGCGCCTTCGGTGGCGAGGCCGGTCCCTTGCGCGGCGACGGCCAGGCGCCAGCCCAGCTCGACCGCGGCGGGGGCGGGGCCGCCCGCCGGGTTGCGGCGGATGCCGATCATGCCGACGAGCGCGCCGTCGGCCTTCTGCTCGGCGGCGTAGAAGCCGAAGCCGTCGGCGGCGACCTGGGCGTTGATCCGGTCGACCGTGGCGTCCGACTGCTCGCGGGTGAACGGCCCGCCCAGCCAGCCACCGACGCGCGGGTCGCCGTTGATGGCGGCGAAGGGGGCGCAGTCGTCGTCGCGGAACGGCCGCAGGATGAGGCGTTCCGTCTCGATCATGCCGGCCTCGGCCCGGTCAGCGCGCCGTAGAGGTCGGTGCGGCGGTCGCGGAAGAAGCCCCAGGCGGCGCGGTGGGTCTTCAGGAAGTCCAGGTCGAAGGTCGCGGCCACGATGCCCTCGTCGTCGCGACCGAGCTCGGAGACCAGGTCGCCGCGGTGGTCGGCGATGAAGCTGGAGCCGTAGAACTGCTGGCCGCCGTTCGGGTAGCCGGCCCAGGGCTCGAAGCCGATGCGGTTGGCGCCCACGACCGGGATGACGTTCGAGACCGCGTGACCCTGCATCGCGCGCCGCCACGGCGCGGCGGTGTCGAGGCTCGGGTCGTGCGGCTCGGAGCCGATGGCCGTGGGGTAGAAGAGGACCTCGGCGCCCATCAGCGCCATCGCCCGCGCGCACTCCGGATACCACTGGTCCCAGCAGACGCCGACGCCGATGCGTCCGAAGCGGGTGTCCCAGACCTTGAAGCCGGTGTCGCCCGGCCGGAAGTAGTACTTCTCCATGTAGCCGGGGCCGTCGGGGATATGGCTCTTGCGGTAGACGCCCATCAGCGACCCGTCCGCGTCGGCCATCACCAGGCTGTTGAAGTAGTGCGGCCCCTCGCGCTCGAAGATCGAGATCGGGATGACGACGCCCAGCTCGCCGGCCAGCGGCGCCAGCGCGGTGACCGCCGGGTGCTCGCGCCAGGGATAGGCGGTGTTGAACCAGCGTTCCTCCTGCGCGACGCAGAAGTAGGGGCCCTGGAACAACTCGCTGGGCAGGATCACCTGCGCGCCCTCGGCCGCGGCGGCGCGGATGAAGCCCTCGGTCTTCTTGATGTTGGCCGCCATGTCGTCGCCGTACGAGGTCTGGATGGCGGCGGCCTTGAGGGTGCGGGGCATCAGGCCGGCTCCTGCTGGGTGATGCAGTGGAAGGATCCGCCGCCGGTGAGGATGGCGATGGACGGCAGGCCGATCACCTCGCGGTCGGGGAAGATTTCCTTCAGCACGCCGACGGCGAAGTCGCCCGGCTGCTTCTCGTAGATCGGCACGATGACGGCCTTGTTGGCGATCAGGAAGTTCATGTGGCTGGCCGGGATCGGGCCCCCATGGTCACTACTTCCCCCGTCGATCCAGCCCGGCGACGGGATGCGGACGACCTTCAGCTTCTCGCCGTCGGCGTCGGTCATGCCCGAGAGGCGCCTGGCGGCGTCGTCGTAGGCCTCGGCGTTCGGGTCGCCGCGGCCCCAGGCGACGGGGACGGCCACGGTGGCGGGCGCGACGAAGCGGGCCAGGTTGTCGACGTGGCCGTCGGTGTGGTCGTTGCGCAGGCCTTCGCCCAGCCACAGCACCTTGCGCGCGCCCAGGCTCTGCGCCAGCGCCTCTTCGGCGTCGGCGGCGGTCCAGCCGGGGTTGCGGTTCTTGTTCAGCAGGCACTGGTCGGTGGTCAGCACCGTGCCCTTGCCGTCGTGGTCGACCGCCCCGCCTTCCAGGATGAAGTCGTGCGTCACCAGCGGGACGCCGGTCATCTCGGCGATCTGATGGGCGACGGTGTCGTCGTACTCGAGCTCGTACTTGCCGCCCCAGCCGTTGAAGCGGAAGGCGCGCGCCTGGCCGCCGGCGAAGATCGGGCCGGTGTCGCGCAGCCAGATGTCGCCGAAGCGGCCCTGCATCAGCTCGATGCCGGGAACCCCGCCGAGGAGCCGGCGCGCGGCGTGCTCGCCGCCCGGGTGACCGGTCATGACCCGGACGCGCTCGCCGCCGGGGCCGGCCAGGGCGCGGGCCAGCGCCGCCACCTCGTCCTGCGCGGCCTCGAGGTCGTCCTGCCACAGCTCGGCGTGGCTGGGGAAACCCAGCCACATGGCCTTGTGCGCAGCCCACTCGGGCGGAACGACGAAGCTCACGGCGGTGTCCCCTTTCCCGCGCGCGGTCAGCAAAAGTGGTCCCACTTTTGCGCCCGGACTGCGCGCATTCTTACGCTTTGGCGCGCTGAGCGCGCCGGGGCGTGCGCAGATGGCCCCCGCGGACCCCTGCGTCAAGCGTCCAGCGAAAAGGGCGGCCCGCGAGGGCCGCCCTTCCGCAACTCGGGTCCTGTCGTCGGGTTCTCAGAACTCGGCGTGCAGGGTGGCGATGAACGTCCGGCGGTAGCCGGGCTGCGCCAGCGCCGTACCCGTCAGGTTCGGCGTGATGTCGCCCAGGTAGCGCTTGTCGAAGGCGTTCCGGAGGTTGAGCTGCAGGTAGGTGTTCTTGATCGTGTCTTCGAACATGCCGAGCTTGCTGATGTTGAAGCGGACGTCGAAGTCGACCAGCTCGTAGCCCCGGAACTTCTCGGTGTTGACCAGGTTCGTGTAGCGGTCGCCCACCCACTTCACCTGCGAGCCGAGGCTCAGCCACTCGAACGGCTCGTACTGGAGGCGCGCGCCGCCCTGGTGCCGCGGGGTCTCGTAGGTGTGCTTGCCCTTGGTGGGCAGCACGCCGGCCACGGCGTTCGGGATGTCCTGCAGGATTTCCGTGTCGATGAACGAGTACGACGCGGTGAAGCTCAGTTGGTCGATCGGCTTGAAGCCCAACTGGGCGTCGAAGCCCTTGTTCCGCACGTCGCCGACGTTCTGCGAGAAGGCGATGCCGGAGGGCTCGTCCAGGACGCGCTCGATGCGGTTCTTGAACTCGGTCTGGTAGATCGCCGCCGAGACCAGGAAGGTCGAGGTCTGGTAGCGGACGCCCAGGTCGAAGGTGTCGCTGGTTTCCGGGCCCGGATCGACCAGGATCCGGTCGTACAGGTCGTCGGTCCGCGGCACCGACAGCGTCTTCGCATAGCTGGCGTAGGCCGACAGGTTGTCGGTGAAGTCGTAGCTGACGCCGAGGTTCGGCAGCAGCTTGTCGTACTTGCGCGTGAACGAGCGCGGCTGGCCGTAGAACGGGCTGTTCGCGGCGGTGGTGTTGAAGAAGGCGCGGTAGGCGGCGAGGTTCGCCCCCGTCAGCACCTCGGCGCCCGCCGCCGTGCCGGCCAGCGCGGAGGTCGGGAAGACCACCAGCGGCTTGCCCGTGCCGTCGTTCGTGCCGGGGATCGCGAAGCCCGTCTGCGTGGTGCAGTAGGCGTTGAAGGTGTCGCGCTGGAAGCAGTAGTTGTTCAGGTCGCGCTTGAAGAACGGGGCGCGCAGGCCGACGTTCACCAGCAGCTTGTCCTCGATGAACCGGCCGCGGTACTCGGCCGAGAACTGGTTCAGGAGCGCGATCGAGTAGCGGTCGCGGCGGCGCAGGTTGGTGCCGTCGGGCAGCAGGATCTTGGCGCCTTCGCCGTCCTTGCCGCCGAACACGTTCTCGACGGTGCCGTCCGAGCCGATCGGGCCGGCGTCGCCGGTCTGGCGGTGCTTGGCGCGGTCGAAGGTGTAGGCGACGCGGAAGCTCTGGTTGTCCGCGAACTTCCAGATCAGCGACGACGACACGCCGTAGCGGCGGGTGTTGGTCGTGTTCGGACGGTAGACGTAGACCGAGTCCAGGGTGTCGGTGTCGCCGTTCAGGTCGACGCCGACGGCGGCGGTGTTGCCGCGGAGCTGGGCGTCGCGTTCCGAGAAGAGCTGCACGCCGCCCCCGTTGGCCAGCACGTACTGGAACGACGGGTCGACCGTCAGGGTGAGGGTCTCACCCAGGTTCCACTTCGACAGGCCGCGGATGTTGCCGGTGTTCGACGGGTTGATGTTGAAGTCGTAGTAGCCGGTGGCGCAGGCGAAGCCGGTCGAGTTGTCGACCTGGGCCGTGCCGTTGGCCGGGGTCGGGCGCACGCAGGTGAGCGGCGACACCATCGTGGTGTCCGGCGCGCCCGCGGCCGTCACGCCCTGGCGGCCGAAGGTGGCCAGGCTGAGGCGGTTGATGAAGTTGTTGCGGTTTTCGTTGTAGTTGAAGATCAGGCTGGCTTCGCCGATGTCGCCGAAGTCCTGGTCGATCCGCGCGTTGAACTGCTTCTTCTGGATCTTGCCGTTCGGCGAGAGCGGCGAGTTCTTCGGCTTCACGAGGTCGTTGCGGGTGTAGACGCCCGAGACCCACATCTTCGTGCCGAACGGGCCGATCGCGCCCGACTCGATGGTGCCGTAGTAGCGCTGGAAGTCGTCGCTGCCGGCGCCGACCTCGGCGCGGATGCCGAACTCTTCCGACGCGCGCTTGGTGATGTAGTTGATCGTGCCGCCGGCGGCCGCGGCCGTGGGGCTGTCGACGTCGGTGGTGCCGAGGTTGACCGTCGCCTGGGCGATCAGGTCGGGCTCGAGCTGCTGGTTCGGGAAGATGGCGTAGTTGCCGCTGTCGTTCAGCGGAACGCCGTCCTGGATCAGGGCCACGCGCTGGCTGTCGAAGCCGCGGATGACCACGTCGCCGCCGGCCGAGCCGTAGGCGTCGTTGTTGGTGAAGTTCACGCCCGGCAGGATGTTGATCGCGTCGAGGATCGTGCCGCCCGGCGCCTGCCGGCTGATGAACTCGTCGGTGATCGAGGCCCGCGACTTGGGCTCTTCGATCGCCACGATCGCGCCGTCGAGGTTCTTCGGGCCCGTGGAGCCGGTGACGACCAGCTCTTCGACGATCGCCGTACCGGTGGACTGGGCGAACGCGGCGCCCGAAATCAGCAGGCCCGTGGCCAGCGCCGTCGTCGCGCAAAGCGCGCGGCTCAGTTTCATGTGCATTCAGTAGACCCCTTCCCACAGACCCAACCGATGGGGCTCCCTTCGGACGCCCCTGAGTCTTGCCGGCCCTATAGCGCCAAAAGCACGGCTGTTGGTGATGGTTTTGTGACACACCCCCAGAGACTGTCACAGTGCGGCTCAAACGCATCAGTCTTTGCCCAATCCGACGTCAGCCACTACGGTCCGCGTCCCTGGAGACCTGGGTGAAATGACGTCGTCCCCGACCGGCCGCGACGCGGGCAGCGAGACGCGGACGGCGCTGCTGCTCGTCCTGGCGCTGAGCGTCGTGCGCATGGTCGCGCTCTTCGCGACGCCGCTGGAACTCTACCCGGACGAGGCGCAGTACTGGCTTTGGTCGCGCACCCTCGATTTCGGCTACTACTCCAAGCCGCCGGTGATCGCCTGGGCGATCTGGGCGACGACGGCGCTCGGCGGCGACGCCGAGGCCTGGGTGCGGCTGTCGGCCACGCTGTTCCAGGCCGGCGCGACCCTGGCGGTCTTCCTGATCGGCCGGCGGCTCTACGGCCCGCCCACGGGACTGGCGGCGGCGGCGCTCTACGCCCTGATGCCGGGGGTGCAGCTCTCGGCCCTCGTGGCCGCCACCGACGCGCCGCTGCTGATGTTCCTGGGCCTCACGATCCTGGCTTACGTCGAGCTGCTGGAGGCCGGGGGCCGGCGCAGGCTGGGCCTGGCGGCGGCGATGGGCGCGGCGCTGGGGCTGGCGTTCCTGTCGAAGTACGCCGCGGTCTACGCCCTGATCGGGCTCGCCATCCACCTCGCCGTGTCGCGGCGCGCCCGGGCGGCCTGGGCGCCGGCCTCGGCGCTGGCGGCGGTCCTGGCGCTCGGCGCGGTGCTCGCGCCCAACCTCGCCTGGAACGCGTCGCACCACTTCGCCACCTTTCAGCACACGGCCTCGAACGCCGCCTGGAACGGGGTTCAGCTCTTCAACCTGGCGGCGCTGGGCGCCTTCGTGGGCTCGCAGTTCGGCGTGTTCGGGCCGATCCCGCTCGGCGCCTTGCTGGTCGGCGTCTTCCTGGCCGCGCGGCGACGGCGGCTCCCCGACGCGGACCTGACGCTGCTCTGCTTCACGCTGCCGCCGCTGCTGATCGTCACCGCCCAGGCCTTCATCAGCCGCGCCAACGCCAACTGGTCCGGCGCCGGATACCTGGCGGGCTCGATCCTGGCGGCGGCGTGGCTGGTGCGCTGGCGGGCGCGGCGGTGGCTGACGGCGGCGGTGGCGATGCAGGGCGCGGTCGCGGCCTTCTTCCTGGCGGCGGTGATCTCGCCGGCGCTCGCCGACCGGGTCGGCCTCGCCAACGGCCTGAAGCGCGCCCGCGGCTGGAGCCAGACGGCCGACCTGATCCTCGACCGCGCCGCCCGCGAGCCGGGGCTGACCGCCATCGCCGTCAACAACCGCTTCCTGTTCTATTCGACCGCCTACTACGGCCGCGACCGCTTCGCGCAAGGCGCGCCGTCGCTCACCTCCTGGTTGCTGATGGAGGGTCCGCGCAACCAGGCCGAGACCGCCGCGCCGCTGACCCCCGCGATCGGCGGGCGCGTGCTGATGGTCAGCTACGAGGGCTGGCGGCGGGCCGAGATGGAGGCGGACTTCGCCCGCGCGGGCGGCCTCGAGATCGGCAGCGTGCGGCTGGACCGCAAGCACCGGCGCAAGATCGAGATGTTCGTCGGCGAAGGCTTCGCGCCGCGCCCGCGCGGACCCGGGGGCCCGGAGCCCGCCCAGCCCTAGTGGGCTTCCTTGCCGCCCCACACGGCGCGGAGCGCCTGGGGCCGCCCGCAACCGATGCGGTAGCGCTCGTAGGCCACCGGGTTCTTCTTGTAGTAGTCCTGGTGGTAGCCCTCGGCGTTGTAGAACGGCGCGGCGTTGCGGGTGGCCACCGTGATCGGGGCGCCCAGCTCCTTGCCGTACCTGGCCCTGGCGGCCTCCGCGACCGCGCGCTCCTCGGCGTTCGCGGCGAACACCGCCAGCTTGTACGACGGACCCTTGTCGCAGATCTGGCCGTCGGGGTCTGTCGGGTCGATGTGGTGATAATAGCTGTCGATTAGCTGCGTGTAGCTGATCTTGGCCGGATCGTAGGTGACCTTCACTGCCTCCAGGTGGCCGGCGTGGTTCTCGTAGGTCGGGCTGGTCGACGAGCCGCCCGAGTAGCCGGAGACGGCCGAGACGACGCCGGGCGTGCTCTCGAAGCCCTTCTCCATCGACCAGAAGCAGCCGCCGGCGAAGACCGCGGTCTTCAGGCCCGAAGCGGCGGGCGCGGCGCCGGCGACGAGCGCCACGGCGGCCACGACGAGGGGGAAGGCGAGCTTTTTCATGGGCGGCAGGATTCCTCGCGCCTTGCCGATCCGGCAAGCGGTGACACCGGCAACAATACGTGAGGAGCCCTGCGGCGGCTTCAAGGCCGCCTTCGCCGCATCAGGCGAGGGACGTCTCGAACGCCGCTTCGGTCTTGGCCCTCACCTCGTCCAGCGTCACGCCGTCGGCGAGCTCGATCAGCGTCAGGGGCTTGCGGCCGCGGCCGACGTCGAAGACGGCGAGATCGGTGACGACCATGTCCACCACGCCCTTGCCGGTGAGCGGCAGCGTACAGGCCTCGAGCAGCTTCGGCGCGCCGGTCTTCTCGGTGTGCTCCATGACCACGACGACGCGCTTGACGCCCGCCACCAGGTCCATGGCGCCGCCCATGCCCTTCACCATCTTGCCCGGGACCATCCAGTTGGCGAGATCGCCGTTGGCGGCCACCTGCATGGCGCCGAGGATGGAGAGGTCGATGTGGCCGCCGCGGATCATCGCGAAGCTGTCCGCCGAGCTGAAGAACGAGCTCATCGGCAGCGCCGTGATGGTCTGCTTGCCGGCGTTGATCAGGTCGGCGTCGACCTCGTTCTCGGTCGGGAACGGGCCCATGCCCAGCATCCCGTTCTCGCTCTGCAGCGTCACATGCATGCCGGGCGCGATGTGGTTGGCCACGAGGGTCGGGATGCCGATGCCGAGGTTCACGTAGAAGCCGTCGCGCAGTTCCTGCGCGGCCCGCGCGGCGATCTGGTCGCGGGTCCAGCCCTTGGCGTCCTGGGTCATCAGGCGGCTCCTTCCAGCTTGCGGACGGTCCGCTGCTCGATGCGCTTCTCGTGGACGCCCTCGAGGAGCCGGTCGACGTAGATGCCGGGCGTGTGGATGTTGTCGGGGTCGAGCGCGCCGGTCTCGACCAGCTTCTCGACCTCGGCCACGCAGACCTTGCCGGCGGTGGCCATCATCGGATTGAAGTTCCGCGCGGTCATCCGGTAGGTCAGGTTGCCCTCGCGGTCGCCCTTGTAGGCCTTGACGATCGAGAGATCGGCGGTGAGGCCGCGCTCCATCACGTAGAGCTCGCCGTCGAACTCGCGCACTTCCTTGCCCTCGGCCACCAGGGTCCCGACGCCGGTCCGGGTGAAGAACGCCGGAATCCCCGCGCCGCCCGCCCGGATGCGCTCGGCGAGCGTGCCCTGCGGGTTGAACTCCAGCTCCAGCTTGCCGGAGAGGTAGAGCTCGGCGAACAGCTTGTTCTCGCCCACGTAGGACGAGATCATCTTCCGGATCTGCCCCCCCGCGAGAAGGATGCCCAGGCCGAAGTCGTCGACGCCGCAGTTGTTGGAGATGACCGTGAGGTCCTTGACCGCGGAGCTGCGGATCGCCGCGATCAGGTTTTCGGGAATGCCGCACAGCCCGAAGCCGCCCGCCATGATGGTCATGCCGTCGAAGAGCAGCCCTTGCAGCGCCTCGACCGCGTCCTTGCGAACCTTGTCAGCCATGACGGCCTGATACGCCGCAAAACAGCGGTTGAGAATGGGCCGGCCAAAATAATTCATCAGTCGATGATTTGAGACAGGCGCCCTGGGTTCGGGTCAGAGTGGGCGTCATGCACGCCGAGTCCTTCCTCACCCAGGCCCTGGTCTACCTCGCGGCCGGGGTCATCTCGGTGCCGATCGCCAAGCGGCTGGGGCTGGGCTCGGTGCTGGGCTACCTGATCGCAGGCGCGGTGGTGGGGCCGTTCGTCCTCGACCTCGTGGGCGAGCCCGGCGACGTGATGAAGTTCGCCGAGTTCGGCGTGGTGATCCTGCTGTTCCTGATCGGACTGGAGGTGCGGCCGGCCCTGCTATGGGAGATGCGGCGGTCGATCTTCGGCCTGGGCCTGCTGCAGATGTTGTCGAGCGCCGCCGCGGTCGGCGCCATCGCGCTGGCCCTCGGCGCCCCGCTGTCGGTGGCCACGGCCGTGGGCCTGATCCTGGCGATGTCCTCGACGGCCATCGTGCTCTCGAACCTGGAGGAGAAGGGCCTGAGGCAGGGCCCCGTCGGGCAGGTGGCCTTCGGGGTGCTGCTGTTCCAGGATCTGGCGGTGATTCCGCTCTTCGCGCTGCTGCCGCTGCTGGCGCACGGGCCGGTGGCGGCCGAGGCCGCGGCGTCCGCCCATGCCGGGGTGCTCGGCGGGCAGCCCGAGTTGGTGCGGGTCCTCGCGACCTTCGGCGCCGTGGCGGTGGTGGTGGTCGGCGGCCGCTACCTGACGCGGCCGATCTTCCGGTTCATCGCGGCGGCCCGGCTGCGCGAGATCTTCACCGCCTCGGCGCTCCTGCTGGTCGTGGCGGTGGCGGCGCTGATGGAGCTCGTGGGCCTGTCGCCGGCGCTCGGCGCGTTCCTGGCCGGCGTGGTGCTGGCCGAGAGCGAGTTCCGCCGCGAGCTGGAGACCGATATCGAGCCGTTCCGCGGCCTGCTGCTCGGCCTCTTCTTCATCACGGTCGGCGCGGGCCTGAACTTCCAACTGATCGCCGAGCGGCCGGTCGTCATCGTCTCGCTGACGCTGGGCCTGATGGTCGCGAAGTTCGCGGCCATGTTCGCGATGGGCGTGGCGCTCAGGAAGAACCGCAGGGATGCCGGGACGGTCGCGGTGGCGTTGGCGCAGGGCGGCGAGTTCGCCTTCGTGCTGCTGGGCTTCGTGACGGCGTCGCGGGTGCTGACGGCGGACGAGGCGGCGCTGGCCACGGCGGTCGTGGCGCTTTCGATGGCGCTGACGCCGCTGGCCTTCCTGGCCTGGGAGCGGCTGGTCCTGGCCCGCCCCGGCGCCCTCGCCGAGCCGGAGCGGCTGCCGTTCGACACCGACGAGCCGGACGCCATCGTCGCGGGGTTCGGCCGCTTCGGGCAGATCGCCACCCGCCTGCTGACCGCCAACGACTTCAAGGTGGTGCTGCTGGACTCCTCGATCGAGCAGATCGACACGCTGCGCCGCTTCGGCTGGCGGGTTCACTACGGCGACGCCGCACGCCTCGACCTCTTGCGCGCCGCCGGGGCCGACAAGGCGAAGATCCTGCTGGTCGCCATCGATGACAAGGACAAGGCCGTCGAGCTGGTGAAGGCCGCCACCGAGTACTTCCCGAACCTGACCATCATCTCGCGCGCCTTCGACCGGCGCCACGCCTACGAGCTGATCCGGGTGGGCGGCGACGAGGTGGTGCGCGAGACGTTCGAGAGCGCGCTCCTCTTCGGCAAGAAGGCGCTGCTGCGGCTGGGCCTGTCCGACCGGCGCGCGGCGCGGGCGGTCAGCCTGTTCCGCGAGCACGACCTGAAACTCTTCCACAAGCTGGCCCCCGTCTACGGCGAGCAGGACCAGTATGCGATGGCGGTGCGCGACAGCCGCGAGACCATGGAGAAGCTGCTGTCCGAGGAGATGCGACGCCTGCGCAAGGAGGAAGCCGAGGAAGCCGACAACGACCGCGCCGCGGCCCAACGCGCCCAGGCG
The DNA here is from genome assembly GCF_016793285.1 of Phenylobacterium sp. Lineage (GTDB taxonomy): Bacteria > Pseudomonadota > Alphaproteobacteria > Caulobacterales > Caulobacteraceae > Phenylobacterium. The sequence continues at coordinate 12,099 of NZ_JAEUMO010000187.1, forward strand.
GGATAGCCCGGTTTGGAGCCGCAGGGGGCCGGGTGTAGAAGACGCGCATGAGCCACGCGCAACAGATCCAGGACCGTATCGAGCCGGTCTCGTTCGGTCTTTTCTCGAAGGATTTCGACGCCTTCAGCCAGAAGCTGGGCGACAGCTACGCCCGCTGGGGCTTCGCCGTGATCGCCGACCACGGCCTCCCGCAGGAGAAGGTCGACGCCGCCATCGCGGAGATGAAGAAGTTCTTCGCCCTGCCGGAGGAGACGAAGCGGAAGTACAAGCTCGGCGTCGGCGGCCAGCGGGGCTACACGCCCTTCGGTATCGAGACGGCCAAGGGCGCCACGCACTTCGACCTCAAGGAATTCTGGCACGTCGGCCGCGACCTGCCGCCCGGCCACCCGTTCCGCGACCACATGGCCGACAACGTCTGGCCCGACGCCGAACTGCCCGACTTCCACGAGAAGGTTCAGTGGCTCTACACCGCCCTGGACGCCATGGGCCTGAAGGTCCTGGAGGCGATCTCGTCCTACCTGGGCCTGGATCGCCACTTCTTCGACGACAAGGTCGACGTCGGGAACTCGATCCTGCGCCTCCTGCACTATCCGCCTGTGCCCAAGGACGGCCCGCACATCCGCGCCGGGGCGCACGAGGACATCAACGTCATCACGCTGCTGCTCGGCGCCGAGGAGGCGGGCCTCGAGGTCAGGGACCACGACGGCCGCTGGATCGCGATCAACCCGCCGCCGGGGTCGCTGGTGTGCAACATCGGCGACATGCTGCAGCGGCTGGTGAACCACAAGCTGCCGTCCACGACGCACCGCGTGGTGAACCCGGCGCCCGAACGCCGCGGCTTCCCGCGCTACTCGACGCCGTTCTTCCTGCACTTCAACTCGGACTACCTGATCAAGACCCTGCCCCAGACGGTCGACGCCCAGCATCCCGACCGCTATCCGGAGCCGATCACAGCGGACGGCTACCTCCAGGAGCGGCTGCTGGAGATCAAGCTGAAGTAGCGGCGCCTAGGCTCGCGAACTCGCCTTCACCTCCCCCGCCGCCGCTGCCGCGATGGGGGAGGTGAGGCGCTACCTGGCCTACCACCCGCACTGCTGGCCCTTGTTCTGCTTCGCCAGCCAGCCTTCGAGGGGCTTGAAGTACTCCACGACGGCGCTGGCGTCGGCGCGGCTTTCGCCGGTGAAGACCTTCAGCGTCTCTGGCCAGGGCTGCGACTGCCCGGCCTGGAGCATCGCGTTCAGCTTTTCGCCGACCTGCTTCTGGCCGTAGATCGAGCAACGGTGCAGCGGGCCCTTCCAGCCCGACTGCGCGCAGGCCGCGCGCTGGAACTGGAACTCGTAGACGTGGGCCATGAAGTAGCGGGCGTAGGGCACGCCGGCGGCCACGTGGTACTTCGCGCCGGGGTCGAAGGCGTCGGCGGGGCGCGGACCGGGCGGCGTCAGGCCCTGGTACTTCAGCTTCAGCGCCCACCAGGCCTCGTTGTAGTGGGCCGGGTCGACCGAGCCGTCGAACACCTGCCAGCGCCACTTGTCGACCATCAGGCCGAACGGCATGAAGGCGATCTTGTCGAGCGCCATCTTCAGCAGGAACGGGATGTCCTCGGCCTCGCCCGGCACGGTGTCGATCAGGCCGATCTGCTTCAGGTAGGTGGGCGTGAAGGCCGAGAGGCCGACGAAGTCGCCGATGGCCTCGTGGAAGCCGTCGTTCGCGCCGTTCTTGAACAGGAACGGCTGGCCGGCATAGGCGCGCTGGTAGAAGTTGTGGCCCAGTTCGTGGTGGACGGTCTGGAAGTCCTCCGCGTTCACCTTCGTACACATCTTGATGCGGATGTCGTCCTTGTCGTCGAGATCCCAGGCCGAGGCGTGGCAGACGACCTCCCGGTCGCGCGGCCGGACGATCAGCGAGCGTTCCCAGAAGGTCTGCGGGAGGGGCTCGAGGCCGAGCGAGGTGTAGAAGCCCTCGCCGGTCTTCACCATCCTGACCGCGTCATAGCCCTTGTCGACGAGCAGCTTGTCGAGGCTGTAGCTGCTGGTCACGCCCTTCGGCTGGACCACGTCGTAGATGTGGCCCCACTGCTGGGCCCACATGTTGCCCAGGAGGTCGGCGCGGATCGGGCCCGTCTTCGGCTGGACGGCGTCGCCGTACTGGGCGTTCAGGCGCGAGCGGACGTAGCAATGGAGCTGCTTGTAGAACGGCTCCACCTGCTTCCACAGGCGGTCCTCCTCGGCGGCGAAGGCGTCGGGCTCCATGTCGTAGCCCGAGCGCCAGAGCGCGCCGGTGTCCTTGAAGCCCATGCCCCGGGAGCCTTCGTTCAGCAGGGCGGCGAGCCTGGCGTAGTCGGCCTTCATGACCGGTGAGATCGAGTGCCAGCCTTCCCATGCGGCCTTCAGCGCGGCCGGGTCGCGGCTGTCGGCAAGGATGTCCTCGGCGTCGTTGAGGGTCAGCGTCTTGCCGCCGTACCGGAACTTGCCGGTCGAGTAGATGCTGTCGAGCTTGGTCGCGAGGCCCGCCACCTCGGCGGCCGCGCCCGGGCGGTCAGGCGCCGGCAGCGACAGGTAGAGCTTGAGCAGCTTCAGCTTGCGCCGCGTGGCCGCGTCGGTCTGGACGCCGTCGAACTTCGTGGCCTCCTTGGCGAGCTCGGTGAAGAGCTCCTTCTGCTCGCCGCCCACCTTCGCCTCGATCCACTGGCTGTCCTCGGTGATGAAGTTGGCGCGCACCCACTGGGCGCGGTTGGCGTATTCGTTCATCGCGGCGAGCCGGCTTTCGGCCCGCTCGATGAAGGCCTTGGCGTCCAGGCCTGTGGGCGCCTGGGCGGCGGCGGGCGTGGCGGTCCAAAGCGCGGCGGCCGCACTGGCGGCCAGAAGCATTGATTTCATTGTTATTTCCGGGTGTTTCCTGATGCGCGCCCTGAGCGCGGCGTGTGGCCCATGCAACGCCTGCAAAACCTTCGTCGTCAAGCGCCCGGCGCCCATTGACGGCGCCCCCGCCGGGCGCGTCCCATCGTTTGCGTAGCTTGTCCCGGAGGGTGTCATGTCGGTCGGCGGCGGGTCGGATTCCGAGGGCGCGGCGCCGTCCTGGCGCGACCGCGTACCCGGCGTCTTCAAGCGCCAGACGTCGCTCGCCGTGGCGGGCCTCGTGGCCCTGGCCGCGTTCGGCGGCGGGGTGGCCGCGACGGTCGCCGTGAACGGCTTCGGCCGACCCACCGTGGCGGCCGCGGGCGATCCGTCGGCCGGACCGTCCTGGGGCCTCTTCGGCAAGCCGCGCGGGGCCGACGCGCGCCGCCGCGGCGTGCCGAAGCCGGCGGGCTTCGCGGTCTGGACTTCGCGCTTCGACGTCGCCGGGAACGAGCCGCGCGCCTGCATCCGCATGAGCCAGGCGCTGGACGCGGCGCGGTCGTATGGCGACTACGTGACGGTCTCGCCGGCGCTGGCGAACCGGCCCGCCGTGACGGTGAAGGGCGACGAACTCTGCGTCGGCGGCATCGGTTTCGTCGACCGCACCGTGACCCTGCTGAAGGGCCTGCCGGGGGTCGGCGGCGCGAAGCTCGCGCGCAACTACGAGGTGGCCTTCGCGTCCAGCGAGAAGCCGCCCTATGTCGGCTTCGCGGGCCTGGGCGTGATCCTGCCGCGGGAGGACGCCGACGGCGTGGGCCTGGAGACCGTCAACGTCAGCCGCCTGCACATCGAGGTCTGGCGCGTCGTCGACCGCAACCTGGTGCGCAAGTCGATCAGCGCGCCCGATCCGACCGGCGAGGGCGAGTACGCCGACAACTACGGCGACGACACGCCGCGGGGCGAAGGCCGGCTGATCTGGAAGGGCGACGTGGCGGTGCGCGGGCGGCCGGGCGAGCGGGTGACGACCGTCTTCCCGCTGGGCGCGGTGCTGAAGGAGATGCAGCCCGGCGGCTACGTCATCAAGGCGAAGGACGCCTCGGGCCCGCGCGGACTCAAGGCCGGCGGAGACGACGACGGCTACGACGACGACCCGCCCGCGCAGGCGCGGCGCTGGGTGATGTTCACCGACATGGCGATGACGGCGTACCAGGGCTCGGACGGGCTCGACGTGGTGGTGCGGTCGCTGAAGTCGGCCAAGACGCTCTCGAACCTGCGCGTGGCGCTGGTGGCCAGCAACGGCGAGGACCTGGCCGAGACGCGCTCGGACGCCTCGGGCCGGGCGCGCTTCGACAAGCCGCTGCTGGAAGGCAAGGCGGCCGAGCGCGCCAAGATGGTGATGGTCTACGGCCCGCAGGGCGACCTGGCGGTGCTGGACCTCGACCGCGCGCCGGTGGACCTGTCGCGCGAAGGCATCGGCGGACGCAACGAGAACGACGGCGGCGCCGGCCCGGTCGACGCCTACATCTACGCCGACCGCGGGGTCTATCGGCCCGGCGAGACGGTGCGCCTCAACGCCCTGCTGCGCGACCGCGAGGCCCGCGCGGTGAAGGAACGCAAGGGCTACATCGTGGTGCGCCGGCCCTCGGGCGTGGAGCTGATCCGCTACGGGTTCGAGAAGACCCCCTACGGCTCGGCCGCCGCCAGCGTGGTCCTGCCGAGGAGCGCGCCGCGGGGCCGCTGGCGCGCCACTGTCGAGATCGACGGCGTCGAGCAGCCGGCGGGCGAACTCGCCTTCGCGGTCGAGGACTTCGCCCCGCAGCGGCTGGAGGTGACGGCCAAGGGCGACGAGCAGGTCCCGCTGCGCGGCGACGAGGTGCGGGCGATCGACGTCGCGGCGCGCTTCCTCTACGGCGCGGCGGGCGCGGGCCTGCAGACCCAGGGCGAGGCCAGGCTGCGCGTCGACGCCGACCCCTTCCCGCAGTTCAAGGGCTACCAGTGGGGCGACCAGCGGACGCCCTTCGAGGAGCAGTTCCTGGACCTGGAGACCACCGTCACCGACGGCGAGGGCCGCGCGGTGGTCCACCTGTCGTCGGCCGCGGCGCAGGGGGCGACCCAGCCGCTGGAAGCCGCGGTGGTCACGTCCGTGTTCGAGCCGGGCGGGCGGCCGGTGCGCGAGGGGACGACCTTCAAGGTGCGGCCGGCGGCCTACTACCTGGGCGCCAGGATCGACCAGGGCGTCGCCTCGGGCGGGACCGAGCCGGTCGTCAGCGCCGAGATCATCGCGGTCGATCCCTATGGCCGGCGGCGCGCGCAGGAGGGGGTGACCTACACGCTCATCAAGGAGGCGTGGACCTACGACTGGTTCCAGCAGGACGGGCGCTGGCAGTGGCGGCGTTCCAGCCGCGACGTCGCCGTGCAGCGCGGGACGCTGAACATCCCGGCGGGCGGCAGCGCCAGGGTCCAGCGCCGCCTCGGCTGGGGCGACTATCGCCTGGAGATGGAGGGACCCGGCGGCGCGGTCAGCGTCATCCGCTTCGCCTCGGGCTGGGGCGAGCCGGCGAAGGACGTCGACGCGCCCGACCTCGTCCGCGTGAGCGCCGGGATCAAGGCCTACCGGCAGGGCGATACGGTCGAGATCACCCTGAAGCCGCCCTATGCGGGCGAGGCGCAGATCGCCGTCGCCACCGACCGCATCGTTGACTTCAAGAGCGTCCCTATGACCGCGGCGGGCGGCACGGTGCGACTGAAGTCGACCGCGGCCTGGGGCGGCGGGGCGTATATTCTGGTCAGCGTGATCCAGCCGCGCGACGCGGTGAGCTCGCCGAAGCCCGGCCGCGCGCTCGGCGTCGTCTACGTGCCGCTGGACCCGAAGGACCGGAAGCTGGCGGTGGATATCGGAACGCCGACGAAGCAGCATGCGAAGGCCAGGCTCGACGTGCCGCTGACCATCAAGGGCCAGCCGGTCGGCGCGAAGGTGCGCGTCACCGTGGCGGCGGTGGACGAGGGGATCCTGCGGCTCACCAGGTTCCAGAGCCCCGACCCGGTGAAGTGGTACTTCGGCAAGCGCGCGCTGCGCGTCGACCTGCGCGACGACTACGGTCGCCTGCTGGACCCGAACCTGGGCGCGCCGGCCAACGTGAACTTCGGCGCCGACGAGATCGGCGGCGAGGGGCTGACGACCACGCCGATCCGCACCGTGGCCCTGTGGTCCGGCGTGATCGAGACCGACCGGCTGGGCCGCGCGACGATCCACCTGCCGGCGCCCGACCTGAACGGCGAACTGAGGCTCATGGCGGTGGCGTGGACCGACGATGCGGTGGGCGGCGCCTCGAAGCCGCTGACCGTGCGCGAGCCGGTGGTGGCCGAGCTGAACCTGCCGCGGTTCATGGCCCCGGGCGACCGGGCGCTGGCGACGCTGGAACTGCACAATCTGGAGGGCAAGCCGGGCGACTATACGGCCAGCGTCGCGGGCAAGGGCGGGTTCCTGGCGAACCTCACGCGCCTGTTCCGCCTGCCGCTGGGCCAGCGCACGACCGAGCGCGTGGCGTTCGACGCGCCGCGGCGCGCCGGCGTGGGGGCGGTGAGCTTCCGCGTCAGCGGCCCGGGCTTCACGACCGCCCGCGACCTGCCGATCCAGAGCCGGCTGGGCTGGGGCCGCGTCACGCGCACCACGACCGTGCTGCAGCAGCCGGGCGAGACCTATACGCCCGCCGCCGCCCTGCTGGCCGGTCTGGCGGCCGGCGACGCGACGATGCAGGTGAGCTATTCGCCGTTCCGCGGCTTCGACCCGGCGCCGATCGCCGCCTCGCTCTCGCGCTATCCCTACGGCTGCACAGAGCAACTGGTGTCGGGCGCCTATCCGCTGCTCTACGGCGCCGAGATCGACCCCAAGCTCCGACGCGCGACGCCGGCGCTGAACACGGCGGTCGGCAAGCTGCTGGACCGCCAGAGCCTGGACGGGGCGTTCGGGCTCTGGAGCGTCGGCGACGGCGAGGCCGATCCCTGGATCGGCGCCTACGTCACCGACTTCCTGGTCGAGGCCCGCCGGCAGGGCGCGCCGGTGTCGCAGGCGGCGATGGACCGGGCGCTCTTCGCCATGCGCGAGATCTCCAAGCCCGACGGCTACTCGAGCCTGTCGTACCGCATGGACTATCCCGGCTGGTGGGCCGCCACGCCCGAGCAGTCGGAGAAGGAGACGCGGGTGATGCGCCGGCGCGCCTCGGCCTACGCGCTCTATGTGCTGGCCAAGGCGGGCCGCGGCGACCTGGCCCGGCTGCGCTGGTGGAACGACGTGCAGATGAAGGACGAGGCCTCGCCGCTCGCCCGCGCCCAGGTCGCCACCGGCCTCGCGCTGATGGGCGACCGCGCCCGCGCCCGCGCCGCCTTCCGCGAGGCCACCGCCGCGCTGGGCTACAAGGCGCGCTGGGACTGGTATCAGAGCCCGCTCCGCGACCTCGCCGGCGTCATCGCGCTGGCCTACGAGGCGGGCGAGCCGGGGACCGCGCGGGCCTTGCAGACGCGCCTGGAGAACGCGGTCAAGGACCCCGACGCGCTGAACACCCAGGAGCAGGCGCGGCTGTTGCAGGCGGCGCACTTCATGCTCGCGGCTTCGGGCCGGCCGGCCATCCAGGCGAGCGGGGTCACCCAGATGTCGCCGGCGGGGGGCGCGCCGCGCTGGTCCGTCGGGCGGCTGATCGACGCGCGGTTCCTGAACGCGGGGAAGGGCGGGGTCTGGCGGACCGTGACGGTGACCGGCGCGCCCATCGCGGCGCCGGCGGCCTCGGCCAGCGGCCTCTCGGTGTCGAAGACGATGTTCACCCTGCGCGGCCAGCCCGTGGACCCGGCGGCGGTGCGCCAGGGCGACCGGGTCATCGTGCGCATCTCCGGCCGCTCGCAGCAGGCCCGCGGCCTGCCGCTGGTGGTGGACGACCCCTTGCCGGCGGGGTTCGAGATCGAGACGGTGCTGGGCCCCGACGACGCCAAGGGCGGGCCGTTCGGCTTCCTGGGCAAGCTGACCTCCGCCTCGGCGCAGGAGGCGCGCGACGACCGCTACGTGGCCGCCGCCCAGGTGGAGGGGAACGGCGCGTTCGCCTTCGCCTACGTGGCGCGGGCGGTGACGCCCGGCGACTTCCTGCTGCCCGGCGTCGAGGCGCGCGACATGTACCGCCCCGGCGTCGCCGCCCGCACGGCGCCGCGCCGCACCTCGATCGCGCCGGGGGCCTGAAGTGGCGCAACGCCGGCTCGTGCTGGGGCTGCTGGGCCTCATGGCGTTCCAGATCGTGGTCGCGGCGGCGGACATCGCGTCGCCGCCCGACCTGACGCGGGCCGGGCGGTCGTCGCCGGTGGTGCTGGATCGGCGGGGCGCTTGGCTGCGGGCGCTGCCGGTGGAGGACGGGCGGTGGCGGCTCAGGGCCGACCTCGCGCGGACCGATCCGGAGTTCCTGCGGCGCGTGGTGGCGGCCGAGGATGCGCGGTTCTGGATCCATCCGGGCGTCGACCCGGCGGCGCTGGCCCGGGCGGTGGGGTCGGCGGCGGTGCGGGGACACGCGACCTCGGGCGCCTCGACGATCACCATGCAGACGGCGCGGCTGCTGGAGCCGCGGCCGCGGACGGTCGGCTCGAAGCTGATCGAGATGGCGCGCGCGCTGCAACTGGAGGCCCGGTTCTCCAAGCGCGAGATCCTGGCGATGTACCTGACGCTGGCGCCCTACGGTGGGAACCTGGAGGGCGTGCGGGCGGCCAGCCTCTCGTACTTCGGCCACGAGCCCGAGGGCCTGACCGACGCCGAGCAGGCGCTGCTGATCGCGCTGCCCCAGTCGCCCGAGGCGCGGCGGCCCGACCGGCGGCCGGCGGCGGCCAGGGCGGCGCGCGACGCGGTGCTGGCCCGGTTCGTGCGGATGGGCCGGCTGGCGGCGCCGGCGGCGAAGGAGGCGGGCGCCGATCCGCTACCGGGCCGCAGCGTCTTCCCGGCCCGCGCCTGGCACGCCGCGGGCGAGCTGGCCGCGGCGGCGCCGACGCTCACGCCGACCGTGGTCTCGACCCTGGACGCGCGGTTGCAGGCGCGGCTGGAGGAGCTGGCGGCGGCGACGGCGCGGGCCGAGGGCGGGTCGACCACGGCGGCGATCCTGGTCGTGGAGATCGACGGGCGGGCGGTGCGCGGCGCCGTGGGCTCGTCGGGGCGCGACACCCAGGGCGGCTGGATCGACATGACCCGCGCGCGCCGCTCGCCCGGCTCGGCGCTGAAGCCCTTCATCTACGCCTTCGCCTTCGAGGACGGGATCGCCGCGCCCGACACCCAGATCGACGATGCCCGCGTGCGCTTCGCCGACTACCAGCCCGAGAACTTCGACCGCACCTTCCACGGCAAGGTGACCGCGCGCGAGGCGCTGACCCAGTCGCTGAACGTGCCGGCCGTGGCGACGCTGGCGAGCGTGGGGCCCGAGGCGTTCGAGACGCGGCTCGCTGCGGCCGGCGTCACCCTGGAGCGGCCGCGCGCCGAGACCCGTGCGCCGGGGCTGGCGCTGGCGCTGGGCGGCGTGGGCGTCAGCCTGCGGGACCTGGCCGTGCTCTACGCCGCGCTGGGCGACGGCGGGATCGCCAAGCCGCTGGCGTGGACCGAGCGCGATGCGGTGCGCGTGCGGCGCGAGGCCGGCCGCCGCCTGGTCCGCGCCGAGGCCGCCCGGCAGGTGATCGACATCCTGCGCGAGACGCCGCCGCCGGCCGGCGCGGGCCCGGCGGCGCTGCTGCGCGGACGGCCGGCGATGGCGTTCAAGACCGGCACCTCCTACGGCTTCCGCGATGCGCTGGCGGCCGGCGTGGTCGGTGGCTACGCGGTGGTGGTCTGGACCGGTCGGCCGGACGGCGGCGCGCGGGGCGGGGTCACGGGCCGCGACTCGGCCCTTCCGCTCCTCTTCCAGGTGGCCGACGCGATCGGGACCACGCCCGCCGCGCCGCCGCCCATCGCGCCTCGCGCGGCCCCGCCGGCGCTGCGCACCCTGGAGGCCGCCGGCGAAGGCCCGAAGATGATCTTCCCGCCCGACGGGGCGGCGGTGCAGGTCGATGGCTACGGCCCGTCCGCCCGCGGCCTGTCCCTGGCCGCCAGCGGCGCGCGGCTCTCCTGGTACGTGGACGGAACGCCGGTCGCGCTCGATCCCCTGAGCGGGCGGCCGATCTGGCGGCCGCCCGGGCCCGGCTTCTACCGGGTGACGGTGGTGGACCCGGAGGGCCGCCGCGCCCAGGCCCGGGTGCGGGTCAGGGGCGGTTAGTCGACGTACTCGTCGAGGTCTTCCGGGCCCGCCACGGTGACGTCGAGGTCGGTCACGATGCCGGTGCCCAGGGTGTAGACCCAGCCGTGGACGCAGAGGGGCTGGCCGCGTTTCCAGGCCTCCATGACGAAGACGTCCGAGGCGACGTTCCTCACCTGGCGGATGACGTTCAGTTCGACCAGGCGGTCCCACCTGGCCTTGTCGCCGTCGATGGCCTCCAGCTCGTGGCGGTGCTCGTGGTGGACCTCGCGGATCGGGTGCAGCCAGTGGTCGACCATCCCCCGCCGCTGGCCGTCGACCGCCGCGGCCACGCCGCCGCAGCCGTAGTGGCCCACGACGAGGATGTGCTTCACCTTCAGCACCTCGACCGCGAACTGGAGCACCGACAGGTAGTTGGCGTCCTGCGGCGGGGCGAGGTTGGCCACGTTGCGGTGGACGAACAGCTCGCCGGGGTCGAGGCCGACGATCTCGTTGGCGGGCACGCGGCTGTCGGAGCAGCCGATCCACAGGTACTCGGGCGCCTGCTGGCCCTCCAGGCGGCGGAAGAAGCCGGGATCGGCGGCGACCTTGCCGGCCGCCCAGGCCTTGTTGCGGATCTTGAGGTCTTCGAGGGTCTTAGGCATGGGATTCTTGGCGCATCAGGCGGTCACCGCGTCGGGTTGCCGGTCGGGATGGGCGGCGGCGAAGGCCGGGTGTTCGGCGGCCCGCGCGGCGACGCCGGCGATGGCGGGATAGGGCGCGAGGCCGACCCCCCAGCGCTCCGCACCGTAGACCTGCGGGATGAGGCAGCAGTCGGCGATGGTCGGCCGGTCGCCGAACGAGAATCGACCGCCGTGCCGGGCCACCAGAGGCTCCAGCGCGTCGAAGCCCTCGGCGATCCAGTGCTTCATCCAGGCGACGTAGTCCTCCTGCGAGCGGCCCATCTCGAGCTGGAGGTATCGGCCGACGCGGGTGTTGTTCAGCGGATGGATGTCGCAGGCGACGATCCCGGCCATCCGCCGCACCATCGCACGATCCAGCGGCGCGGCCGGCAGGATCGCGGGCTCGGGAACCGTCTCTTCCAGCCACTCCAGGATGGCGAGGCTCTGAGCCAGCACGGTCCTGTCGTCGAGGGTCAGCGCGGGGGTGAGGCCCTGGGGGTTCACGGCGCGATAGGCCGGCTCGCGCTGGTCGCCGCGGATCAGGTCGACGGCGGCGTAGTCGTAGGCGCAGCCCTTGAGGTTCAGCCCGATGCGCACGCGGTAGGGCGCGCCGGCGCGCCAGGCGGAGTGCAGCGTCCAGGTCACGGGGCCGCCACCGTGAAGGCGATCCGCCCCACGCCCTCGACCTCGCCCTCGACGTTGTCGCCGGGGACCAGCGGGCCGACACCCTCGGGCGTGCCGGTGTAGATCAGGTCGCCGGGCGCCAGCGCCCACAGCTTCGAGGCCTCGGCGACGATCTCGGCCACGTTCCAGATCATGTCGCCGATCAGGCCCTCCTGCTTCACGGTTCCGTTCACGGAGATCCGGATGCGCCCGGCAGGCGGCGTGCTTCCGCGGCGGATGGCGGAGATGGGGGCGGAGTCGTCGAACGCCTTGCCGGCGTCCCAGGGGTGGCCCTTGTCCTTGGCTGCGTTCTGAAGGTCGCGGCGCGTGAGGTCGACGCCCACGGCGTAGCCGAAGACGAGGCCCAGCGCGTCGTCCGGGCTCACCTCGCGGCCCGCGGCGCCGATGGCCACCACCAGCTCGATCTCGTGGTGCAGGTTCTTCGTGCGCGGCGGATAGGCCGGGTCGCGGCCCGGCGTCACGACGGCGTCGGCGGGCTTGGTGAAGAAGAACGGCGGCTCGCGGCTGTCGGCGCCCATTTCACGTGCGTGGGCGGCGTAGTTGCGCCCGACGCAGAGAATCCGGCGGACAGGGAACCCGCCGGTCTCGCCCTCCACAGGCACGGTGGGAACGGGCGGCGGCGCAATCGCGAACTCGGCCATGGCGCGCCGTTTAGGCCGATGGGCCGGCGATGTGAACCCCACCCTAGGGAAGGCTCTGCGTCTCACAAATCTGTGGGACGCCTGCCAGGGGCCTGACGCGCGTCGCTGGTATCGGCGCTGCATGCGCATCGCCATCCTCGCCGCCGTAGCCGCCGCCGTGATCGCCGCGACCGGTGCGGTCGCCGGGCCGGCGTGGCTGAACCACGGCGACGCGCCCGCGGTCGCGGACGCCGCGGTCGCCCCGGGCGACACCCTGGCGGTGATCTATTCCGGCGACGGGGGCTGGGGCCCCCTGGACGAGCGGCTGGCGCAGGGGCTGGCGCGCCGGGGCGTGCCGGTCGTGGGCTACAGCTCGCCGCTCTACTTCTGGACGGCGCGGACGCCGCAGCGCGCCGCGGCCGACCTCGCCGCGACCCTGCGCCGGCAGATGGGCGCCTGGAACCGCCGGCGCGTGATGCTGATCGGCTACTCCTTCGGCGCCGACGCCCTGCCGGCGATCGTCCCGCATCTGCCGGCCGACCTGCGCGACCGGGTCAGGCTCGTGGCGCTGATCGGGCTGGGACCGCGGGGCGAGCTGTCATTCCGGCCGACGAGCTGGCTGGGCCGGCCGTCGCCGGGCGCCTTCGCGACGGCGCCGGCGGTGGCGGCGATGAAGGGCTGGCCGATGCTGTGCGTCTACGGGACCGGCGAGCGGGCCTCGGCGTGCCCCGCCCTGCCGCCCGAACTGATCCATCGCGTCGCCCTGGCCGGCGGCCACCACTTCGACGGCCACTACGACGCGCTGACCCGCGCCATCCTCGACAACCTGCCGCCGTGACCCACCCTGCATCCCCGATTTGACGCGGGGCAAAACAGAACGGGCTTCACGACGCCGCGTCAGGCCCGCTAAGGCGTGGGCATGACCGAGACCGCACCCGCAGGCCCGCTCTCCGACCTCGTCGTCATCGAGATGGGCACCCTCATCGCCGGCCCCTTCTGCGGCCAGATCCTGGGCGACTTCGGCGCCGAGGTGATCAAGATCGAGGACCCCAGGACCGGCGATCCCATGCGCCAGTGGGGCCGAAGCCTGCCGAAGGGCCTGTCGCCCTGGTGGCCGGTGATCGGGCGCAACAAGAAGTCGGTGGGCATCGACCTTCGCAAGCCCGAGGGCCAGGCGCTGGCCAAGGCGCTGATCGGCAAGGCCGACGTTCTGATCGAGAACTTCCGGCCGGGCGCGATGGAAAAGTGGGGGATGAGCTACGAGGCGCTCTCGGCCATCAATCCGCGCCTGATCATGGCCCGCGTGTCGGGCTTCGGTCAGACGGGACCCTATTCTCAGCGCGCCGGCTACGGCCTCATCGGCGAGGCGATGGGCGGCTTGCGCCATGTGACCGGCGAGCCTGACCGGCCGCCGGCGCGGGCCGGCATCTCCATCGGCGACAGCCTGGCGGCCATGCACGCGGTGATGGGGATCACCATGGCGCTGCATCACCGCGACCGGACGGGCCAGGGCCAGGTCATCGACGCGGCGCTCTACGAGAGCGTGCTGGCGGTGATGGAGAACCTCGTCACCGAGTACGACATCACCGGCTATACCCGCGAGCGGTCGGGCTCGGTGCTGCCCGGCATCGCGCCGTCCAACGCCTACCCCTGCAAAAACGGCCAGATGATCCTGATCGGCGGCAACGGCGACAACGTCTACGCCCGCCTGACCGAGGCGATGGGCCGGCCCGACCTGAAGACCGACCCCAAGTTCGTCGACCACAACAGCCGCGGCGTGAACCAGACCGAGCTCGACGGGATCATCGCGGCCTGGACGGCCACCTACGATCTCGACGACCTGCTCGCGCTCCTGGAGGAAAAGGGCGTGCCGTGCAGCCGCGTCTACCGCGCGCCCGACATGCTGGAGGACCCGCAGTTCGCCGCGCGGGACTCGATCGTGACCGTCGACCACGGCGTCTTCGGCCCGATCCGCATGCAGAACGCCTTCCCGAAGCTCTCGGCGACGCCGGGGCGGGTGCGCTGGCCGGGACCGGCCCTGGGCGAGCACACCGACGCGGTGCTGGCCGAACGCGCTGGGCTGTCGGCGGCGAGGCTCGAGGAGCTGCGCGCCGCCGGCGTGCTCTGAGATCCGGCCGGACGCCGGCCCAGCTTTCGGTCGTCCGGCGGTGCGGGGTCCGGCGCCGCCCCGGCGAAACGTCCCGACGGCTGGGACGGCCGGTCCGCGACCTATGCCGCGGACCGAACGCCGAAGTCCGGGTCGCCTGGTTCCGGGCGATCTCCCCTGGCCACCGGCCTGGCCCCCGCGGGACGTCCGCGGGCCTTCGTGACGTCCTGATACGGACCGGCCGCGCCACAGCCGAGGTGGCGCCTTGTCTCAGGGTGATCTCGCCGCAGCGGCGTTCCGACGCAGAATATGGTGAAGAGAATCAGATCTTTGAGAGCAGCTCGGCGACCGCGGCCGCGACCTGGGTCACGTCGTAGGGCTTGCGGATGACCGGGGCCTCGAAGCCGCCCGGCGCGCCGCCCGTCTCGCCGTAGCCGGTGGCGAACACGAACGGGATGTTCCGCTGGCTCAGCACCTCGGCGACGGGGGTCACCGAGCGGCCGTTCAGGTTCGCGTCCAGCACCGCCGCGTCGATGGGCCGGTCGAGCAGCGCCATCGCCTCTTCGAGCTCGTAGGCGGGACCGATCACCTCCGCCCCGGCTTCCGACAGTCCGGTCTCCAGTTCGAGGGCCAGGAGGACGGCGTCCTCCACGATCAGCACGCGCGCGCCTCTCAGGCTGGCCGGGCCGACCGACGTGGCGACGGTCTCGGTGACGCGCTGCCCCGGGACATCCGGCACCACGTCGGGCCGGTCGGCCATCGCCTGGGCTCCCGCGCGCAGCCGCACCAGGACCCCGGCGGGCGGATATTCGACCGCCGCGTCGCCGTTCAGTTCGCGGCCGGTCACCTGTTCCAGCAGGGTGGAGCCGAAGCCGTGGCGGGTCGGCGGCTGCACGGTCGGCCCGCCGCTCTCGGTCCATGTCAGTTCGAAGCCGCCGGCCGGCCGCGCGGTCCAGCGCACGTGGACGTGGCCGGTCTCGACCGACAGCGCCCCGAACTTCACCGCGTTGGTGGCCAGTTCGTGGAGGGCGAGCGACAGAGCGTTGGCCGCGCGCGGCGTCAGGAAGAGTTCCGGCCCCTCCCAGCTCGTCTGGCCCGGCGCGATGGCGCCCAGCTCGGCGGCGGCCAGGTGGTCGATGGCGGCGCCGCGCCAGCGGGCGGCGGTCAGCAGCTCGTTGGCCGAGGCCATCGCCTTCAGGCGCCCGGAGAAGGTGGTCAGGAAGGCGTCCAGCGAGGTGGTGCGCTTGGCGGTCTGCACGGCCAGCGCCTGGACGGCGGCCAGCACGTTCTTCACCCGGTGGTCCAGCTCGACCATCAACGCCTGGCGCTGGTCGTCCTCGAGGCGGGTCTTGCTGATGTCCTCCACGATGCCGGTGATCGCCGACGGGCGGCCGGACTCGGACCGCGAGACGATGCCGGCCATCCGCAGCCAGCGCTGCGGCGCGCCGGGAGTCGGGACCATCCGGAACGTGACGTCGAAGACGTCGCCGGACTTCAGCGCCTCGCGCCGCCGCGCGCGGGTGATCGCCCGGTCGTCCGGATGCACGTATGTGGCGAGCGGATCGTTGTCGTCGACCAGCAGCTCGCCCGGGGCCATGCCGGTGATCGCCGCCATCCGCTCGCTCACGACGAAGACGCGGCGGCCGAGATCCCACTCGAACTCGCCGAGGCCGGCGGCGTCCAGGGCCAGTCCGAGACGGCTCCGGTCGAGGCCATCCCGATCCGAGCCGTCTCTCGCATCGCGCATCATCCTGCAAGGATAGGCTGAGCAGCGTGGCGGCTCCACAGCCAAACGCGTTCCATTTTGTGGCGGCCGTCCTGCGTCGGCGTTTTGCGGCGGCGCCTTTGCGGGGGCGGCCCGGCGCCCTATGTTGCACTGCGTTCAAGGCGCAGCTCTGCTTTCCGGAGATTTCGATATGCCCGCCAAGCCCGGCCAACTGACGACAGAAGATGCGGCTGCGGCTGCGAACGACACGGCCGCGAAGATCACCGCGGACGCCCAGAAGGCGATCGCCGACGCGGCGAAGCGCATCGAAGCCGCCGTGCAGCAGGGCCTGGAGCAACTGCGCGCGCAGAGCCGGGTCTACGCCGACGTGGCGGGCGAACAGCTCGACGAGGCGACCCGCGTCGCCAGCGAGCAGATCCGCGCCCGGCCGCTGGCCGCCACGGGGGCGGCGCTGGGCGTGGGGGTCCTGATCGGCCTCCTTCTCGCGTCAGCCTCGCGGCGTTGAACCTCGAGTTCCTGAACATCCGGCGGATCCTTCGGCTCGCCGCCGCGATCGCCGCCGTGGCCGCCGCCGCGGCGGTCGTCGTCGTGGCCGCGTCCTATGCCGTCTACGCGCTGGCGCTGACCTGGCTGACCGCGGCCGGGGCGGCGGCGGTCGTCGCGGGGGTCTTCGCCCTGGTGGCCGTCGTGGTGGCGGTCGTCGCGGCGCGGCCGGTCACGCCGCCGAAGAAGC